>JBASRN010000314.1:0-3631 GCA_049273855.1 Blastocatellia bacterium
GGTAATCCTGCTCTAATGCTGCGACGTAACCTCGAATCGCTTCCTTGATATTTACGACAGCTTCCTCTTTGGTTACGCCCTGGCTCACACATCCGGGCAGGCTTGGACACTCAACGACAAAGTAACCGTCTTCTCCAGGGTAGATGATCACTTGCCTCATCGGTTCACCTCATTCACTTCGATTCTTCTCCAGATCCTCAGCTCGCCACTCATCTCGCGGCTGAATACTTCACCGAAGTGAGCTGCAGCGCAATGGGCCACTTCCCGAATGTCAATACTACGACCAACCAGCTTGGAAAGGGAAGTGACGCCCTTATCTGAAATGCCGCACGGCACGATCATCTGAAAGTAGTTCAAATCAGTGCTGACGTTCAGCGCGAAGCCGTGACTGGTGATCCATCGCGCGATCCGTACTCCGATTGCCGCGATTTTCTCGTTGCCGACCCATACTCCTGTAAGCCCGGCTATCCGCGTGCCGGTGACGCCAAAGTCAGCAACTGTCCTGATCAACACTTCTTCGATGTCGCGCACATATCGGTGAACGTCGCAGCGGTCGGGTTTGAGATTGATGATCGGATAACCGACAAGCTGGCCCGGTCCGTGATAAGTCACGTCGCCGCCGCGACCGGTTTCGTGGACTTCGATTGAACGCGACTGAAGTTGTTCGTTGCCGGCGAGAATGTGAGCGCTATCCGCTCCGCGCCCAAGCGTGAACACGTGGGGGTGTTCGAGAAGGAGGAGTTGCTCCGGCGCGTTACCTGAGCGAAGCCCCTCAACCGCTTGTTCTTGAAGGGCGAGCCCGTCGGAATAGCTAACCTGTCCCAGCCATCTGGCTTCGCAGACTCGGAGGGATTGAGGTAGCGGCGTGGGCATATGCAGTTCACAGCCTGTACGGGCGGCCCTCCGTGGCCGCCCCTCGTTGGCGCGAAGAGTGCTGCACGTGTCGAGGGGCGGCCACGGAGGGCCGCCCGTACAGGCTTAACTCGTGTACTCTGCTGCTTCGATCACGTCGCGCACCACCGCGAGGAACTGATCCGCAATCGCGCCGTCGATAACTCGATGGTCGAAGCTCAGACCGAATACGCCAATCTGGCGGATTGCGATCGCGTCGTCGATAACGACCGGGCGTTTCTTGATGATGCCCACTCCCAGGATCGCGACCTGGGGCTGATTGATGATCGGCGTTCCGGTCAGCCCGCCGTAGATTCCGGGGTTCGTGATCGTGAACGTCCCGCCCTGCACCTCGTCGGGTCTGAGATGCTTCGACCTTGCGCGCTCGCCCAGATCGTTGACCGCGCGCCCAATGCCAAGCAGCGATTTCTCGTCGGCGTTGCGAACAACCGGAACGATCAAGCCCCAGTCGAGCGCCACCGCCACGCCGATGTTTATGTCTTTCTTGTAGACGATCTGATCGCCCCATACAGATGAGTTGATGATGGGCCACTTCTTGATGCCCTCGATCACCGCTTTGATGATGAACGGCATGAACGTCAGCTTCACGCCGTCTCGCTTCAGATACTCGCCCTTGAGCTCATCGCGAACCCTGGCCGTAGCGGTAAAGTCGACTTCCATGAACGAAGTCACGTGCGCCGAAATACGGCGGCTTTCGACCATTCGCTCGGCAATCCGTCGCCGCATAAGCGACATCGGTTCAATCTCGTAGCGGTCACCGTCCGCGAACGGCGGCGGACCGACCTCGCCTTCGAGGGAAGCAGGCACGCGAAGCGGTTGCGGCGCTCGCGCAGGAGCTCCAGGTGCTGCGACAGCAGCAGGCGGAGCTTCAGGGGCGGCTGGAGCAGCTTTTGGCGCGGCGCCTCGATTCTCGATGAAACTGAGGATGTCGCTCTTGGTTACGCGGCCGCTGATGCCGGTGCCTTCGATCTTTGAGATGTCTACGCCGTGTTCTTCGGCGATCTTTCGCACGAGCGGCGAAGATCGAGTCTGCCGGCGTTCCTCGACCGAACCGGCTTCGGCGGGCGGCTGGGCAGCGGCCGGAGCAGCGGCGGGTTTAGGCGCGGCGGGCTCAGCGGCGGCAGGAGGAGGAACCGCAGCTTGTTCCGTTGCAGCCGGAGGTGCGGCTGCAGGAGATGCGGCTGGCTTTGATTCTACCTTTTCCGCCTGTACGGGAGGCGCCACAGGAGCGGCTTCCGGAGCCGGTTCTGCGGCCGCGGGTTTCGCTCCCTCGCCGTTGATCACCGCGACCACGCTGTTGACTGCGACGGTCTCGCCTTCCTTGGCTTTGATCTCGGTTAGCACACCCGACGCAGGCGCCGGTATCTCGGCGTCAACCTTGTCGGTCGAGATCTCGAACAGCGGCTCGTCGCGTTTGACCGCGTCGCCGACCTGCTTCAGCCATCGCACTATCGTGCCTTCCGCGATGGACTCGCCCATCTGAGGCATCTTCACTTCTTCGCTCATAACTCTCCCTTTTCAAAGTAACGAGGACTGAGGAGTAAGGACTGAGTAATGCCCAGGCGGTTATTTCTCATCCGTCGGTCCTCATTGCTCACTCCTCATCGCTCAGTCCTCAGTCCTCATCGCTCAGTCCTCAGTCCTCAGTCCTTACTCCTCAGTCCTCATCGCTCAGTCCTCAGTAGGCGGCCAGCTTGCGCGCGGCTTCGACAACATCGTCCACTTGCGGCAAAAAGAATTCCTCGAGCGGCGGAGCGTACGGCACCGGCGTGTCGATCGACGTCACTCGCGTGACCGGCGCGTCCAGGTATTCAAATGCATCTTCATTGATGATCGCCGTAAGCTCGCCGGCCATTCCGCCGGTTCGGGTCGCTTCGTGAAGTATTATTACCTTGCCGGTCTTCTTCACAGTCTCGACGATGGCTTCGCGGTCCAGCGGCATCAAGGTCCTCAGATCGGTCACCTCGGCTTCGACGCCTTCCTGCTGAAGCTTCTGCGCCGCATCGAGCGCGGTATAAACCATCGCTCCATAAGTGATGATCGACAGATCGCGTCCCTCGCGACGCACCGCCGCTTTTCCGATCGGCACGATGTAGTCGTCGTCGGGCACGTCCTGTTTGATCTTCGGATTTCGATAGAGCAGTTTGTGCTCGAAGAACAGTACCGGATCCTCGTCGCGAATAGCAGCCTTGATCAATCCCTTTGCATCGTAAGGCGTCGAAGGCTCGACCATCTTCAAGCCGGGAGTGTTCAGGAAGAACGACTCGACATTCTGCGAGTGAAACGGCCCGCCGTGAACGCCTCCGCCGCACGGCCCGCGAACGACGAGCGGCAACCCGATTCCCTGGCGATAGCGGCTCTTGGCGGCGTAGTTGGTCAAGATGTCGAAACAGCACGAGATGAAGTCGATGAATTGCATTTCGGCGATCGGGCGCATCCCCATCATCGCGGCGCCGCAAGCCGCGCCGACGATGGCGCTCTCGGAGATTGGCGTGTCGATGACGCGTTCTTCGCCGAAGCGCCCGATGAAGCCCTCGGTCATCTTGAACGCGCCGCCGTACGCGCCGATGTCTTCGCCGAGGATGAACACGCGCGGGTCTCGCTCCATCTCTTCCCAGAGTCCCTTTCGTATTGCTTCGAGCAGTGTTAGTTGCGGCATAGTTATCGTGATCCGTGATCCGTGATTCGTGATGCGTGATTCGTGATGCGTGATCCGTGA
>JBASRN010000326.1:0-2254 GCA_049273855.1 Blastocatellia bacterium
GTGTTTGCCGAAATGATCAGCACGAACCAAGAGCTTTGCGATCTGTTCGCGAGTCCGGTCATTCCACAACCTTCGAAGCGGGAAGTGCTGGACGCAATTATCAAGCGCGCCCGTCCCGGCGCGCTTACTGCTAACCTGCTGCGCACGTTACTGCGGAACTATCGTTTGCAATATGTGGGCGCCGTTCACGAAGAGTTTCGGCGAGAGATGAATTTGCGCAAGGGCATCGTGGTAGCGAAGGTTGCGACTGCCGCGCCGGTCGGGGCACCGGAGCAAGAGTCGTTGAGCCGCACGCTTCACAAGATAACCGGCAAGCAGGTTCAGCTCGAATTCAAAACCGATCCGTCGTTGATCGGCGGCGTCGTCACCCGGGTCGGGTCGATGGTCTACGATGGCTCGGTCAAGACGCACCTACAGGAGATTGAACAACGACTCAAGCTGGGGGACAGAGCGGTAGTGGTGCAATAGCGTGTTGAGAAGAGTCTCGCCACCAGGTCACAAAGGACACGAAGGCCCACAAAGCTTTCTTTGTGCGGCTTTGTACCCTGGTGACTTCGTGGCAGGAGAGGCCGCCACAGGCATCAACACATTATTACCCCATTACCGGCGGAGGATAGTGGATGGGCGCTGGTTAACCGCGCCGGCGGCCCAGCGGACCGAGAGGAAATAACAACGATGGAAGGAATCAGAGCTGACGAGATAAGCAACATAATACGCCGCCAGATCGAGGGATTTGACGCGGGGGTCGAAGTAAGCGAAGTGGGAACGGTGATTCAGACCGGCGACGGCATCGCGGAAATACACGGCCTCGAACGCGTGATGGCCGGCGAGCTGCTCGAGCTTCCTCACGAAGTCGCAGGCATCGCACTCAACCTCGAAGAAGATGTAGTCGGTGCGGTCTTGTTTGGTGACTACGACAAGATCGTCGAAGGCGACGAGGTTCGCCGGACCAAGCGAATCATGTCCGTTCCGGTTGGCGACGAGATAATCGGCCGGGTGGTTGATCCGCTCGGGCGTCCGCTGGATGGGCGAGGCCCGATCGACACCGGCGGCAAGTTCAACGCGCTTGAGCGACTGGCGCCGGGCGTGATGGATCGCCAGCCCGTCCGCGAGCCAATGCTAACCGGCTTGAAGGCTATCGACTCGATGGTACCTGTCGGCCGCGGACAGCGCGAGCTGATCATCGGCGACCGGCAGACCGGCAAGACCGCGATTGCGCTCGACACGATCATCAACTCTAAAGGCAAGGACCTGATCTGCATCTATGTTGCTATCGGCCAGAAGGCGTCTACTGTGGCGCTGGTCAGGAAGACGCTTCAAGACTACGACGCGATGGACTACTCGATCATCGTTGATGCGTCGGCGTCGGCGCCCGCAGCGATGCAATACATCGCGCCTTATGCGGGTTGCGCGATGGGCGAGTACTACCGCGACCGGGGCCAGCACGTGCTCTGCATCTACGATGATCTGTCCAAGCACGCGTGGGCTTACCGCGCGATCTCGTTGTTGCTGCGAAGGCCGCCGGGACGCGAGGCTTATCCGGGCGACGTCTTCTATCTCCACTCAAGGTTGCTCGAACGCTCGGCCAAGTTGTCGCAGCCGCTTGGGGGCGGAAGCCTCACGGCCCTGCCAATCATCGAGACCCAGGCCGGCGACATCTCGGCTTACATTCCGACCAACGTCATATCGATAACGGACGGCCAGATCTTTCTCGAAAGCGACCTGTTTCACTCTGGCGTGCGGCCGGCGATCAACGTCGGCAACTCGGTGAGCAGGGTCGGCGGCTCGGCGCAAATCAAGGCGATGAAGCAGGTGGCGGGCACGCTGCGTCTTGACCTCGCCCAGTACCGCGACCTGGCGGCGTTCGCGCAGTTCGGCTCGGATCTGGACAAGGCGACTCAGCAGCAGCTCAACCGCGGTCAGCGGCTGACTGAACTGCTAAAGCAGCCGCAGTATTCGCCAATGGCGGTCGAGCAGCAGGTCGTGGTCATCTGGGCGGGCACAAACGGCTACGTGGACGACATCGCGATCCAAGACGTCAAGGATTTTGAGCAGAAGCTGCTTTCGTTTGTCGAAAACGCGCACAGCGGACTTTTGGCAAAGCTCCGTGAGCGCAAGGCGATTGACGACGAGGTTCGCGAGGAGCTTCGTTCCGCGGTGACTGAGTTTAAGGAGCGCTTTACCGCGGACAAGAGCAGCAGCAGCGCGAAGGCATGAAAGAACCTGTACGGGCGTCCCTCTGTGGGCGCCCCTC
>JBASRN010000336.1:0-3418 GCA_049273855.1 Blastocatellia bacterium
GGTAACAACCGGCGCCCCGCCGCTTCGCCACGATAACCCATCGGCGGCTTCTGATCTTTCTTTCATCGATACTCGACGACCTCTTCCGGTTCCTTCGGGATCAAGGGGTCGTAGAGCCACGCGGGGATCTATGACTCGAATAACTTCGCTCGCTTTGATTCTGACTGTGCTTTTTGTCTGCGGCTCGGTGGTCGCGCACGACCCTGCTTCGCAGGACAAAGGCCCTTTCACTCTGAAAAAGCTCGCCGACGAAACTTATGTTCTGTATGGGCGGGGCGGTAACATCGGCTTTTTCGTTACCAGCGAGGGCGTGGTTCTCGTCGACGATCAATTCGCTGACCTCGCTCCGGGAATCGCCGAACAGATTAAATCGGTTTCGACCATGCCGATCCGCTTCCTGATCAACACGCATCATCACGGCGACCACACCGGCGGCAATGGATTCTTCATAAAGATGACGACGATCGTCGCCCACGACAACGTGCGCAAGCACATGCTTGCGGGACCACAAGAGACCATGGCTAACGCCCCTCGGCAAATTGAGACCCTCGAGAAGCGTATCGCGACGCTCGAAAAGGGCGACCCTCAGTCAAAAGACCTGGCCGAGCTGAGGCAGCAGATTGCCAACAGCAGACGATCTCTCGAAACGGCGCGCTCGATCAAGATTGCTGATATCCCAGCGCCAAGCATCACCTTTGACCGTGAGCTCAGGATGTACCTCGGCGGCCGCGAGATCCAGATCTTTCACCTTAAGCGCGGCCACACTGACGGTGATTCGATCATTTACTTTCCACACAGCAAAGTGGTGCACATGGGCGACCTGTTCTTCAACAAGGTTATCCCTGTAATCGACCGCGTGCACGGCGCGTCCACGTTGGAGTGGACCGAGACGATCGATGCAGTCATCGCGCGAGTCGATCCTGCCTCGCAGTTCATCCCCGGACACGGCGAGGTAACCACTGCCGGCGACTTGAATGCCTTCAAGCAATACCTGCTCGACTTGAGGGCGGCGGTCAAGAAGGCGGTCGACCAGGGTATGCCGCGAGAGCAGGCGATCAAACAAGTGAAGCTCGCGCAGTACGCCAAATACACTGGCTACGAGCAGCGCTTTCCGGGGAATGTGGGTACTGTCTACGACGAGTTAAAGGCAAATCAGTGAAGCAGACTTAACATTGTTCGCAGAGGATAGCCCCGAACTGTCTGGTGGTCGTCTCAACGCTAGACCTGAAGCTCGGGTTCTCGTGTAACTTCTTGCCTGGTCGCGTAGCGTGATTCTATATACTCATCAAGTATCTTGATGAAGTCAGGGACGATCGCCGGGCCTTGAAGCGTTACAAACTTCGCTCCATCGACATAAACCGGAGCGCGCGGGTCTTCGCCCGTTCCCGGAAGCGAGATGCCGATGTTCGCGTGCTTCGACTCTCCAGGCCCGTTCACAACGCAGCCCATCACCGCGACTTTCATTTCTTCGACACCGACGTATCTCTCTTTCCACGACGGCATCTGCTCGCGAATGTAGGTCTGAATGTCTTCGGCCATCTCCTGGAACAGGGTGCTGGTAGTTCGCCCGCAGCCGGGGCACGCAGTCACCAGCGGGATGAAGCTCCTTAGCCCGATCGTCTGAAGAATCTGCTGAGCTACTATCACTTCTTCCGTCCGATCGCCGCCGGGCCGCGGCGTGAGCGAGACTCGAATCGTGTCGCCGATCCCTTCTTGCAGCAGCACAGCCATCGCAGCGGTCGAAGCGACTATTCCCTTACTGCCCATCCCAGCCTCGGTTAAACCCAGGTGCAGCGGATAGTCACAGCGGGCAGCGAGGTCGCGGTAGATCGCGATCAGGTCCTGGACCTCTGAGACTTTCGCGCTGAGGATTATGCGCTCGCGCGCGAGGCCCGCCCGCTCCGCAAGCGCCGCCGATTCGAGCGCGCTTACAACTACTGCTTCGCGCATCACTGCTCGCGCATCGCTCGGCTCCGGACGCGCGGCGTTCTCGTCCATCAACCGCGTCAACAAGCCCTGATCCAGCGAGCCCCAGTTCACACCGATGCGCACGGGTTTGTCGTTCTCGATCGCGACGTCGATCATCGACTGAAAATTCTTATCGTGATGCTGGCCCGGTCCGACATTGCCGGGATTAATTCGATACTTCGCAAGCGCCCGCGCACACTCGGGATACTCCTTGAGCAGGATGTGGCCGTTATAGTGGAAGTCGCCGATGACCGGCACTGATACGCCGCGCTCGCCGAGCTTTTCAATGATGCGCGGCACGGCTTCGGCGGCCTGGCGGGTGTTGACCGTAATTCGCACAAGCTCCGAGCCGGCACGCGCGAGCTGCTCGATCTGAAGCGCCGTGCCCTGCACGTCTACGGTATCGGTGTTGGTCATCGACTGAACGGCGATTGGGTTGTTGGCGCCCACCTTGACACCCTCGATGTTCACCGCAACTGACCGTCTTCGATTGATATCAGACACGCCAAAGCTCCTTTGAGGGACGAAGTCGAAGTACGATTGTAGCAACGCTATGTTTGGAAGGCCAATACACTGCCCTGCGTCTATTCTGGCTGATTCGAAACTTCACTGCGCGGCTCTGCGGCGGTTTATGACAACTCCCGGTCGCTACACAAACCAATGCCGCTCACCCTCACGATTTCAGATTGCAGTTTGCCGGTAGAGATTCTATCGTCTCCCCCTGCGAACCAATCTTTCAAGAAAGGTGGGAGACTCAGTTGAAGGACAAACTTGATGATCTGGAACAGGCAAAGGCAAGCGTAAGCCCAAGCGCGCCCTACTCGGTAGCTCAGCGATACACCCTGTCTCATCATATGGTGACTACTGCGTTCACGTTGGATGGCTGGCGCATCGTACGCTCCCTTGGAGTCGTTCGCGGGATCACCGTTCGATCACGATCGATTTTTGGAACGCTTGGCGGAACGCTGCATACGATAGTCGGCGGCAACATTACGGCCTTTACAAGACTGTGCGAGGTCGCGCGCGCCGAAGCCTTTGACATCATGGTTCAGCACGCGAGCGAGATCGGCGCAAATGCAGTCATTGGCATGCGCTACGACGCCAATGAGCTTATGAACGGGGTGACAGAGGTACTGGCTTACGGTACGGCGGTAATGGTCGAACCGGTGGATTGAGTTGGCGAACTGCCGCAGCGCTTCTTAAGCGAGAGAAGTGTCTATGGTCGTCCCGGCGATTTCGCCTCCGTCTTTCTAAACCAGGGGTTTCCAAGACTGGTGTATGAGCCGCCGTCGACTGAAATCTCGACTTGCAGCCGATAGTTGGCAGGAGAAAGCATCAGCGTCTTCCCCTTTAGCTTAATCGTGTGGCCGTTCTTCTTTATCGGCGCGCTCTCCCAGTAGATCGTGTAGTACCCGCCAAGGTCTCCGCCTATTGTGCCGCTCTTGAACGC
>JBASRN010000339.1:0-2193 GCA_049273855.1 Blastocatellia bacterium
AGGTTACGCAGAGAAATTCGAATTTTAGGACACCGCCCCCTGCCGGGGCATTGCTTGACATCCTCAGCGACGCTCGCTAGCGTTCTCTCATCATCAACCAATGCCGACTGCCCTATCAAGTAAGCGAAGTCTAGTATTCATCTTTGTCGTCGCGCTCGCGTGCTTCGCGTCCGGCTGCAGGCTGTTGTCCGGGGAAACGAAGATCGATGAAGGCATCGTCATTGCTCAGAAGCTTACGATTCGCTCAACCACCGCGCCCGCGGCACTCCCGCTGGCGGAAGTAAAGCGCGGTGACAGGCTGGACATACTCGAACAGGCGGAATTCAAGACACCCACTCGGACCAACGAATGGTACAGGGTCCGCACGAAGACGGATGACGCGACCGAGGGATGGGTGGAAGCTCGCAGCGTCATAAACAAGTCGGTCGTCGACAAATCGCAGGAGCTGTTCGAGAAGTCGCGGGCGATTCCTTCCCAGGGCATCGGACGCTTGAAGGTCCAAACACGCCTTCGATTAGACCCGGGCGGCGATGTCGTGACTCATCTCAGCCGCGGGATGATGGTTGAAATTGCCGGAAAAACTCGCACGACGTTCAAGCCTGAAAAACAACACGACTCGGACGACACAGCCGACAGCGAGGAACCCGAAACTCGCACCGTGATCTGGTACCAGATTCGCCTGCCCGAGTCGGAAGTGTTGCGCGCGGGCTGGGTCGGCGCGCAGCAAGTTCAACTCGACGTTCCCGACGAGATACTCTACCTCGAAGGCGAGGGCCGAAGGTTCACGGGCTGGGTTGTGCTGGATCAGATCAAAGACAAGAAGGGCGTTCTCAAGGACAACTACATCGGTTTAATGAAGAGCCTGAGCACCGAAGGCCCGATCGACTTCACGCGGTTGTGGATCCTGACATACTCGCCGGAGCAAAGCCGCTACGTTGGGGGCGGAATATTCGACCGCCTCCGCGGAGTGCTGCCGGTTACTCTGGGAATCGGGTCCGGTCAGAAGGGCTTCACAATTCACGAACTGGACGAGAACAATAAGCCTGTCCCTGCCGAGTACGGAGTTCGGCGCGAAGGGGGCCGAATCTTTGTCTCCAGGCTGACACCACCACTGCTGGTAAAGCCCGCGAGCAAGGCGCGTTCGGTTAAGAGGAGCAAGTAACAGCGGCTTACGAACTCTCGGCGCGCTGGTTCAATTGACGCCAGCCCGTTCGACCAGCTCACGCACAGTTCTCACCAACGCCTCGGCGACTAGATCGACCATTGGCTTGGTGTTCATCTTAACTCCTTCATTCAGCGCAGCCCGATACGCCGCTTGCATCTCAGGCCTGATGATGATCGGTGGAAGCTGGCTCCGCAGCGTATACAAGCTCGAGACGGCGAGCGCAGTTCGCGTGTTTCCTTCGTCAAACGGCTTGAGCTCGAGTAACCGCAACAGCACGATCGACGCTTGTTCGGCGGGATGAAGCTCGGCAAAGGATTCCGCCGTGAACCAGTGACATAGGCTTTCGAGTGTTGCAAGCAATCGAGTTGCGCCGGCTTGTTCGGGAGTCGGCTGTCTGCTCGGCTCTTTGCTCGAGACATCTGAACCAGAATGGAGTTCCAGCAGCAACGACGGCGTCAACGAGGCCGCCGTGCCGCGCGCTTCGGCGAGCGACCTGACCGAACGGATTGCATAGAGCGCGGAAATAATCCGCGTACTGCCTTCACCGGCGGAGCTTACCAGCGTTGCAGTTCGGGCCGACTCGCGCTCGACTTCTTCCCGCGACACCGCTGAACCTTCGAGGGCAAGCGTCGCCCACGTGAATTCAACGTCAACCCGCCGATTAAGGTCCTGCTGTCGTTCCGGCGTGAGCTGAAGCGCGGCAAGTTCCTTCTGCGCGTGGGTCACGCTATTCATCAGGTCGTGAGCGGGTCGCGTTTGCAGTATCGGGAATCGATCGGGACGTGTTGGCATAAGTTCGTAAGCCAGGCGGCGCGTTGAAGAGGATTATGAAGCACGGTTGCAATAAACAGCAAACTCATCTGTTTTCCTCTTTGGTCGCGCTTGACAGCTTGCCGCACGGCACGTGACACTTTGAGCGCCCTTAACAATCGGTCGATCAAGCAGAAGCTCGCTTGATGACAGTGACAGAATGCAAACCGAGCGCGAACTCAGACAACAGATCGTCGAGATAGGTCGTCGTATTTACG
>JBASRN010000011.1:0-23826 GCA_049273855.1 Blastocatellia bacterium
ACGCACCGAGTCCCATCGTAACAAGAGCCTCTCGGGCGGAGAGTGAATGCCGCCCCGGTTTAGATAAGACAGCAACGAACCCCCCTTCGTCACGGTCGGCCATTCCACAGTTATAGCTTCTAGTTCGTCCTTTCTTGAATGCGACCGACACCGCATAAATATTTGTTTTTCTGGCAATGTCCGCGTAAGGTTATCCACTCAAAGCAACCGGGAAGCAATTCGTTGCGAGTGAAGGAACTGCTTGACCTCGGCCTTACTTCTGGTAATGTTCTACCGGTGAGCGGAATGAGCGGCAGACCTCGGACAAAGCCTTCGAGTACGAAGTCGCTAGCCAACGAAGTGCTGGCCGTCGTGCTCGTCGCGGCATCGGTGTTGTTACTGCTGAGTCTGGTCACCTACGACCCTCGCGATCCAAGCTGGAATTCGGTTGGTCCTGAGCAGGAAGCCAGAAACCTGATTGGAGTTCTCGGGGCTCATATCGGCGAGCTCTTCCTGAATCTCTTCGGGCTCGCGTCCTTCTTGATCCCTGTACTGCTGACGGTCGTCGCGGCGAGAACGTTCTTCTCCGACGGCATCCCTGTGCGCAAAGCCGTGGGCGCCAGTCTGCTGCTTGGCGCCTTCTCGGGTTTTCTGTCCTTGTTCCCCCAGATCCACCTTGTCAGTCCTTACAACAACGGAGGCGCGGTCGGCCACATAATCGAAGCCGCGCTTGCGGGGTCGATGAGCCCGGTTGGAGCTGCGATCGTGCTGACCGTGGCGTCGGTGATCACTTTGGTGCTGACTATGGAAATCTCGCTCGCCTCTGTTGCGCGCTGGGTGCGCAGGGTTCGTAAGGCGCGTGCAGAGGCGCGTCAGGGCAGGCCTACGGTCTATGAGCGACTGAAGACGTGGGTGGCGGTTCGCGTCGAGCAGTACCGGTTGCGCGCCGAGCAGAACCGGGCTCACAAGGCGGAAGAGCAAAGGCTGAAACAAGCGGAACGCGCTGAACGCGAACGTGAAGAACAGCTTCGGTTGGAGCGCGAGCGTCAGGAACTTGCCGAGCAGCGCAGGCGCAAGCTTGAAGAAGCGCGCGAACTGGAAGGCCAGCAGCCATTTATCACAAAGCCCGCAACCACCAGGCCTCTTGCCGTTCCTTCGAGCAGTCTTGGTTCGGTCGCCGTTGTCGAAACAACAAAGGCTACCGCTGCGGCGACGCGAACCGCCGCTGATTCACTCGTTCCGCGCGAGCCAGCCGTACCCGAAGCTGCGCCAGCGGTGTCGCCGCTACGGCGACAGATGCGCGAAGCCATTAGCGCTCACGCAGCCCGGACCGAAACGATCAGGACCGGTCATGTGGCAACCGACCCGACGATGGATCCGGACGTCGCCGAGATGATCTCGACCGCTTCGATTGTTCGCACCGCGCCGGGTGACGCCGCGGCTACCACCGGCAATCAGAAATCGGTTCAGCGAAAGACCGCGGTTGAGACTCTATCTGGGGCAACTTACAAGCTCCCCTCGATCGACTTGCTCGAAACGCCGATCAGCCATCTGGAGCAGGCTGAAGAAGAACTTCGGGACCGCGCGACGATCCTCGCCGAAAAGTGCAAGGAGTTCTCGGTCATCGGCCACATACATCGGATCAACCCCGGACCTGTCGTGACCACCTTTGAGTTCAAACCCGATCCTGGCATCAAGTACAGCCGCGTGGTTGGACTCGCCGAAGACCTGTGTCTTGCATTGAAGGCCGAATCGATTCGAATCGACCGCATCCCCGGCAAGTCCACCGTCGGAATCGAAGCCCCAAACTCGAATCGCGAAAAGATCCATCTTCGCGACATCATCGAATCGCCCAGGTTTCAGAAGGCCGAATCAAAGCTCACGATCGGGCTGGGCAAGACGATCAACGGCGAAGAGTACATAGCCGATCTCGCGAAAATGCCGCACCTGCTGATCGCCGGCGCCACCGGCGCAGGCAAGTCTGTCACGCTCAACGCGATCATCTGTTCGATTCTCTACAAGGCTTCACCCGAGGAAGTGAAGTTCATAATGGTCGATCCCAAGCGCGTCGAGCTGGGGCTCTACGAAGGCATACCGCATCTTCTTACTCCGATCGTCACCGACCCGAAGCGGGCTGCGAACGCGCTGAAGTGGGCGGTCAACGAAATGGAAGTGCGATACCGTTTGCTTGCTCAACTCGGCGTGCGGAACATCGAACAGTACAACCGTCAGGTTCGCGAGATGATCCACCCAACGCTGTTCGATGATCATCCCGAGTCGCCCAAGCCGCTGGCATACATCGTGATCGCAATTGATGAGCTTGCCGATTTGATGATGGTTGCGCGGAGCGAGGTCGAGACCTCGATCGCGCGACTTGCGCAGATGGCGCGAGCGGTGGGAATCCACCTGGTGCTCGCGACGCAGCGCCCTTCGGTCGATATCATCACCGGGGTGATCAAGGCGAACATCCCGTCTCGGATCGCTTTCCGTGTGTCCTCCAAGGTGGACTCTCGGACGATCATTGATTCAAACGGTGCCGAAGCTTTGCTGGGCCAGGGGGACATGCTGTTTCTGCCACCGGGGTCAGCTCGGCTGATCCGCGTTCACGGCTCGTTCGCAAACGAGACCGAGATCAAGCAAATCAGCGATCACATCCGCAAGCAGGCCGAACCGGAGTACAACGAACAGGTGACGCTGAGCGACCAGGAAACAATGGAAGGTGACGGCTTCGAGGCTGAGCAAGATGATCTGTATGACGACGCACTGGCGATTGTCACTGATATGGGGCGCGCTTCGACATCGGTCTTGCAGCGGCGGCTTTCGATCGGCTACGGCCGCGCTGCCAAGATTCTGGATATGATGGAACATCAGGGCTTCATAGGGCCTGCCGAAGGCTCAAAGCCGCGCAAGGTGCTTCCGGCCGCGCACGAGTTCCGCGAGCGAATAGGTCAACGAATCGAGGAACCCTTCGACTGATCTCGCCGGTTAATTCCAGTTCCCGGCCACTTTTTCATGCTAGAACCCAGCGAGTTTTGCACAGGTTTGCAGCAATCGCCGGCTTGGCTGGCGCCAACTCCGCCGCAAAAGCGCAAGATTCTGCCGTTGGTTCGGACAAATGCTGAAATAATTGGCTTTCAGCTCGTAAACAAAGTTTGAACAAAATGTGTGCAATGTGCTAAAAGTCCGTGGATTTCCAAAGTTTGCGAATCAAAAAGGGTGGTTTTCAACAGGGTTTTCCACAGAAAAAGTGGAAAAGCCCCGCGTAGTCTTCGAAGCCAGAAGAAGGGACTCAAACGCTTCGTTCGCGCGCCCCGTATGACAAAGCCATTCATCGCCGCCTCGATCTATCTGAACGCCGCGCCTCTTTGTTACAGCTTCCGATTCGGCGCGCAGAAACACCGCTGTAGCTTTCTTCCGGACGCGGCTCCGGTTCGCTGCTCGGAGATGCTTTCGGAAGGGCGTGCGGATGCCGCGCTGATTCCGGTGATCGAGTATCAGAGGATTCCGGATTTAAAGGTTGCGCCCGGGGCTTGCGTTGCTTCAAAGACCAGCGTGCGGAGCGTCCTGCTCGCCTCACGAGTGCCTATAGACGAGGTGCGTTCAGTCGCGCTCGACACTTCGTCGCGAACATCGGCGGCGCTGATTCAAATCATACTCGCCCGCTTCTACGAGCTGAGTCCTTCTTATTCGAGTTCGCCGCCAGTCATTCACGAGATGCTTCGAACAAACGACGCCGCGCTCATCATCGGCGACCCGGCGATGCTCATAGACAGATCGGCGCTTCACGTCTACGACCTTGCCGAGGAGTGGAAAAAACACACCGGCTTGCCTTTTGTGTTCGCTTTCTGGGCCGTACGCTCGGATTCGAAAGCGTGGGCAGCACAGATGAGTTCGGATGAAGTGGACTTCCAAGCAGCGAAGCGCGAGGGTCTGGAACACGCCGATGAACTGGCGGATCTCTACGCTGAGCAGCTTGGCCTGGACCGTGATGATCTGTTCAGATACTTGAGGGAGAGCATTAGCTACGATCTGGACGACGACAGCTTGAAAGGGCTTGACCTGTACTACGACCTGGCAAGCCAAAGCGGCTTGATCGATAAGCCTCGACCGATTGTGTTTTGTGAGTAGACCTGGACCGGTGAGATCCTTTGCTGGTTACCGAGCCCGGGCCGGCTGGGAACTTTCCGAAATCGGGCCGCCCGCAAAAACCCATCAGCGCGATTTCTAGGACTCGCCCTGTTGAGCAGCCTGCGCCTCGGCTTGCTCAGGGACCGGGCCGTGCTCGGTCGCTTCGTCGACTGTGTGCGAGCCCATTATTCGACGGCCTTCTTCGCTGCGCGGATCTATCGTGCGGATGTGCTTGCGTCCAATCATCTCCCAAATTGCGGTCACCACGCCGTCTTTCTCAACCGCGTGGTAAGTTGTTTGGTTCTCCTCCATCTAACCCTCCTCCGATGATTCACAACAAAGCTGAGTGCTAGATTCTAATCTCCGCGATTCAAGGATGTCCAGCGCGCGAGCTAGCCGATGGGTGTGTGTCATGCTGATCCTGAAGGTGTAGCGAGGCCCAGCCTGTCTTGAGGCGTGTGGACGAGTCTTGGGAATGGGGTTTTCTATCGGATGAGCTGACGGCGCGCTAGACTTCGTTATACCACCGCGATACCAGCGCGGCTCGCCCCGGGTTATTCTTCCTTGACGGTTCTCGTTCTGGGAGAAATTAGATCGGTCAACTCGTCCTCGTCATTTCCGAGCGGCGGCCGCGTGTTCGGCGGGGTGGGCTCCGTCGTCTCCTTCTCTCGTTCCTCAAGGTTCCGCTGTCTCATCTCCTGGCGCATCTGGCGCTCCAGTTGGTGAAACCGCGTTACCTGGTCTGGGGTGAGTACGCTGCGCACCTCCGCGCGAATCTGCGAATCCAGCCTGATCTTGTCGGCCTGGGCGGCTGCAAGCTCATCCGTCGCTCGTCGCACGGTGGCTTCGTCGTAGCGTTCGCTCATTATTGCCAGGTCCAGGGAGCGCCGAGCCTGTCGAAGTCTTCGCCCTGCGGCGATCACCTCATCGTCGTGGCCGCGTCGTATCTGCTGGATTCGCGCTTGCTGTTGAGGAGTCAATCCGATGGCCCGCATCAAGCGCTGCTGAAGCAGTTGCTTCTGCTCCTGATTGCGCGGAAGCGCGCCCGGCCGGCGACCGAGCCGCGGGTTTCCAAAGGGTGGGCGATTAAGCCTTCGCTGATTGGGGAAGCGATTCACCTGCTGCCCTAGGACAGCGCTAACACGCCCGCCGGCTTGAGCCGGGAAGCGTTGGGCAACCGCGCTCAATACGCCGATCGCCAGCATCAACCAAAATAGAAGAATCATTTTGGAGGGCGTTTTCATAACTGCCTAAACCGCCACAGAACATCCGAATACAAGTGATTAGAGCCCAATAGTAGGCCGAAAGTCTGATTAATTCTACGAGAAACCAGCGAGCCGGAGCCTGAGGCGCGAACAAGGGTAGTGTGATATTTCTGCGTTGCTGGCTCAAATGCTCGCAGGACGAGGCAGCATGAAGGCACAATCCGAAGTATCGCCCGGTTTGGTAGTGGGATCATGTTTTCTAAATCTTGTCTACTATTGAACAGACTTTTGACCGCCCGATAGGTACCATAGCGCGATCTGAGGTTGCAGTATGGAAAAATCGAATGAAAGGCTCTGGCGGCCAGAAATGAACAACCCGCTCACGTCCACTGACTGGCGTCCTCTTTTTTGGCGGTTCGGCGAAGACGAAAAGGTAGCGTACGAGGAGCTGAGAAAGCAGCTGAATCGAGTAAACGGCCCGCTTTTACTTCGGATGGTTCGTAATCACACTACCCGAACGAGAGTTGCCGCCCCTCCAGGTTAGTCATCTTCCAGCCAATGTGGGAGAGCAGATCACCGACGATGCCTCTTTGCTACGAGCGATAGTTCGTGTACTGCGTGTCTATCCCAAAGTCTTCTTGCTTCAGGAGCGCGATCACTTGCTGAAGCGTATCTCGATCCTTGCTCGCCACTCGCACGAAGTCTCCGTTGATCGAAGCCTGGACTTTCAGCTTGGTGTCCTTGATGTACTTCACGATCTCCCGGGCCTTTTCGATGGGGATGCCTTGCTGAAGGGTGACCGTTTGACGCACTGAGTCTTTTGCGGCGGGCTCGATCTTGCCGTACGAAAGCGCCTTCAACGACACACCCCGGCGAACCATCTTCTGCTGGAGCACGTCGTTTAGCGATCGCAGAGTAAACTCGCTCGCGGTTGCAATCACAAGCGTGTGCTCTTTCTCGTTAAGATCGATGTCAGAGTTGGTGCCTTTAAAATCGTAGCGCTGATGGATCTCTTTGAGAGCCTGGTTAACGGCGTTCTTGACCTCGGCCATATCAACTTTGGAGACGATATCGAAGGTGTTTTGTTGTGCCATACCTCTAGCGTAATCCTCCCGCGGCAGACCTGGGCGCGCTCACCGAAGGCTGAGAGTTCGTCATCATTCCCTCGATCCCGTCGGGCTCGGAAGGAAGCGCGCGGCTTAGCTTCACCAGACCCGTGTCAGTGACCAGGTAGTCGTCTTCGATCCTGACACCCAGCCGTTCTTCAGGGATGTAAATGCCCGGTTCGATGGTGAACACTGCGCCGGCCGGCAGTGTCGCGTAGCCGCCCACGTCATGCACGTCCATCCCAAGCCAATGGCTGAGGCCGTGTATGAAATACCTGTCGAGAGTGTTGCCCTGCTTGTCACGAAGCGGGCTGGCTCTGATCGCCTCCACCGCGGCGCTGTGCAAGCTCGCAAGCGTCGAAACGCCAGGCTTGAAGGCTTTCTCAGCGGCTCGCTGAGCCTCGAGCACAAGTTGATATATCTCGCGCTGGCGCGGCGTGAACTTGCCGGAAGCCGGGAACGTCCGGGTGATGTCCGCCGTGTAATAGCTGTACTCCGCGCCCACGTCGACTACCACGAGGTCGCCTGCCTGGATTTTCTTACGGCTGCTGTTGTAGTGCAGAATCGTCGAGTAGACCCCAGATCCGACGATCGACGGATAACCGGGACGCTCAGAGCCGTTGCGGGTAAAAGCGGCTTCGATCGCCGCCTGGGCTTCGTACTCGAAAGCGCCGGGACGGATTGTGCGCGCGGCTTCGCGTTGTCCTTCGTTGGTTATGTCTACGGCCTTTTGCAGAAGCGCGATTTCCGCCGCCGACTTGACCTTGCGCATCTCAGCGATGATCCGCGAGACGTCGACGAGCGCGACGTGCGGCGTCTCCTGACGAATCCTTGCAACGAAGTGAGTCTCGCGTTCGATCTCCGCCGTCTTGCCCGCCGGGATGATAGTGTAAAGCTTGGCCCTCTGAGCCCCACCCTCACCTTTGAATGCCGCCGAGTTCAGCAGTTCGTTGAGCCGGTCTTTGAACCCGTCCGATCCGGCGACCTCTTGAACGCCGAAGATGTTTTCAGCCTCCTTGCCCGGCCCCAACTGCACGCCGTTCCACCGTTCGCGGCCTGGATTTCGCGGCGGGATGAAAACCGTCTCAGAAGCCGGCCGGCCCGGAATAAGCCCGGCCGGAACAAGCATCAAGTAAGCGGCGGGCGTCTCGACACCAGTCAGGTACATGAAGTTGTTCTTCTGACGGAAGCGCGCGACCTCACCGAGGTCTTCTTCGCGCGCGCCGACCAAAACGACAACGCCGTCTTTGAGCTTCTGCATAAGCGCTTGTCGGCGCTTCGCGTATTCCGACTTGGGCTGATTCGCAAGTTGGTCTTCGCCGGATACAACTCGAGAGAAAAGCGCAGGCGTCAAGAGACTTGCCGACAGCGATACGATTAGTGAGGCCGCGCGCAATCCGAGCGGTGGCGCTTTTGTGTTAGGTTTCATGTCTTCGTGGCAGCCTTTCCCCTTCTTCAGGCACGGCTGATAGGGATCGTAAAAGAAACGAACGGCGAGTGTAAAGCGGGCGGCAGTCTCGAGAGATTCGACTCTTCCACATTGCGCCCCGCGACCGGCGCGCAGATAATGACCACGTGACAGGAACACGCCTCCAGGGTTGAGGAGGCCGGTCATATTATTCTGTAAGGCGAGGAAGGGACAAATGAGCACGAATCCTCTAGTCGAGTTAACCCGAGCGGGACAGTCCATCTGGTACGACAACATCGAGCGCAAGCTGATCACATCGGGCGAGCTGAAACGTTTGATCGACGAAGACGAGTTGCGCGGCGTGACTTCGAACCCGGCCATCTTCGAAAAGGCTATCACCGGTTCGGACCTCTACAACGACCAACTGCGCGAGCTCGCCGAGCTCAACAAGAGCGCCATTGAAATCTACGAAGAGCTCGCCGTGCGCGACATTCAGTCTGCCGCCGACACCCTCGCGATCGTCTATGACAAAACCGGCGGAAAGGACGGCTACGTAAGCCTAGAATGCTCGCCGCTCCTGGCGAACGACACAGCCGGTACCATCGAAGAAGCGCGGCGGTTGTGGCGTTGGGTTGACCGCAGGAACGTGATGATCAAGATCCCCGGCACACCCGCTGGTATGCCCGCGATCGAGCAATGCACCTACGAAGGCATCAACATAAACATCACGCTGTTATTCTCGCTTGAAAGCTACGAGCAAACGGTTGAAGCCTATCTACGCGGGCTCGAGAGACGGCTCGCGGAGAACAAACCGGTCAGCACGATCTCGTCGGTTGCGAGTTTCTTTGTCAGCCGAATCGACACCGCGATCGACAAGCGCCTCAGCGAGTTGATCAGCAAGAGTACGAACGACGAAGAGAAAGCCCGCCTCGAGTCGCTGCTTGGCCGCATTGCCATCGCAAACGCAAAGGTGGCGTATCAGCGATTCAAGGACGTCTTTCACGGCGACCGCTTCACAAAGCTGAAAGCCGCCGGCGCGCAAGTTCAGCGCCCGTTGTGGGCTTCGACCTCGACAAAGAACCCGGCGTATCGCGACGTTTACTATGTCGAGGAATTGATCGGACCGGAGACGATCGACACCGTGCCGCCGGCGACGCTTGCGGCGTTTCGCGAGCACGGCGTCGTTCGATTGACACTCGAAGAAAACCTGATTGAGGAGCGAGCGAGGCTTCAAAGACTCGAAGCGATCGGGATAAGCCTCGATGAAGTGACCGCCCAGGTGCTGGCCGATGGAGTCAGATTGTTCGTCGAGCCGTTCGAGAAGCTGCTGACCGCGATTCAAACGCGCCGCGACGAAATACTGGGCCGCGCCGCATCAAGTAGCGCTACCGACTAGAAGCGGTTTCGGGTTTCTGGTTTTGGTTTCGGGTTTCTGGTTTTTGGTTTCTAGTTCGTGCGTTTAGCATTCCCTTCGACTTCAAAGCGCGAACCAGAAACCAGAAACCAGAAACCCGAAACCCTGAACCCTAAACCTGAACCCCGGGAGATTAATGGCAAGCTTTTCAAGAAATATCAACGTCACGATGGACTGGCTGGACAAGGCGAGCTTCGAGATTCGCGGCTCGCTTAACGACAACGTGCACTCCGTCGCGGCGACGCTGGTGTTGGGCTACCCCGACTTCACTATCCGAGAAGCAACCGGGGAGATAACTCTACATGGCGGCGAAGCAAAGGCCCGATGCGGTAGCCATGATGAAAAAGGCAGAAGACGACCCGCGGCTAAAGCGCGATATGGTGTTGCACTGGATGCCCCAGCTTCGCAACTCATGCTTTCTGTTTAGCGAAGCGAACGACGCACTGTTCAGTATCACTCGCGAAGCGAACGCGGAAGAAGCTTCGCAATCCAAATCCGAGTGAGGAGAGAATTGATGGCGAGCAAGTACTTTGAGGACTTCGAGGTCGGCGAGAAAGCAAGGACCGCGGGCCGCACGATCACTGAAACCGACATTGTGAACTTCGCCGGAATCACCGGCGACTGGAACGAGATCCACACCAACAAAGAGCTGGCCGAACGCGGGCCTTTCAAACAGCGCATCGCTCACGGCGCGCTGGTCTTTTCGATAGCGACCGGGCTGGGGGTGCGGCTGGGCCAGACCGCCGACACCGTGATTGCGTTTTACGGGCTCGACCGGCTTCGCTTCGTCAAGCCGACCTTCATCGGCGACACAATTCACGTCACGCAAAAGGTAGAAGCCAAGTCGGAACGCGACGACCGCAGCGGCATCGTGACCATGCTCAGCGAAGTCATCAACCAGCGCGATGAAGTAGTGGTCAGCTATACCGCCAAGGTGTTGCTCCGCCGCCGCGGCTAGTTCACGTTGGCGTTCATCCGGCTCAGGTTCCTCTCCCTCGATCGATGCTCGCTGCTTCTCCCGGCAGCAATCACCCGGGGACTCCGTAGACATAGTGGACCAGACTGATAAGCAGAGGCCGCGTCGAGTCCGGGACTTCTTCGCCGAGCTGGGGCCGGGACTCATCACCGGCGCGGCTGACGACGATCCGTCGGGCATCGCCACGTACTCGGTGGCCGGCGCGGCGTTCGGCTTCACTCAGCTCTGGACGGTCTTCGTCGCATTCCCGTTGATGATCGCAGTGCAACTGATGTGCGCGCGGCTGGGACTTGTGGCGGGCGAGGGCCTGGCGGCGGCGATTCGCCGGCGTTACCCGCGATGGGTTTTGTGGGGTGCGTGCGCGTTGCTTGCAGTCTCTAACATCGTCAACATCGGTGCGGACCTCGGCGGCATGGCTGCCGCCATGGAGATGATGACCGGCGCAAGCGCTTTCTTTTGGCTGCCGGTATTCGCCGCTTTGATAGTTGCGCTGCTCGTCTGGTCGAGCTATCGCCACATCGCCCGAGTGTTCAAGTGGCTGACGCTTGTGTTGTTTGCTTACGTAGCTGCCGCGATACTTGCTGAACCGCGATGGAACGAAGTCTTGAGCGCGACCTTTTTCCCGCGCATCGAGTTGAGCTCGAACTACCTCGCCACGTTCGTCGCGATACTCGGCACGACCATCTCGCCTTATCTGTTCTTCTGGCAGACTGCGCAGGAAGTGGAAGAAGAGCGGGCGCACGGCCGCCGCTCGGTCAAGGCCCGGCGCGGCGCAACTGACGAAGAGTTGCGCGCTGCTCGAACGGATGTGGTCACAGGAATGGTGTTCGCGGGAGTGGTGATGTACTTCATCATAGTTGCCACCGGCGCAACGCTCTTCGAGTCGGGACATCGCGACATCCAGACCGCTCGGGACGCCGCCGAAGCGTTGCGGCCGGTCGCGGGGAATGAAGCGTACCTGCTATTCACGGTTGGGCTCTTGGGAACGGGGATGCTGGGGATTCCCGCGCTCGCAGGCTCCGCGGCCTACGCGATTGCCGAAGCGATGCACTGGCGCGGCTCGCTCGATGATCGCCCGCGCGTCGCGGCGAAGTTCTACGGCGTGCTTGCGGCGGCGGTCATTATCGGACTGGTCTTCAACTATACGGGAGCAAACGCGGTTCGAATGCTCTTCTGGGCTGCCGTAGTAAACGGAGCGCTTTCTTCGCCGCTCATCGTCCTGATAACGCTGCTGACCAGCGACAAACGTGTTATGGGTGGCCGGGTGAACACGCGGCTCTTGCGAGTGCTCGGATGGATCACCGCCGTAGTAATGTTTGTGGCTACGGTAGCGATGTTCGTTTTCTAGCAGGAGCGCCTGAAATATCGGTGATAGACGAATGTCAGTCCCACCAACGCAAAGACCGTGTGAAAACGTGAACGATACAGACGTCGTTCTTCCACTAGCCCAGGCGTTCACGCCTGGGTGACGCATGTGGACGGATCAAATAGTCCGGTTCACCGGGCTTTGGTTTGGCCTTTAGGCAATTCTTCGTGTAAGGGTTCGACATTCATAAGCTAAAGCGGAGTGGAAGCCCCGTGAACGGGGCTAACCTGATCCATCCCCACACGCAACCCAGGCGTGAACGCCTGGGCTAATGGATAACCGAACGGGCTCCGGAATTTCACCAACGTGCGTTGGTGGGATTGTCGTCTGAGGTGTTTGGCGCATTCAGCACGCCGCCAGGTCGTTATCGCTCGGAACACTTTCCAACTCGCGAGCGTTAGCTCACTGGGAGAGACATGGTCAAGCCCCCCGCTCAGGCCGCCGGGTTTCTCTCGCAATCTTGGCTCGTTGGGAGCGCGAACGTCTCTCCAGGCCGCTTTGACCGGTGCATCGTTGATTCTGGAGTGTTTCCGCTGTAGACTCGACGGCTAATCAGGAATCCTACACAGGAGGCGCAAGCTATGTACGGTATCAAGAAAATATTCCTCGTAGTCGCTCTCGTGACCGTGGCAGCCGCCCAGTCGGCGCAACCACCGCTCTCGGACTCTCGGTTTACGGTGCACACCCTTCTTCGGGAAGACATCTTTGCCGGCTTTTTGTCTGATGACATGGAGCGTTTCTCGAGGGGAGAAAAGAACATTGAGTTGCTGCTCGAACAGCGGCCGGCTCAAAGAGCAAATCTGCTGTCCTGGAAGGGCGGCGCCGCGCTTTACCGCGCCGTGCGCGCTCACGAGAGTAACCGCCCAGACGAGTTTCAACGATATTATCGACAGGCGCTCGATCTGTTCGCTGAGGCCGGCAAGCTCAACTCGGGGAACGACGGAGTCGCGGCGGTCACCGGAGGCAGCTTTGTAGTTTTCGCCGACAGGCTGCCAAAGGAATATCGCGCTGCAGCATGGTCGGCGTCCTATGACAACTACCAGTCGCTTTACAAACAGCAAGCTCCCATTGTGGACAGGCTCCCGGTGCATCTTCGAGGCGAGATGCTATCAGGGCTCGCTCAGTCCGCTCAGCGCACGGGTCGCAAAGAGGAGGCAGCGCAGCACATCGACAAGATACTTGCAGTGCTGGCCGACACGCCTTATGAGCCCATGGCTAAAAAGTGGAAAGCGAATCCCGAAGCAGCCGCCACCACAAGCCTGACGTGCATGAACTGTCACGACGCAGGACGCCTCTCGGCTCGCATAACAGCTCTCAGCAAGTAGTTGAGAATCCGGTCAATCCAATGCCGTGTAGTAATAGCCCCGCGTAGGGGCGAACGCGTGTAGCCCAGGGCAAGTATGAAACCGGCAGTATCAATACCCGACGACGTCTTCGAGAAGGCAGAGCGTTTGGCGCGACGGATGAAGAAGTCCCGAAGCGAGTTGTTCAGCCGTGCGCTCGCCGAATATGTAGCTCGTCATGCGCCAGACCATGTTACGGAAGCGATCAATCAAGTCTGCGATGAGATCGGTCCCGAACCGGACCCGTTCGTTTCGGCTGCATCCAGTCGGGTGTTGGAGCGCACCGAGTGGTGATCTCTCAGGGAGATATCTGGTGGGCGAATCTTTCGGATCCAACCGGGTCTGGGCCTGGGTTCCGCAGGCCGGTGGTGGTTGTGCAGGGAGATTCGTTCAACCGCAGCAGAATCGCGACGGTCGTTTGCGTCCCGCTTACAAGTAACATCAAGTGGACCAAGGCACCCGGCAATGTGATCCTTTCAGCTCGGTTGACGGGGCTCCCAAAAGAATCGGTCGCTAACGTCTCACAGATCGTGAGCTTGGATAGCAAGGTGCTCACGAAACGCGCAGGTGGATTGCAGCGAGCGAGACTTGGTTTGGTGCTTTCGGGAAGATGTGGAGCAAGGTAGGTAGACACTCTCCCACAGCCCGAGCAATTTGTTGCCGGGACAGAATAAGCTTCAACTTCAAATTACGCCAGTGATGGGCGATCAGTCTGCTCGCCAGAATCTCGGTCGTCTAGGACTCGTTGATTGTGCGTCCTCGTACCCCGCGACGAATCGCCGCACGATTCTCATTCAGTGCGTCCCTCCGAGACAGCCGTGGTTCCGCCCGGACGTCATTAGAAGAGTCCCTCAGAAGAAGAGTTTCTTAAGCCTCCACGGTCGTCCGTCTGCGGCTACGATCGCCCGTCTGCGGCCTCTCTTAGGAACCCTTCGCGATGCAAATCCGGTCGGTTGCTGTAGGTTCGGCGTAAGCGGTGTATATCTCACACTTCGGTTGGTTAAGTGTTGGTTCTACTGCCTAATCGTCGAATGATTTCTGTAGCTTTATGCAGCCTGATCAGGCTGTGTTCTAGCCTGATCGCAGCGTTGCGAATACACCGGCGACTTCAAGTATGCCTCTGACGGCGCGACAAAGACCGCTCGAAAGCGTTTGCGTAGCTTATGGGGTGTCGAAGTTAATGAGACAAACATGGCCGGCTCGATAGGGAGTTGACACCTAAACAAGCCAAGGAATATGAGTCAATCATCAACAGACTTGGAGGGAAGAAGGCTTCGCCCGACTAGGCGCTAAACAATCCATCTGAGGTGGTGATGTCGAGAGACAGGGTTAGACACGAAAGGACAACGCCACTCAAGTCGTCCGCCAGGAGGCCGATGAATCACAGAAACTCGAAGCTGTATCCCCTTACACTCTTACTCATGCTGGGGTGCGTAGTCTTTTCCGGCAGAGGTGATGCACAGAAAACCAATGCTACGTGGAGGCCTGAAATACCAAAGACATGGGTAGACAGCGAGATCGCCGTTTTAGAAATACCACTCTCCGATCCCGCACACTCGCCCAAACACGTTTCCGCTGACTACTACTACCGCATTCCTGGGCGGCCGATCTACAAAAGCTATCCAATCTACGCTCCGGGGAAAGAGCCGCCCGGATACTTTGACCGGCTCAGCACGCTGGAACCGCAAATCGCCTTTGACCCCTCGAAATTCAGAACAGAGCAAGACTGGATCGAGGCGGGAGAGATCGTCTTTGATGCCCCTATCGAGTTCGTGTCTTCCGGGATGTTGGTTTCCGGGGTCAGAGACCGCGCCTGGTATGACAAGAACCATGTGCCAATTCTGAGAAACGGCATCTTTCCTTTTATGCGATACGTGGTCAGGGAGAAAGGCAAAGTAGAAGTGGGAATTCTCTCCTGCGCGATGTGCCACACTCGCGTGATGCCGGATGGAAGCGCCATAAAAGGAGCACAGAGGAGTTTCCCCGATGACCGCACTTTTGCGTACGAATCAAGATTGGAAGCGGCACAGGCCAAGGATAAGGACGAAACGCTAAGGGTGCTCAGAGATTTCATGCGTCGAAGTTATGCCGCGCCCTGGCTCGGCGATGACCCGAACGCCCGTCCCGAGCAGATGTCTGTTGAAGAAATAGCTTCTGTCTTCGAAGCGATCCCGCCAGGCGTATGCGCGAGGCAGGGATCGAGCGCTTTCTTTCCACCACGCATACCTGATCTGATCGGCGTAAGGGATCGGCGCTATCTCGACTCCAGCGGGCTTGTCCGCCATCGCACGATAGCAGACCTTATGCGCTACGCTGCGCTAAACCAAGGCGCCGATGTGCTGTCCCTATACGGAAACTTCAGACCTAGAGGAGAGCTGCCCGACCCCGCGACCCAAAGCCGATACAGTGATGAACAGCTTTACGCACTGGCGTTGTACGTCTATTCTCTCAAGCCGCCGCCGAATCCGAACAGATTCGATAACCTGGCCGCGAATGGCAAAAAGGTGTTCGAGCGCGAAGGATGCGCCGGGTGCCACGCGCCCCCTCTGTACACGAATAACAAGCTGACGCCAGCCGATGGCTTCAAAGTTCCGGAGGAGCATCGTCGGAAGTTCGACATCCTGTCGATGTCGGTCGGCACGGATCCGGACCTGACGATGAAGACCCGGCGTGGAACCGGCTATTACAAAGTACCTTCGCTAAAGGGGGTGTGGTATCGAGGCCCGTTCGGGCACGGCGGGTGGGTTGCTTCTCTTGAAGATTGGTTTGATCGTCGACGTCTGCGAGATGACTATGTGGCGACAGGCTTCAAAGGTTATGGAGTGAAGAGGCGGGCCGTGAAAGGGCACGAGTTCGGTTTGGAGCTTGCAGATGCGGATCGCAAGGCGCTGATTGCGTTTCTAAGGACGTTGTAAGCGCTGCCTTGAGACCCCAACCTCTCGCCACCAGGGCGCCAAGACACGAAGGAGCACGAAACGTTTCAGTTACTTGGTGCGGCTTGGTGGCCTTTGAGTCTTCGTGGCAAAGTCTTCCCCAGAAGCCTGAGACTGGCGCGACCTGAGATGTTCTTATGAAAATCATCGACCTCACCCCTGAAGACGATCGAGCGGTAGAGCAAACAGCGATGCTGCTCGTGGAGGGCTTTCGCGACACGGGTTCGACCGACTGGACCACGCTCGAGGACGGCCTGGCGGAGGTGCGAGAGTCTTTCCACCCGGGGCGGATCAGCAGGGTGGCCGTCGATCAAGAGGGCAACGTGCAAGGCTGGATCGGCGGGATTGAATCGTACAACGGAAACGTTTGGGAGCTTCATCCGCTTGTCGTCCGCGAGGATTGCCGCGGGCGGGGAGTCGGTCGAGCGCTGGTGCTGGATCTTGAGGCACAGGTTGCTCAGCGGGGCGCCTGGACGATTCAGCTTGGCACGGACGATGAGAACGCGCGGACCTCAGTCGGAGGCGTAGATCTCTACCCCGATGTTTTGGAGAAGCTTCGAAGCATAGAGAACCTGCGCCGGCATCCGTTCGAGTTTTACCAGAAGCTGGGATATGAAATCGTCGGACTCATTCCGGATGCAAGCGGCTTTGGCAAACCTGACATCTGGATGGCCAAGCGCGTCAAGAAACCGGAAGAACGTGCCTGACAATCTCCGGGCGATGGCTCAAGCCGCAAAAGGCGCGAGAGCGGCCACCTTACGAGGCTACCGCTCTCTCCGCGCTTCAGATGTTCAAGCCGTCGGCTTGATCGCGTATACCTTTACGCTTGCCGCATAGTCGTTGATGTTGTAGCGCCTTAGAAGCTCGCCGAGACTTCGAGCCGACTGGGTATCGGGACCGCAGCAGCTCGTGTTCATCACGTTCAGCCCAGATTGGCCGGCGACTTTCGCGGGGGTCGTCGAGCAGGCGGCGGCTTCGCTCTCCTGTTCGCCGTACACACTCAGATCGCTGTGGGTGTCTACGATCTCAACCGGATTGAAGCCGGCCTCTTTTAGTCCCCTGCTGTAGTCGTCAATCAAGATCGCCCCGGCTACGCAGCCGACGTACGCCAATAGATCGCTCGACACCTCGTCCGGCAATTGTTTCTTAAGCGCGATGTCGCTGACAGCAATTCGGCCGCCGGGCTTCAACACCCGGGCAATCTCGCGAAAGACCGCTTGCTTGTCGGGGGCAAGGTTTATGACGCAGTTGCTGATCACGCAATCGACCGAGTTGTCTTCAAGCGGCAGCTTGTCGATCCGTCCCAGATGAAACTCGACGTTCGAATAGGGTTTGCCGTCTACTCCTTTTTCGGCGTTCCGGCGCGCTCGCTCGATCATCTCGGGCGTCATGTCGATCCCAATCGCGCGGCCTTCAGTCCCGACCTTGGCCGCGGCGAGAAAGACATCCAGTCCGCCGCCGCAGCCGAGATCGACTACCGTTTCGCCGGGTCGCAAGCTTGCGTGGGCGATTGGATTACCGCACGACAACCCCATGTTCGCCTCGGCCGGGATGGACGCCAGATCGGCGCCCGAGTAACCAAAGGCTTCGGCGATGGTTCGAACTCCGGTGTTCTCACTCGAGAGTTTGCTTGCGGCTATTGAACCGTATCGTTCCTGCACCGCCTGCTCTATTTGCTTTGACACTGTTGGGTCTCCTTGAGCGCCGGGATAAACCGGCAGGTTGTAGTGAATGAAAGAGTCATACGTTAAAGGTCTAGCCAACCATGACGGCCCCGAGTCATGCACCGGCGCTCGTAAGAGCGCAGGCGAAGCGTTGACAGGGGAACGTGCAGGCAGGGTATTGAGCCGCGAAATACAATTAGAACGGGATGCTGACCCTGTAAGGAGATGGGGAAGGCCACAACCAGCGTGCTGCAAAGGCAAGGCACGATGGTATCCCGCGAGGTCAGAGACCCCAGGCATGCACGGAAGCAACCTGCGCGAGAACCGGGAGATCCTGCGGCCACCCACGAAGTTAGGAGTGGGTCGCATCGAGAAGTCTAAGGACGTACGACGATGATGGACGACCGCAGGAAGTCGGACAGACCCGTAGTAGTGACGAAGTCCTCGAACAAGGCCACTGAAGTGGCGGCGGAGAGGATGGAGCGAAGGGGTCTGGCCAAAGGGAAGACGCCACGGCAAAACACGGACCGGACACTGGACCGGAACATCGTGCAAAGTGCGCTGGGGCGGATACGACAAGCAGCAGTGAAGGATAAGAGGCAGAGGTTTACCGGCCTCATGCACCACATCTACAACCTGAGCATGTTGCGCGAAGCCTACTACGGGCTGAAGCGCGATGCTGCCCCGGGAGTAGACGGGGAAACGTGGCGGGAGTACGGAGAGAACCTGGAGAGCAATCTCGAGGACCTCTCCGGGCGACTGCGACGTGGGGCATACCGGGCGAAACCGGTTCGTAGAGTGTACATCGCTAAAGCGGACGGGCGGATGAGACCGCTCGGCGTCACGGCGCTGGAAGATAAGATAGTCCAGCGGGCGACGGTAGAGGTGATGAACGCAATCTACGAGACGGACTTTCTCGGGTTCTCGTACGGATTCCGGCCAGGCAAGGGCCAGCACAATGCGCTGGATGCCTTGTACGTCGGGATACTGACGAAGAAGGTGAACTGGGTGCTTGACGGAGACATCAGCTCGTTCTTCGATGGAATCGACCACGAGTGGCTGGTGAAATTCATCGAGCACCGGATAGCAGACCAGCGCGTAGTGCGGCTCATTCGAAAGTGGTTGAACGCAGGCGTGCTGGAAGAAGGACGGTGGAAAAGGAGTGAAGAAGGAACGCCGCAGGGCGGGAGTGCCTCGCCACTGATGGCAAATATCTTTCTGCACTACGTGTTCGATCTCTGGGTGCACCAATGGCGAAAGACAAAAGCGAGAGGCGACGTGATCGTCGTCCGATTTGCTGATGATTTCGTCGTTGGATTTCAGCACCGGTCGGACGCCGAGCGGCTTCACAAGGATTTGGAGGAGCGATTCGCCAAGTTCGAGCTGAAACTGCATCCCGAGAAAACGCGTTTGATCGAGTTTGGCTGCTTTGCAGCCAATAATCGGAAAAGGCGCGGGCAAGGGAAGCCGGAGACATTCAATTTTCTTGGCTTCACGCACATCTGTGGCAAGAAGCGAAGCAACGGGATGTTCACGGTGTATCGGCGGACGATCAGCAAGAGGGACCGAGCAAAGCTGAAGGAGATCAAAACGGGACTGAGAAGACGAATGCATGAGCCTGTGCCGCAAGTGGGCAAATGGCTGAAGACTGTGATTGAAGGACACAACCGGTACTACGGAGTGCCTTCGAACACGCAGTCGCTGTCTTCTTTCCGTTTTCAGGTAGCCCGACATTGGTTTCGGTCGCTGAGGCGGCGGAGCCAGCGGACGCGGCTTACGTGGGAACGGATGTACCGATTGATCGACCGATGGCTGCCACCGCCGCGAGTCCATCACCCTTATCCCTTGAGGCGACTTGGCGTCATCACCTAAGGCAGGAGCCGGATGCGTTAGTAGCGCTCGTCCGGATCTGTGGAGGGGGTGATTAGTAATAGTCATTCCTACTCCGACTTCTGACTGAATCTGGCAGGCGGGCGCTTTTGGCGTCCCCTAGGTCCTCATCGTCCTATTTCATATAGACGTAATAGCGGGACCTAATCCTGCAAGTGTCGCAAGCTAAAGCTTGAACTCCGATGACCTCCTTCGGGTCTTGCGGAGGTGGCTTTATTGCTGCCTTCATCTATTAACGCGCAAAGGGAGAAGAAAAGGGGCCACGCAGTAGAACAAAAACTTTGGTATCGATGTCTGATGATGCGCAGAAGGTGATCAGGGGATTAAATTGACTTAACCATAGCAGGGACATATGCTCTCACTGTTTTTGCAATGGTTTCTCTAGCGCGGGGGCTGCCGTATGACTGCCTCATCAAGCAAGGTGACACAGATGCTCCGCGACTGGACCAATGGTGACCGGGAGGCGCTCGACAAGCTGATCCCCATCGTCTACGAGGAGCTGCGCCGCCAAGCTGCTCGTTACTTGAGGCGAGAACGTCCCGGCCACACACTCCAAACCACGGGCTTGATTCATGAGGCGTACCTCAGGCTCATCGATCAAAGCAGTGTGCAGTGGAAGAACCGCGCCCACTTCTTCGCCATATCGGCACAGTTGATGCGGCGCATCCTTGTCGATCATGCGCGCAGTCGCCAAGCGGCCAAGCGGGGTGGGAGCGATATTAAGCTGCCGCTTGAGGAAGGCATGATCGCATCGGAAGGGACAGAGGTGGATTTAGTAGCGCTCGATGAAGCGCTTGAAAGGCTAGCCGGAATTGACCCGCAGCAGGGCCGTGTCGTCGAGTTGAGATTTTTTGCCGGGTTGAGCGTTGAAGAGACGGCGGAAGTGCTGGGTGTCTCACCGAGGACTGTCAAGCGGGACTGGAATGTGGCTAAGGCATGGCTGCGGCGTGAGATCAGCGGAAGGTGAAGGCGAATGACACCTGAGAGGTGGCAAAAGATGAAGGAAGTGTTCGAGTCTGCTCTGGGGCGCGCTGCCGACGAGCGACTCGCCTTCGTCGAACAAGCCTGTGACGGCGACAAACTGCTGCGCAGAGAGGTCGAGTCGCTGCTTGCCTCCTATGAAGAAGGTGAAAGCTTTATGGAAAGACCTGCCGTCGCAGCGGCGGCCGAGACTTTAGCAGGTTCGCAACGTGAATCCCTGGTCGGACAGACCATCGGCCACTACCAGGTAACGCGCGAGATCGGGAGCGGCGGGATGGGTGAAGTCTATCTAGCGCAGGACACTCGCTTAGGGCGTCCAGTGGCGCTCAAGCTGCTGCCCGCCCTCTTCACCAAAGATGAAGACCGATTGCGCCGCTTCGAGCAAGAAGCACGGGCGGCCTCAGCACTCAACCACCCGAACGTGTGTGTGATCCATGAGGTGGGTGAAACCCCGGAGGGGCATCACTACATCGCTATGGAGTATGTAGATGGCGAGACACTGCGCCAGCACATGACAGAGGCTCGGCTGAAGCTGAGGGAAGTGCTTGATGTTGCAGTTCAGATTGCCTCTGGCTTAGCAGCGGCGCATGAGGTTGGGATCGTGCACCGAGACATCAAGCCGGAGAACACAATGCTCCGTCGTGATGGCTACGTAAAGATATTGGACTTCGGCTTGGCCAAGTTCACCGAGCAGCCGACTTCCGATGTCACGACGCCTGCGGGGGCACGGGCGAAAACAGACATTGGAGTGGTAATGGGCACTTCTAGTTACATGTCACCGGAGCAGGCGAGAGGGCTGTCGGTAGATGCCCGTACGGATATCTGGAGCCTTGGTGTGGTTATCTGTGAAATGGTCTCAGGTCGTGCTCCGTTTGAAGGGGCAACGACGAGCGATGTGATCGTCTCGATATTGGAGCGAGAGCCTCCGCCCCTTGCACAACACTTAACAGAAGCGCCTGCTGAGTTGCAGCGGATCGTCAGCAAAACGTTGCATAAAGATCGGGGGCAACGCCATCAAACGGCGAAGGACTTGCTGATCGATCTGAAGGCCCTTGCCGCGCAGCTTTCACACCCGCAGCCTTCCGCCAGGCCTTCTGCCTCAATCGCGGTGCTCCCGTTCGTCAACATGAGCGGCGATCCGGAAAACGAATACTTCTGCGACGGGCTGGCCGCAGAACTGCTCAACGCGCTAGCGAAGATCAAAGCGTTGCGCGTCGTCGCTCGGACATCGGCATTCTTCTTCAAAGGCAAAAACACGGATGTGCGCAAGATCGGGCAGAAGCTGAACGTCGGCGCGGTGCTGGAAGGCAGTTTGCGCAAGGCGGGCAACCGGCTGCGCATCACGGCGCAACTCGTCGACGTGGCGGATGGCTGTTACCTCTGGTCTGAGCGGTACGACCGCGAGATGGAAGACATATTCGACCTTCAGGATGAAATCTCGCTGGCGATTGTGGATGCGCTCAAGGTGAAGCTGATCGGCGCGGAGAAGGTGGCGGTGGTGAAGCGGTACACCGACAACGCGGAGGCGTACCGACGTTACCTTAAAGGGCGCTACTTCTGGTACAAGTTTCCCGCGCCGGGCTATGAGAAGGCGCGGGAGTATTTTCAACAGTCCATTGATGCGGACCCCACCTATGCGCTCGGGTATTGCGGGCTGGCGGACTATTTCGGCATGGCCGCCGCCGTCGGTCTAACACCGCCTGACGAGGGCTGGGTGAAATGCGAGGCGGCGATGAATAAGGCGCTGGAGCTGGATGACACAGTTGCCGAAATCTACAACACGAAAGCCGGAATAAGTTTCATTTACTATCGCGACTGGCCGGCTGCCGAACGCGCCTTCAAACGCGCATTCGATCTGGATCCAAATTTTGTGGAGGCCCATCATCATTACGCACGGTGCCTGGCGGCTTGCGGGCGAACGGAAGAAGCTCTGGCCGCAAGCCGCGGGGCCTTGCAACTCGACTCGCTCTCTGCCCACAGGAATCTATGGGAGGGGCGGGTTCTTTTCTGGTCAGGCCGGTATGACGAGGCGATTGAGCAGTTTTACCGGACGCTGGATCTCGACGGGAATTTCGCATTGACGCATGAATGGCTCGGCGACGCTTACGAACAGAAAGGGCAGCACGCCGATGCCATCGCCGCATGGAGCCGAGCACTTGTGTTACGAGGGAAGGGCAAACTAGCAGCGCTCGTGGACAACACCTTTGCGGCGTCAGGATTCGACGCCGCCGTGCGCGCGCTGGCACTGCAACGACTCGAACGGTTGAACGAAAAGAAGGAGCGTGGTGCGTATGCTCCGGCAATGGCGTTTGTTACCCAGTATCTGCGGTTGGGTGATCGCGAGCAAACCACGGCCTGGCTTGCCAAGGCCGTGTCGGAACGCAATTGGCAGGTTCTGGAAATCGGTATTCACCCCCGCTATGAGAGCCTGCGCTCAGACCCGCAGTTCGTCGGCCTGGCACGGCAGATGGGTTTCACGCTGTAGCTGTTCAGCATAAGAAGCGGCGGGCCATCAGCCGGGGCCGGGGCTGAAGCGCCGGAAAAACATTAGACGATCTTGACATCGCAGTTGCCCGCTAGTGTCCTGTTTCTAAAGTTCGCTTACAAAAGCGGGCGACGCTGGCAAGAATCTCGTCAGCGGTCTTAATCCAAGTGAACGGCTTAGCTTTGGCGTTATGAATGTCGATGTAGTTGCGGATTGTATCTTCCAGGTTTCGTGTGCTATGAAAAACACCTCGCCGCAACTGTTTCTCAGCGAACCTGCGACCCCCTGCTTAGAAGTCCGATTCCAGCGAATCACCAAAAACTCCGAATTCCCAAGCAATATCGAGTTTTCAGATTCAAGGAGTTACGATTGGCTTATGGAAGCCTGTTGAAAGCTATTGGTCTTTGAGGCTTTGACCAACTACAAAATTATCTACAGCGAATACGGCTCTTGGCGAGCCATCCAAAAAACGACCCTTGCCGATACGGGGGCGTAAACTCCCGGTCCTCATACTCTAATTCAACTCGCAAGTCGCCTTTAACCTGCCTCAGACAGCTTCATAGACCCACAGGATAACCTTAGCCAAACCTCTGCCCGCCATCAGTACTTCCTCAGCAATATCTTGCTACTCCTGAGCCCGAACAAAAACGCGCTTAGGAGGAGATATGAAAACGTTGAGGGGAATGGGCGTGGCGGGCATCATGATGCTCGCGTGCGGAATTGCTTTTGGACAAGGTCACGTTGGTAATGATCCTAGCCAGGAAGTAATAAAGGAACTGATGGCTCATCTTCCCAAGAGAGTTAAGACGGGTAAGCAGTTACCTCCTTTCGTGAAGGAAGCAGTCAAGGAGCTAGCCAAACTCTCTCCAAATAAAGTGGAAGTCGAGACCTTGCATACACGGCTGGTCGTGATTACCGATATGGATCGGTATTTAGACTATATGAGGG
>JBASRN010000013.1:0-9563 GCA_049273855.1 Blastocatellia bacterium
ATTCATTCGTTTGCTTAACGAGTCAATTCGTTACTGCGAGTGGAGCAGCAAATTTGGACGCTACTGACTCGCGAAACAACCTCTAAATGCTATATTACTTTTCCGCAATGCGCCAACAAGCCCGCGAGCAATGTAGTCTCGCTTTCGGGCAGCAACTGAATGCGAGAAGCCAGATGTCAAATCACCTCAACACTGACCGGATCGCAAGCCTGATGGATGAGTCGCGGCGCCATACCCGCCGCTTGATGGAGCTGGCCATCCATGAAGCCAACCTGCGGCGGTCGCCCGGTTCAGGCTTTCGTCCCATACTCTGGCACCTCGGGCACGTCGGCGCCTTCGAAGGCTATTGGATCCTTCAGCGAGTCAAAGGCGACCCGGCGATCTCGGCGCGCTACGACGAGATCTTCGATCCGATCAAGACCCCTCGCGAAGACTCGACGAACCTGCCGCCGATCCCCGAGATCAACAGCTACCTCGATCGCGTGCGCGAAGAGGTGCTGGCTTTTTTTGTGAAACTGCCGCCCAGCGATGACCCGCTGCTCCGAGATGGTTTCGTCTTCGATTTGGTCATCGAGCACGAATATCAACATCAGGAGACAGTCGCATACCTGCTTCAGATGCTCGATCCGCAAATGAAGCGGATGGCGGATGGCGATCAGCTACGTGATGGCACCCCTAACGGGACTCGAAACGAGCACGGACCAGAGTCTACGCGACCCCGGATGGTAAGCGTGCCGGGCGGGCCCTTCGAGATGGGCGCGGACGGTTCCACGTTCGCCTACGACAACGAGATGCCCGCGCACATAGTTGAGCTTGCGGACTTTCGCATTGATGCTTGTCCGGTCACGGCTGGCGAGTATGTCGAGTTCGTCGAAGCGGGCGGGTATCAGACTCGCTCGCTATGGAGCGACGAGGGCTGGGAGTGGAAAGAGGCGAACCACATCAAGTGCCCAGAGTACTGGTCGCGCTCAGACTCGGGCGGCTCGGAAGCAACGGGCTTCCGAGTCCGCGAGATGTTCGAAGAAACGGCGATCCGCCCAGGCCATCCGGTCACCGGAGTAAGCTGGTATGAAGCCGACGCCTACGCGCGATTCGCAGGGAAGCGGCTCCCGACTGAAGCCGAGTGGGAGAAGGCCGCCTCGTGGGATCCGGTAGCCGGTCGCAAGCGTCGATTCAGTTGGGGAGACGAAGTCGGCGATAACGGGAACTTCGGCTTTCGAAACTGGGGAACGACGCCGGTTGGAATGGATCTCGGCGGCGCGAGTGCTTACGGATGTGTTGATATGAGCGGCAACGTATGGGAGTGGACGGCGAGCCGCTTCGAAGGCTATTCCGGCTTCAGTGCTTTTCCGTATCCGGAGTATTCAGAGATATGGTTCGACGGCGATCATCGCGTGTTGAAAGGCGGGTCGTGGGCTACCCGTTTGCCGCTGCTCAGGTGTTCGTTCAGAAACTTTTGGCGACCTCGCTTTCGAATTGCGTTTTCGGGTTTCCGCTGCGCGGCGGATTGATAAGCTCAGAATAGCCCGCTGATGACGCCGATTGGGCTGATCTTCGCGAATTAGATCAGCGTCAATCGGTTCAATCAGCGTCATCGGTGGTCGACTAACCTCGTTCGCGTTCCAGGAGTGCCTGCTTGCGCTCGATACCCCATCGGTACCCGCCCAGACTCTGATCCTCGCGCACGACTCGATGACACGGAATCACCAGAGCTACCGGGTTCGTCGCGCAAGCCCGAGCCACGGCGCGAACCGCTGACGGACGCCCGATTGCCTCCGCGACCTCCGAGTACGAACGAGTGCTGCCGTAAGGAATCTCTTTCAGCTCCTGCCAGACGCTGAGTTGAAACGCCGTAGCCTGCACGTCCAACGGCAAGTCCAACCGCCGTCGCTTGCCTCCGAGATGATCGACCAGCGCGCCGACCCACTTGCCTAGAGATTTGTCATCGCGATTGATTTCGGCTTCCGAGTATTCCGATCGGAGCCCCGCTTCCAGGTCTTTGTCTGAGTCGCCGAGCCGCACCGCGCACAACCCTTTCTCCGTTGCCGCCACCAACAATCGCCCCAGGGCACAAGCTGCGATTGTGTAGCTGATCCTGACACCGCGCCCGCCTCGCCGGTAAACTGCGGGTGTCATCCCAAGTCGCTTATTCGAACTCTCGTACAACCGGCTGCTCGATCCGTATCCCGCTTCGTACATTGCTGACGTCACAGATTCTCCTTTCTTCACACGCGCTTTGAATTCGCCAACTCGAAGCGCTTCCCTGTACTCGCGCGGCGAGACGCCGACGATTCGCTTGAAGACCCGTTGCAGGTGATATGGGCTCAATCCGACTCGCGTCGCCAGCGCTTGAAGAGTGAGCGGCTCGTCTCGGTTTTCTTCTATGTGCCGGCAAGCGCGGCGAACGGCTTCGAAGGCGGGCGTGGGCGTTGCCTCCTTCTTAGGCCGGCAGCGGAGGCAGGACCGAAAGCCCGCCCGCTCGGCGGCTTCGGGTAAGGGAAAAAAGGTCACCTGCTCGCGCCTCGGCCGCCGCGACGGACAAGAAGGCCGGCAGTAGATGCCGGTTGAGCGGACGGCGAAGACAAACTTTCCGTCGAATCGCTTGTCCCTGGTTAGGACGGCGTGCCAGCGAGCGTCTTCATTCCCGCTCTCATTCTTCGCATGATTGGCCGCTGTTTGATTCACCTCACTCCCTCCAGTGTCGATAATAGTGGACTGCGCGGATTGAATCTATCCGCTTCTTGCGACTAAGCTCTTTTGCCGCGTTGATCAGGAAGCGCGGTGACAGCTACCAGACCCGGAGACTTGCAGGATTCTGAGAGCCAGCCATTGTTGAGACCGCATAACACAACTCTCGCCGGCTCAAACGGGCGCGGACCGATTTCTTCTCTGACCGAAGAAGCCCTTACGCATGGCGTGCGCGTCTTGTGCCGGCGCGACCTCGACCTGCGCGGAGTCGTAAAGCAATTCGGCCCGCCGCCGCTGTGGGCTCGCGAGCCGGGCTTCTCGACGCTCATTCACATCATCCTCGAACAACAGGTGTCGCTAGCTTCGGCGCGGGCGGCGCACAACCGTTTGATAGAACTCGCACGGCCGCTGACACCGCGTCGCTTCTTGAAGTTCGACGATGCAACGCTCAAGGCTTGCGGATTCAGCCGGCAGAAGGCCGCTTACTGCCGTCATCTCGCCGAGTCGATCATCAAAAAAACTCTCGATGTTGATGCCCTCGCTTCGATGGAGGATGCAGCGGTGAAGGCGGAACTCGAGAAGATCAAGGGCATCGGCCGCTGGACTTCGGACATTTACCTCCTGATGGTGCTCAGGCGTCCGGATATCTGGCCTCGCGGGGATCTTGCGCTTGCAACTGCAGCTCGCGAGGTCAAACAACTCGAGCGCCGCCCGAGCTATGACGAGCTGGACTCGTTGAGTGAGGCCTGGAAACCGTGGCGCGCGGTCGCCGCGCGTATACTATGGCATCACTATCTGAGCCGGAGAGCGTGAGCCTATAAACTAGTGGTCCAGGTTGGAATTCAAAACCAGGCGCCCTTGCCGAAGCCGGCCCCGGCCTTCGATCGCCGTAGCGCGTTTTACCTGATCGTGTTCCTTCTAGGCGCCGGGCTGTTGCTGTTCATTGGCCGCGGAATGGTTCAGGTCTCGGCGCTTACGACCTGGGCATTGAGCTTCGGCGGCTTGACCGGCATTGCGGTGCTGCTGGCGTCGCTGTATCGCTTGCGAATCGAACTCCAGGCGAGCCGCCGCCAGTTGGCGCGCAAGGAGGCCGAGCTGACCTTCGCGTTGGAAGTTCAGCGCGCGCTCTTTCCTCGTCAACTCCCCGAGGGAGGAGGTCTCGAGTTCTCGGCGGTGTGCATACCGGCTCGCGGCATCAGCGGCGACTACTACGACGTGATGCAGTTGCCGGACGGGCGGCTAGCCCTTGCAGTTGCGGACATCAGCGGCAAGGGAATCTCAGCGGCGATCCTGATGGCAAACGTGCAGGCCGTCTTGCGCACGATCACGCAAACCGCGCGCTCGCCCCAAGAAGTGTGCGCCGCCCTCAACTACCATCTTCATCAGGTAACCGACGCCGCTAAGTTCGCGACTTTCTTCTACGCCGAATGGAATGCAGATGAGCGGCGATTGTGTTACGTGAACGCCGGCCATCATCCGCCGATCCTGTTGGGATCGAACTGCGGGAAGCGGCTTGACTCGGGCGGCTTCCCTCTCGGTCTGTTCGGCGACGCAGAGTTTCTAACCGGCGAGTTGACGCTTGAGCCTGAGGACCTGTTGGTGCTCTACTCGGACGGGATTACCGAAGCGGAATCCACGGGAGGTGAAGAATTCGGCGAGCATCGGCTGCAACGCGCGATCGAGGAAAGCTGCGCAAAGCCGCTTAGCGAGATTCAAGCGTCGGTTCTGGAAGCGGTCCGCAAGTGGTCAGGCAGCAGCGAGCCACAGGATGATATGACGTTGTTGATCGTGAGGGCTACCGGAGCGAAGGAGGAAGAATGAACATTGGCGGATACGGGCTGCGCGACCATGTCAAACTGCTGGGCCCGCTGTTCGGGCTGATTGCCGCGGTGTGGCTGCTTCGCTGGGCATTGGAAGCCGTAGGCGGGCCTCACCGGTTAGTCAGCCTGCTAAGCGTGACCGTTGTGACATCGCTTTCAATCCTCGTGGCGGTGGGGTTGATGCATGCCCGGCGCTTTGGCAGCTACCTCAACTGCGTCGTGGTGAGCTTTCTGCTGGTAACGTGGGAGCAGCTTCTGATAATTGCTGCGATCGTTTTCGCTGTTGCCAGCGGGATCGAAAACGTTTACACGGCGCCGGAGTATTCCATAGTCGGCGACGACCCGTATCACAAATGGCACATTCTCGGTCACCTCACCTTCGGAATAGGCGCGGGCACTTTGTTCGGCTCCGCCGCCGGCTGTTTGCTGTTGTGGCTTTTGCGGAAGCTCGTGCCGACTCGCGCTCACGGTTGATTGTCGCCCAAGCCGCGCAATCTGCAGCAATCACACAAGCAGGGGCGCCGCCCCGTTTTGAATCGCTTCCTCCCCCCGTCAGATCTCCGCCCACTGCTTGCCAACACGCTGCGAGTCTGCCAGTGAGGCTCGCGACCCGCGACCGGAGCGGACGAAGCGTTACAGAATCAACATCGCGTCGCCGTAGCTGTAGAATCGATACTCGCGCTCGATTGCATGTCGATAGGCTTTGAGGATCAGCTCGCGACCGGCGAATGCTGAGACCAACATCAGAAGCGACGAGCGCGGCAAGTGGAAATTCGTCACCAACCCGCCGAGCACTCGGAACTCGAAGCCTGGATGGATAAACAACCCGGTGGTCGCGGCACCAGATAGGATGCGAGCAGGGGGGCAGAGGAGTAGAGGGGTAGAGGGGAACACGCATCCGCTCCTCGGCTCCTCTGCTCCTCCGCACCTCTTCTCGTCTGCTCCCCCGCTCCTCTTCTCCTCCGCTCCTCTTCTCCTCTGCTCCTCTGCTGCTCTGCTTTCCGCTTCCCGCAGCGCTGCTGATTCAAGCGCCCGAGTCGTAGTAGTGCCGATTGCGATCACGCGGCGATTCTCTTGAAGAGCGCGGTTGATTGAGCGAGCCGCTTCTTCGGAGACTGAATAGGCTTCAGGCTCGACGTGATGGTCTTCTACGCGGTCTACTCTCACCGGCTGAAACGTGCCGTAGCCCACGTGCAGCGTGAGCTCGGCGGTTTCGATGCCGAGCTCCGCGCATCGCGCGAGAAGCTCAGCCGTGAAGTGCAGGCCGGCTGTGGGCGCGGCGACGGCACCTCGCTCGCGAGCGAATACAGTTTGATAGCGCTCCGCATCCAGACGGTCTTCTTCGTCGCGTTTTATGTATGGCGGGAGCGGCGTGCGGCCAATGCGATCGACGATCTCGTCAAAGTCGCCATCGGCTTCGAATCGAACCACACGGCGGCCCGACTCGCGCCAGTGGAGAACTTCGGCGGTGAGTTTGCCCCGCGCGAACTCGACCCGCGCGCCTGGAAGCAAAGCTCTGCCCGGGCGAACAAGCGCTTCCCAAACAAGCGGCTCGATTCGGGCGACCAGAAACACTTCGACACGCCCGCCGAGTATCGTTGCGCCTCGCGGGGTCACGCGGAGCCGCCGGCCAATCAACCTCGCGGGAAAGACGCGGGTGTTATTCAGAACAAACAAGTCGTCGGAACGGAGATGCTCGGGCAGTTGTGTGAATACCGAATCGGTCAGCTCGCCGGTCGCGCGATCGACCACCAGCAATCGTGAGCTGTCCCGTCGCGCCGCCGGCTCCTGGGCGATCAAGTGCTCTGGAAGATCATAGTCAAAGTCTGAAACTAGCACGTTAAGCTTCTTTGAAGGGCCGCGTAGTCAGCGGCAATCCCACCGCTTGCCGAGACTGGTGAAACCTCAGAGCAAAGCGGACAGTGTCGAACCTCAGCGCAATAACAGGTCAGGAAGGGTGGCTTGCCGCCGCCTGGCTGTGTCGACAATTGGGGCAGCTCGAGCGAAGCCTGGGACCCCAAGAGGATCCGGGCAGCGGGGGCAGCCACCCTTCCGAACCTTCTATCGCTTCGAGTGGTCGTGGCAGCATACATCGCTTTTAACCCAGCCTCTGCGTTGGTCGTACTGTCGGCACGCCTTAGCTTTCAATCGCAGGCAACTGGCCGCCAGGGTGGTCGGGTTTTAGAGGGGCGGCATGGAACAAATGATCGCGATGAAGCAGCGCGGTGAACTGCGCTCCGAACAGCATGATCACGCTCGACATGTAGACCCAGGTCAGCAACGCCACGCCCGCGCCGATTGAGCCGTACAGCAAGTCGTAGTGGAAGTATGGCAGCATAAAAGCGAAGCCGAACTTCGCCGCTTCCCAGAACACCCCGGCGAGCACCGCGCCGGGCAACGCTTCAAGGACGGAAACTCTGGTGTTGGGCAGCAACTTGTAGAGAACCGCGAAAAGGATGACGGTCACCGCCAGACTCGCTATCACAAAGAGGGTCTGCCATGCGTAGCCCGAAAGCGCCGCGAGCCACGGCGTCAGCTTCAGCGGGATTCTCTCCGCCGCCGACCTTACACCGGTAACGAATGCAGTGAACAGCGCCGAGGCGGCGAGCAGAAAAAACACCAGACTCATAACAGCAATGTTCACCACGCGACCGCGCAAAAAAGATCGTGGATATGTGCCCCACACTCGATTCAACGCTTTTTCAATAACGGTGAACATCCACGACGACGCCCAGAGCATCACCAGCACACAACTCAGAATGATGCCGGTCGAAATCCCCGAGATAGACTCGAGGTTCTTGCTGACAAACGTCGAAGCGCCGGGGAGAAATGCCAGCACCTGACCGATAACGTATTTTTGCACGGTTTCGGGCCCAAGCAGCCGGCTGCCGATCGAGAGCAACAACACCAGCGTTGGAAAGAGCGCGAGCATTGAAAAGTAGGACACCGCTGCCGCGGCGGTGGTCAGGTCGTTATCCATAAACGACATGAAGCTGCGGGTCAGGATCTTGCGGCGGTGCGATTTGCCTGGCATTGATGCTCAAGCGTATCAGTGGCCAGTGGTTAGTGGCCAGTGGCCAGTGGTCAGTGGTTAGTGGCCAGTGGTCAGTGGTTAGTGGCCAGTGGCCAGTGGTTAGTGGTCGGTGAGTAGTGATTTAGCGAGAGGGCCCGCGGCCTGCCGTGCCCGTCGATCCAAGTCCCACACCGCAGACGCCCCATTCGTCTTACACGGACCACCGTCCAATACCCACTGACCACCAACCACTGACCACTGACCACTACCACATGCTAGAATCGCGCCGATGGCTGAGGAGTGCGACATAGCTATTGTAGGCGCGGGAATAATGGGAGCGATGACCGCTTGCGAGTTGGCTCGCGATGGGGCGAAGGTCGCTTTGATTGATCAGTCGGCGCTCCCAAACCGCGACGCTGCGTCGTTCGACCACTCGAAGGTATTTCGATTTGTCTATCCCGATCAGCTCTATGCCCAACTGGCGGTCGCTGCGCTCAAGCTCTGGCGCGAACTTGAAGAAACCAGCGGCGAGCGTCTGCTTACGCCAACCGGCGTGCTGATGATTGGCAGGGACGAGTCTTCATCGGAGCGAGAGGCCTACGATGCTCTTCGCTCGCTCGATCTTGCAGCCGAGTTGCTCGAAAGCTCCGAAGCCGCCCGGCGATTCCCGCAGTTCAACCCCGCAGCTTTCGAGTTTGCGGTTTATGATGCCAACGGCGCGATCCTTCACGCCGAACTAGCCCTGCGCGCAGCGCTCAAATTGGCGCGACAGCGCGGCGTTGCGTTTATCGAAGGCCAGCGAGTGATTCGCGTCGCGCAATCCGAAGGCGGACGCGTCGTCATCGACACCGAATCAGCCGGCAAGTACCAATGCGAACAAGCTGTGATAGCTTCGGGACCGTGGACTCGAAAGCTGCTCCCACTTCTCGACTCCAGGCTAACGGCCACTCGACAGGAGACGGTCTACTTTGAACCGGCGAGCGCTTCCGCTCTGAGCTTTGAACCCGGGAGGTTCCCGATCTTCATCGAGCTGGACAGCGGGTTCTACGGCTTTCCAGTTCATCACCGCGGGTGGATGAAGATTGCAAATCACCACAAAGGCGCGACGGCCGACCCTTATGATTTTGACGACTCGGTTGGTGACGACTTCATCGAAAGCTGCCGCGTGTTCTTCAGGCAATTCATCCCGGCGCTGTCCAACGCGCGGGTGCGAGAGACTCGCGTCTGTCTCTACAACAACACGCCGGACGACGACTTCGTGATCGATTGGCACCCGGAGATCGAGAACGTGCTGATCGTGACCGGCTTTTCGGGGCACGGCTTCAAGTTCGGTTCGGTGGTTGGGCGACTCGCTGCTGAGCTGTTGCGGTCGCGGCGCACGTCTTACAACATAGAGCGCTTCAGCCTTCGGCGGCTGATGGTGAGGTGAGCAATGACGGTTCTGGCAGGTGGAGCGACGGTCATCGAGGGCGGCGAGTTAGCCGAGGTTGAAGGTTCGCGCCGGTATCGCGTTCCAATTTCGAAATCGACAGGCGCGCGGGATATCTCGCAAACGATCAGCGTTTACGCGCGCGGCGCCGGACCGGCACGGCGAAACCCAATTGGCGAAGAAGTGCTCTTCGTAGTGCGCGGCGAAGGGTCGTGCTACATCGACGGGCATCGGTACTCGCTGGCCCCCGGCACCGCCGTGTTTATTCCGGCCGGCTCCGCTTATCACATCGACAATGGCGGCGAAGGTGATTTGGAAGTCGTAAGTGTGTGTTGTCCGGAGGATGAGGCAACAGAAACCGGAATCGAGCCTCCGGCGCTGAAGCCGAACGATACGGCTCCGTTTCTCACGGTTCGCGAGAGCGATCAAAAACCGCTTGCGGCGGGCGACCGAACGTTCAAATTCCTCGTGAACCAGGACGTGGGGGCGCGCCGGGTAACCCAGTTTGTCGGGCTGATTCCACCGGGCCGCGCGCCTATGCATCATCACACCTACGAGGAAGCCATCTACATCATCGAAGGCGAAGGCCGCGTGTGGACCAGCGATGGGAGCG
>JBASRN010000014.1:0-1926 GCA_049273855.1 Blastocatellia bacterium
AGAGTCCCCGCGTGGCGGTGGCTGTGCGCGGTACACGCGACAGGGGTTTGTCTTGTCGCCCTTGTCGCCTGGCTGGACCGGAGATTGAGAGGCGTCCATTCGTCGTCGCCTTCTCCGAGAGGAGCGCCCTTTTCCAGCCGGGTCGCACCGCCTCCATCCGCATCGCGTTTCCAACGTGTCGCGCGCTTTGTCCACGGTTGGTATCCGGTTGCGTTGATACCAACGACATTCAAGGAACTGGGCTATCTGATCCCAAGAATCCATCCTCGCGATTTCGACACCGCGCTTGCCGAGATCGACTATCGAGTCTTCGGGGCGCACCCGACCGTCTGGTTGGAACGGTTCACTTGGCCGCCCGTCACCGAACTGCTTCAGATTTGCTATCCGACTTATTACTTCCTGCCCATCATTCTTGGAGCGGTCATCTGGCGCTCGGGCGACATGGAAGGCTTTCGGTTCTGGGTGTTCGTTGTCGTGCTCGGCTTCTATCTTTCGTATCTCGGCTATATTGCGGTGCCTGCGATTGGTCCGCGTTTCTTACCGGAGATACTTGAAGCTCAGACCAAGCCGCTGACTGGCATCTTGTTCTATCAGACCGTTCGGGACACGCTCGATCGCGCGGAGGGGTTGACGCGAGATTGCTTTCCAAGCGGGCACACCGCGATGACGCTGCTGGCGCTGTACTATGCCAGGCAGTTTCATCGCAAGACCTTCCGGGTCCTACTGCCATTGGGAATCGCTATCATCCTCTCCACGGTTTATCTTCGCTACCATTACGTAGTGGACCTGGCGGCTGGCGCGCTGCTGGCGGGTGGCGTCATTCTGGTCGCGCGAAGGGTCTTTGCCTCCCTTGGCGGCAATAATCAAGCCGACCAAGGCGCCGCGACAACCGGCTGAGGAGCATGCCGGTTCTATGCTGCGGGCGGTCGTCTTGAAGGGCGGCTTTTCGGAGTGATATAAGGCGGCCAGTTTCGAGCTGAACATTCTCGGATCGACTGGTGTCAAAACTCACGAGCGCCCAACCCTGGAATCGAGGCATACCTCATTGGCTGAAACTAACCCACAGCCGCGTTCGGCACTGGCTTCTGCCAATATCAACGTGACGCCGCTCATCGACGTTTTGCTTGTGTTGTTGATCATCTTCATGGTGATACAACCCCAGAAAGAAGCAAAGCTGCCGGTGCGGGCGCCGGCCCTCGCTCCACCAAAATCAGTCGCCTCGCCCGAGACGTTGATGCTGACGGTCACGAGCGAATTTCAGCTCGCGTTGAACTCAAAGCCGCTCGCGCTCGACGAGCTTCTCCCGAAGCTGACGGAGTTGATGGAACAGCGCCCGCGCGACACGCGGACGCTTTTCATTAGAGCCCCGCGGCTGCTTCGGTATCAGTGCGTGGTCTTGCTGATCGACCTGGCGAAGGGAGCTGGAGTCGTAACGGTTGGGCTGTCGACAGACGAGACTTGAGGAATGGGCGGCCGTTCGCTACTCGTCGATCCGGCGCTTCCATTCTAGGCGCGCGTCGATGATTATGTCGGGACCAAGTCTGCGTGTTTTGAAACTCGAAAACGTCAGTGCGTCCTTCAGGTCTTCGATCCCCAATTCGCCGATGGCTTCAGTTCCACGCCCGATGATCTTGGGCGCGACCGCGATGACCAGCCGATCGACCAATCGCGCGGCCAGAAGCGAAGTAACAGTCGCCGCGCCGCCTTCCACCAGCACCGAAGAGATGCCACGGCCTCCGAGATTCTCCAGCACCGTTCTCACATCGACTCCCGCGCGGTCAGCCGCTGGTTCCAGCTTGAGCACTTCCGCGCCCAGCCTTTCCAGCTCCGCCGCGCGATCAGGGTCGGCCGCACTTGTGGTGATCACCAGCGTATGCCGCGCGGCCTCGTTTGCAAGCACACGCGCATTCACCGGCAATCGCAGGC
>JBASRN010000016.1:0-17225 GCA_049273855.1 Blastocatellia bacterium
GAGGACTTTCACCTCCAAGTAAGAGCTCCCTGCCGGGCGCACACACACAAAAAGAGCGGGGCAACCGAAGGTCGCCCCGCTCTCTTGGCCTGAGTTGAAGCTCAGGGTTACCGGCTCATCACCGCTCTGAGCGTTTCCGATGGAACGATCATTCCGATTGGCTCGCCAGGCTTCCGCGGAGCCCTGCGACGGGGAGCCCGTCGCGCCGGGCGCCTCTCAACCGATTCCGCCGGTTCCTCGGTCGTTATGACCTGAGGCGTAGCACCCGCAGCGCACTTCTTGAGCGTGTCGATCTGAGATGCGCTCGCGCCGTCCGGAACGAACCAGAACTCGACTCTGCGATTCAGGTTGGCGTCGCCCGAGTCGTGCGGACAGGTGTCACCAAAGTTCCGCACCGTGAGGCGTGCGCTGTCGATGCCCTTCTCGTTCACCAGATAATCACGCGCGTTGTTGGCTCGCGTAAGCGAGATGCCTACACGCTCCGACGAATCGCGGTGACCGTCGATGACCACTGCCGAGCGCGGGTCTTGCTGGAGCCTAATCGCAATGTCGTCCAGACAAGCCTTGTGCTCATTGTTGATCCTCGCCGAGTTGTACGGGAAGAAGATCGGCCCGCACGGCGTAATCACATCAATCTGCGTCGGCGGTGGTGTCGGATTCACCGTCACCGAAGTGCTGCAACTTCCACCGGGACACGGCTGGTCGCAGCGCGACCGGCTGGTGCTAACGTTCACCGAAACGGTGATCGTCCCAGCTGCCGCCCCTGTCGTGTCAAGCGTGACTTCAGACCCGGTCGTGGATGAGAGCGTTCCGCCCGTTGTCGACCACGTAAAGCCCGGGTTGTCGGCGCCGCTTGCGGTCGCGCTAAACGTCACTCTATCTCCAGTTGTCACCGATGCGGATGACGCTCGCACGTCGCAGCTAACGGTCGGGCACGGCGGCTCGGTTACCTCGAAGCCTGTGGTGCACGTCGTCTGACCCGTCGTCACACAATCGCTGGGACAATCAACAGCCGGCACGGAGGCGGTAACGGTGGTCGTCACCGAGTAGCGCCCACAGGCCAGCGATCCAGTCGGAACGTCAACCGAAGCCCCTGAGCCACTGACCGTCACCGGCCGCCCTGATGCGTCGGTCACGGTCCAGCGGTACTCGTAGGTCACTCCGCCGGTGTCATAACCAGGTGTGGTCGGAGTCGTGGTGAGCGTCAAGCGCTCACCTCGGTTGACCGTGGTCGAACTCGCGGCCAGCACGCACGTGGGCGCGGGCGGCGGCGGGCACTCCCGGCGCCTACCCACAGACAGGTAGCCTACAAAACCGTTTCCACCCTTGGATTCGAAAGTCTGACCGACTGTATCGAAAAACGGGTTGATGATGAAGAACGGAGGTACGAAGGTCGTCTTTGCCCTGAACACCTGGAGTTCAATGTCGTCCTCGTTGTTCAAGAACCGGCGATATCCCCCTCCAAACGACAACGCGCCGTTCATAAAAAAGAAGCGCATCCCGATGTTGAGGTCTTGCGGATTGTTCTCAATCAGCGCCGGTGTATGGTGGCCGACGAACTGCGTGTTCAGGTACTCGGCTACGAACTCAGCGTGGTGGGTGATCGGTATCGACAAGCCGACGCTAAACACAAGCTTGTCCGGAAGGTCGAGGATCTTGGTGTCATTGACGCTGGGGTCCGTCGTTCGATAGTACGCGATGTTCTCATAAAGGCGGAACGTCTTCTTGGCGTTCTCCTGACCAAACATCAGGATGGGCCCATACTCGTACTCTCCGCTGGTGCGGCCGCGCTGGCGTGCGCCGTCGTCGTCGGAGATCGGGATCTTGAGCCAGCCCCCCAGCGCTATGCTGAACCAATGCTTGTTAGGATCTATCAGGGTGATCTTGGTGCCGAAAGAGATGTCCCCCGATCCGTTTGATGACTGGCGTGGCCCGAACACCGGCCGGCCTAAGCTATCGAAGCCCTGGAAGTCGACCTCGCCGAAAAACGGCAGTTCCGGATAGTAGCTTGAAAGTGGAGTATCGAACAGCGGACCCAGGCCTCTTACCAGGGCCCCGTTTGGACCACCGGGCGAAATGACGCTGGACGCGAGCCCTATTGGTGTACCAAACGCTCCAAGCGCGGGAAGCAGCCCTCCGAATATCGCCCCACCGTTTACGCCCGTGCCAGGGAAGTAAGCCGCGCCCGTGCTGTTTGCCTGCGAAGGAGGCCCCAGAAGGATGAAGGGATCGCCGAAGAAATGAGACGCGCTCAACTGGTACCCGCTCAGCAAGAACGGCTGCCGCGACGTAGTATTCGTCCACGTATTCCAATTGATCCAGAGCTCCCATTTGTTTGTCAGGCCCAACGTGAAGTTGAACGGGACCTGGTTAATGTCCAAGTCGCCGGGGTCGCGGTCGTAGTTATTCCAGAACAATGCAAAGTTGAACTCGCCTCTGCACAGAGTGCGAGTGGAGAATGTGTTGAATAACCCGGTCCCGCCGAGCACCGTCGGCGCCTTCTGCAACTCGGCGAGGTTGCCGCCGCGATGCTCCTGAGCGAGAATGGTTCCCGCCAGGACAAAAAGCATCACAACAAGCGCGCTCATCTTTCTAGCCGCTTTCATTGTCTTTCCTCCTGAAGTCATCATCCACGGAATGCAGTTCATTATCAGGCCCACCCTAAGGTGGAGCGCCCCTTTTAAGAAGCTAGGGGACTGGCATGAAAATACTAAGTGAGCGTCATCGCTGGCTTTCCTGCTGCCACGCGTTTCGCTAGAAACTGGGGTCGCGAGTGCTCAGACCCCTGATTCTCGTTATTACGCTTATATCTATACTCGCAAACAATGCTCGGGTCAACATAAAAATCACTTTTTCCCAACAGGTCTGGCAACTTACGGAACAATATTCAAGCATAAATTCCGCGCAGCCTGGTGTCGTAAGCCACCCGGTCTATCGCCAGCATATAGGCCGCCAGACGCGTGTTCACCCGGTATTTCTCCGAAAACCCTACTACGTCGTGGAAGCTGCTGACCATTATCTCGTGGAGCCGCGTGTTGACTAGGTTCTCGTTCCAGAAGAAGCCCATTCGATCTTGCACCCACTCAAAGTAGCTCACGGTCACCCCCCCAGCGTTGGCCAGGATGTCGGGGATGACAAAGATGTTCTTGTCGGCGACTATCTCGTCGGCATCGGCGGTGGTTGGTCCATTCGCGCCCTCGGCCAGGATCCGGCATCTGATTCGATGAGCATTCTGGCTGGTGATCTGATTCTCGGTCGCAGCCGGCATCAGTATTTCGCAGTCGAGCTCGAGCAGGTCCGAGGTTGGTATGTGCTCGGCTTCGGTGTAACCCTCAACGGTCTTGTTCTCTTTCAAGTAAGCCAGCAACTCTCGCACGTTCAGCCCTTTGGGGTTGTAGAGCGAGCCCGTGATGTCCGCTAGAGCTGTGACCTTATAACCCTTCTCGGCCATTAGCAACGCGGCGGTTCCGCCTACATTGCCCGCGCCTTGAATTACGACGCGCGTATCGGCAGGATTCAAATCGAACTTCTTACAGGCTTCGTCGCAAACAAACAACAGCCCACGTCCGGTAGCTTCTTTGCGGCCACGCGATCCGCCGATCTCGATAGGTTTGCCGGTGACCACCGCGGTCACCGTGTGACGAACGTGCATTGAGTATGTGTCCATCATCCACGCCATCACTTGCTCGTTGGTATTCATGTCCGGCGCGGGCACATCGCGCTCTGGTCCGATAAAGTCCATTAAATCGGAGGTGTAACGACGAGTCATGCGCTCGAGTTCGGTCGGACTCATGATACTCGGGTCGCAGATAATTCCGCCTTTCGCTCCTCCGAACGGGATATTCACGACCGCGCACTTCCAGGTCATCCACGCCGCCAGTGCGCGCACCTCGTCAAGAGACACGTCGAGGGAGTAGCGGACCCCGCCCTTTGCGGGACCCCGCGCAAAATTATGCTGCACTCGGTAACCGGTGAACACCTGATAGTTCCCGTCGTCCATCATCACCGGTATATAGAGCGTTATCTCGCGATTCGGCCACCGAAGTATCTTATAAATATTTGGATCGAGCTTTAGCAGCGTGGCTGCTTCGTCGAACCGGTGCATCATCGACTCGAATGGATTCTCTTCTTTGATTTCCTTGGCGTCGTCAACGTAAGCGCTAGGCATTGACTTCCTCCAGACTGGCAATCTTAATGGTGATCGAGAAATATACTGTTCATTGGAGCAAACGTTCAGTACCGGCCTTCACCGGAGAGTTTGCTTGCTCGGCGAGTCGCGATTATACCCAAGAGGGTTAGGGCAGGCAACGAACGGGCCGTTCATGTGAACTCAGAGAATGTCAACATGTCGAGCCGGACTGCGATAAGCCAGATCGCCCGCGACAACACCGCGGGCGCAGCGGAAGTACTCCTCAGCGCTGTCGACGTTTACTCGCTGTTGGCGGAGGAATGGAGCAAAAGCGAATGCTCAAGTGTCGAGCACGCGATGCGGAGAGTCATCGAAGCGTCGGTCGCGCTGGTCGAAGCGCAACCCGCGATGGCGCCGCTTGCCAGGCTCGCAAGCGCTGTGGTGGGAGCAGCAACCGGACTATCACGCGCGGACGAAACGCTCGATCAAGCGGAGGCCGCCGCTCAAAGCTTCGCTCAACAAGCAGCCAGCGCGGGAGAGGCTGCGTCGGCACACGCTGCAGATTTGATACACGACGGCGCGCGAGTCTTTACCCACTCTCGAAGCTCGACTGTACTGTTGGCTTTCAAGTTGGCGCTCAAGGCTGGAAAGCGTTTTACCGTGATCGCGACTGAGAGCCGCCCGATGATGGAAGGCCGCGCGCTTGCAGCGGAGGTCTCTCGCGAAGGCGCGGGCGTCACGCTGATCGCCGACGCCGCTGCGGCCCAAGGCATTGCGCAAGCGGACTTTGTTTTCCTGGGCGCTGACTGGGTCACGACCTCTAAGGTGGTCAACAAGATCGGGACTCGCTTGATCGCCCTTGCCGCGCGCGAGTCCGGAAGACCGATTCACGTAGTCTGTGACACCTCGAAGTTCATTGGTTCGACCGAGGGATTCCATGAGGACTTGCGCCCGCAGGGCCGCTTCGAGTTGCGGTCAGATCCGCTCGATGAAATTGAGGTGCTGAACTCATACTTTGAAGCGACGCCGCTATCGTTGTTCAAAAGCATCATCACCGAGCATGGCGCGATGCGACCGGAAGAAACCGCGCGACTCGCTGAACAGTTTGTGTTGCACCGTCGTTTGCTGGAAGGGATTACCCGTTGAGAGGCCTGAAGCTGACTCGCATCAGAAACGGTATTCGGTTTATCCTTCGCGTTCTGCTGAACCCCGTGCCTCGAAACACCCGAATGGCCGCGTATGCGCGTGCTTCGAGGATTCGCGTTAGTACTTGCTGAATCCGTTCCCGTTGCGGAGGGCGCTCCCACCTACGCGAAATTGCTACAAGATAAGCGCTAGTATTTCTTTCTGAGAGGAGAAGCGACGGCCGTCGGTCGTGTTCCGGTAAAAGAGTATTCCTTCGTCGGCGCACGGTCTAACAACTGAAGCGTCGATCCAAACAATGTGAAGCATACCTCGGCTGTCCACGACCATCGCCGGACTGTGGGCGCGTCCACAGCTACCATCGGCTCTCGAAACCTGACGCGGGGCGCCGAACGTCAGCCCACCGTCAATCGACGTTGCTAGAAACACCTGCCGATCTCCGTTGTCCTCTCCAAACAAGTCTCCCTCCTGATACGCGAGGTAGACGATGTTGTTGAACGCCTCGACCACTGGTTTGTGAATGTTGCCGTCTGCAATGTTGCTGGCGTTGATCGGATCTGAGAACGTCTCGCCGTGGTCGGTCGACCGCGAGTAATAAGCTTGAGAGGACCCGCCGCTTTCGTCGACCCAGACCACATTTAGACGCCCACTTGCGTCGGCGTCGATTTGAGCCTCACTGGCCCCCCCCTCTCCCGTTGAGACGCGCTTCGGCGTAGAGAAGCTCGCTCCTCCGTCGGTCGATCGCACAAACATAACGGCGCTCACTCCGGAGGCTTCATCCTGCCACACAACATTGACACCGTCCTGCGAATCGACTGCGACCTCCGGATTTAAAGCCGTAGTCGATGCTCCCGAAATGATAAGGGGGTCAGTGAAAGTTGACCCCTGATCGGTCGAGCGCACATAGACAACCTTCAGCCCGGCTTCCTTTGCGTCACCCCAAACGACGTTCAACCCTTCACCTGAATCCAGAGCAATCCGAGGCGAGAACGCGCCCCCGTTGTGCGGAGTGATGTTGGCCGGCTTCGTTTTGAACTTGGTCTTCTTCTTTGAGCGGATCAGATACGCCTGAGTGATCCCGTTGGAATCGTCGTGATACACGACGTAGACGCGCACGACTCCATTCTTGGTCACCGCCACGGAGGGACCGAACGCCTCCCCTTTAGATTTTGACAGATTCCTTGTTGTCGGAAAGTTGTTCCATGTCGTGCCGGAGTCGCGCGACATTGTAAAGAAGATCTGGCTGTGCGGTCTGTCTGATGCGGTCGCAACCGACATCATCAGATAGAGGTTGTCGCTCTTGTCTACATCAATGGCTGGAAAACGTGTCGCGCCAAACTGACTTGCAAACTGAGCCTCGGCGGGGCTGGGCCACGGAGACAAACCTGCTGCCATAAGCGCAAAAAAGGTAATCGACACAAAAACAGGCGCGTGTATCTTTTTCATAAGCTCACCCCCCTTGGTAGGAAGAGCCCTCCGCAGAAACCGGTGAAAATCACACGTTCGATGTTACACGAGCAGGTTGCGCGCTTCAAGGTTGAGTGGCCCACCATTTCGACAAGTTTGACACTTCTCGGGGCGGCGCAGCATACTCGACTCTCGCAAACCATCCGCTTTCGAGGGTTCAAATTGATGACCGCCCACGTGCTCGACGGCGTCGCCGTTGCAAAAGCCATCAAGGACGAAGTCGCCTCAGAGGTGACATCTTTCGGATCGCGTGACCTCAAGCCGGGGCTTGCGGCGGTGGTCGCCGGCAGTGACCCCGCGTCGCAGATCTACGTTTCAAACAAGGTAAGAACTTGTGAGCAGCTCGGGCTCTACTCCGAGAAGATCGAACTGCCGGAGACGACTTCGACCGATGAACTGCTCGCGTTGGTTAGAAGATTGAACTCGCGCGACGAGATCGACGGCATCCTCATTCAGCTTCCCCTGCCAAAACAAGTAGACACGCCGTTGGTGCTGAACAGCGTCGATCCGACTAAGGACGTGGACGGCTTTCATCCGGTGAACATCGGAAGACTGACGCTCAACGAGCCAGGGTTGAGGCCCTGCACACCGGCAGGGATCCTGGAGATGCTCGACCGCTACAATATCAACCTGAAGGGAGCGCGCGCCGTGGTGCTGGGCCGCAGCCGAATAGTCGGGCTGCCGATGGCGTTGCTGCTGTTACATCGGCACGCGACGGTCACGATTTGCCATTCGCGAACCGCCGATTTGCCTGGCGTCGCTCGCGAAGGAGACATTCTGATCGCGGCGATTGGACGGCTCGGAATGGTGGACGCTAGCTACATCAAGCCGGGCGCGGTTGTGATCGACGTCGGAACGAACAGAGTCACCGATCGCGAATCGTTTAATCGGTTCTTTGGCGGCGACCCGAAGCGTCTTGCAGCTTTTGAAAAGAACGGCTCCACGCTTATTGGAGATGTGAATCCTCGCGAGGCGGCGGAGGTCGCGGGCTACCTTACCCCCGTGCCCGGAGGAGTGGGTCCGCTGACTATCGCGATGCTAATGAAGAACACACTGACGGCGATGAAGATGCGCCGCGCTGCGGATTAACGCTGCTCTAGCGGACTTGCATCACCACGATACGGCGGTTCACTAGGGCCGGGTAATCCGCGCAGCAATAAGGACTGCCAGCCGGCGCGCCGGAGACAAAAACGGGGAGAAAACATGCCAGCCATCAAAGCAACCGAGTGTCCTCATATCAAAGATACCGCCAGCGACGCACTCAGCGTCGCGACCACCACATGCGCTGAGTGCGACTTGAGCGCGCCCACGCGAGCCTGCATGACGTGCGGCCATATCGGCTGTTGCGAGTCCTCAAACGGTCACGCGCTCGCCCACTCACTCGCTAGCGGACACCTGCTCATTCGCGAGTTGCCCGTCTCCGAGGCCTCGTTCACCTGGTGTTACGGGTGCAACTCGTACATTGCCGCCTGAAGAAGCTCCCAAGCGAATGATGTCCAAGCGACGATTGAGCGCCAAGAAATGAAGCGCGAGATAGCGCCGCTGTTCGGGCTCAGCGCCGACTCCCCGGCGCCAACTTGCGCAAAGGTCTGCCAGCGGTCATCCTTGTTATTCATGAAGTGCGCGCTTTAGCTTATTTGGAGATGACTGCCAAGACAAATAAAGCAGCGAAGCCTGGAACATACGAGTTGATTAACAAGAGAGGGTGAAACGATATGAATCCGATGCCTGTAAACATAGGAATAGACGAGAAGGACCGAAGCGAGATTGCCGGCGGGCTCTCGAAGCTGCTAGCCGACACCTACACGCTTTACCTCAAGACGCACAATTTTCACTGGAATGTCACGGGACCGATGTTTCAGACGCTGCACCCGATGTTCGAGCAGCAATACAACGAGCTGTGGACCGCCGTTGACCTCGTCGCGGAACGCATCCGAGCGCTGGGGTTCCCCGCGCCTGCGACCTACAAGGAGTTCGCCAAGCTCTCATCAATCAAGGAAACCGATGGCGTTCCGGCGGCCGAGGATATGATCCGATTGCTGGTCGAAGGTCACGAAGCGGTGATTCGCACAGCACGGGCAATCCTTCCGCTGACCGACCGCGTCAGCGATGAGCCAACGACGGACCTGCTGACCCAGCGCATGCAGATTCACGAGAAGACTGCCTGGATGCTCAGAAGCTTGCTCGCTTCGTAGCTGGGACAATGGCAGTTGAAGCCGGCCTGATCCTGGATGTTGAAGCAAGCCCCATCGTGAGCGCGCGGGACGAGTAAATAACAACGGGCCTGTTCCCCGGCTCTCCCGGTGTTCACCTCGCGCCGAACGTGTAAGCGGTCCAGAAGCTCTCCCAATCCGCTTCGGCTTTGTTCTAAGCACCGGCGCATGTGGGTGGGCCGCGGGAGCCACAAGCCGGGCCGGTATCCTAAACATGGCGGAGCCATCATATGATGTTTGCGCCCCTTGCGTAGGCCCACTTCCCGCCTCAGGGTTGTCCGCAAAGATCTTCGCGTTGGGCAGCGGCTTCCCTTAAGCAGGGCTTTCACTTCGAGCGCGTCCAGGGGGCAAAGCGGTTGTTGATACTCACGCAGGCTGGGTGATAGCATTGCCCGCCCCAAAGAGAATCACACAAGGAGAGCCTTCGATAATGCGCAGACTGACGACCGCCCTCTTAATCACGACACTTTCAATAGCGGTCACGCTTCAAGCGCCAGCCGTTCAATCGCAGAGCGGCGCAGCTTCGCGAGTGATGGGCGAGGTTTCCGCCAACGGACAACAGATGCGGTGGCTGCAGATGCTAAGCGACGAGATTGGAAGCCGGCTCACCGGTTCGCTCGGCTGCCGCCGCGCAGAAGAAGTCATGGAAGCGGAGATGAAACGAATCGGACTCGCAAACGTCCGTCGCGAGCCGTTTACGATTCCGGTCTCGTGGGAGCGTGGCAGCGCTCAGGCTGTTCTCGTCTCGCACGGCAACCGCCCGCTGACTGTGGCCTCTTACACGTGGACTCCGGGCACTGGCGGCGCGATCGAAGGCAATGTGGTCGAGGTGGGGGAAGGCAAGCCTCAAGATGTCGCGCTCGTAAAAGACCGCTTGCGTGGAGCGGTCGTGCTTGCAACGCCGGCCGGCGAGACGCTCGACAAGGTCATCTACAATTTCTATCGCTCGCCCTTGATGGCCCGCGAGATAAAAGACGCGGGCGGGCTTGCGTTGCTCATCGCTTCCGACAAGCAGCACACCATGCCGTACACCGCTCCGGTCGACTTCAACGCGCGAGTCGCGGCGTTGCCGTCGCTGTCGATAGCGCGCGAGGACGTCGGTACAATTCAACGCCTGATCGCCGGCGGTAAGACGCCGCCGCGTATGCGGCTTGAAGTTCGCAACACGCTCGGCCCCCCGTTTGAAGCCACGAATGTCGTTGGCGAGATCATCGGCCGTGAGAAACCCGAAGAGATCGTTGTGCTGGGCGCGCATCTTGACTCAAATGACCTTGGGCCGGGGGCGCTCGACAACGCGGCGGGCGTGGCGGCGTTGATGGAAACGGCGCGGGCGATCCTGGCGTTGGGCACCGCCCCCAGACGCACGCTCCGGTTTGTTTTGTTCACCGGCGAAGAACAAGGAATGATCGGCGCGACTGCTTACGTTGCTCGTCATCGCGCGGAGATGGATTTAACAATCGCCGCTGTGATCATGGACGTGGGAGCGGGCCGGCCGCTTGGTTGGTTCTCGATGGGGCGAACCGATCTGGACGAGGAGATTCGCGCGCTGATGAAGCCGGTCGCCAGCTTCGGCGTTTCGACGATCGAGCATTCGGCCTTCGCGGCCACGGACAACGCGCCGTTTATGGCCGAGGGCGTCCCGAACCTGATCATGCTTCAGGACGAGTCGCTGTACTTCACGGTTCATCACACCGTCGCGGACACATTTGACAAAACCGACGTGCGCGACTTCGGGACGTGCGTAGCGACGCTTGCGGTGACGGCCTTCATGATCGCCGACCAGCCAAACCGATTCGGCCGAAGACTGAACGGCGATGAGGTGAAGAAGATGGCCGCTGAAACGAAGGTCGATGAGCAGTGGCGCGCCGCGGGAATCTGGCGATAGAAGGGCGTCTCGGCGTGTTCTTCGCACCTTCGTCTCGCGGCCGGCAACAAGAGAGCAACGCTTGCTTTCCAGTTGACGCACGTCCAGACCGCTATACAATTGACTCACCCCTTTCAGCCAAGCAGGGCCCGCGGATTTCACAATGCAAGGATACATCAGCCGCTTTGGCGATTATCTAAACTACGAACGAAACGTCTCGCCGCACACGCTGCGCAACTACATGAGCGACCTCCAGCAGTTTCTCGATTTCCTCTGCCCCAAAGATTCGAAAGGCAACCGAAGCGCGTTCGATATCCACGACATCAATCACATCACCATCCGGGAATATCTGGCCACACTTTACCAACAACAGCGAAAGAAGACGTCCATAGCGCGAAAGCTCGCCACACTTCGGTCGTTCTTCAAATTCCTTTGCCGCGAAGAAGTCATCGAGTTGAACCCGGCTCGGCTCGTTTCCGGCCCTCGACTTGAAAAGCGGCTTCCGAGGGTTCTGCCTATCGAAGAAATGTTTCGTTTCATCGAGACGCCAGACAGCGATACCGTGCTGGGCCAACGCGACCGCGCGATGCTCGAGCTTCTTTATGCGACGGGCTGCCGCGTTGCCGAGCTGGCGGGGTGCAACCTGGACGATCTGGACTTCAAGCGCGAGACCGTCTTGCTTCGCGGTAAGGGGCGAAAAGAACGCATTGTTCCGTTCGGCTCGAAGGCCAGATACGCACTGCATTGTTATATCGACTCGCGAGGAGAGCTGCTGGCCGCCGCGCCTGAGGTCAAACGCGACAACCGAGCGCTGTTTCTGAACTATCAAGGCACACGGATAACCACGCGGTCGATCGGCAGGATGATCGAAAAGTACGTACGCGAGTGCGCGATGCTGCACGACATCAGCCCGCACTCGATCCGTCATTCATTCGCCACGCACATGTTGTCGGCAGGCGCGGACCTTCGCGCTATTCAAGAGCTACTCGGGCATGCGAGCCTTTCGAGCACGCAGATCTACACCCACGTATCGATGGAGCAGTTGATGCAGGTGTACGATAAGGCTCATCCACGCGCGAAGGTTGAGGGATAGATGAATTCCGGCCCGCTTCCACTGCATGGTCTGGGCGCAGGCGACTACCGAATAGCAGGTGTCGGGGAGGTTCGGACTCCCGCGTTTGCGATTTATCCCGAGATCGTAGATTCGAACATCACCGTCACGCTCCGGCTGCTTGGCGGCCACGCGAATCGCTGGCGCCCGCACGTTAAGACCGCAAAGCTCGCGTTCATCATACGCCGTCTGGTCGAACGCGGGATCGCGAACTTCAAGTGCTCGACCTCGCTCGAGATGGCGACGACGTGCGAAGCTGGCGCTCGAGACGTTTTGCTCGCCTATCCAGTAGTAGGCGCAAATGCTCGCCGGGTGCGTGATCTCTCCGAACAGTTTGCGTCAGTTCAGATCTCTGCGCTTGTCGAAAACGAACAACAAATCAAAGCATGGGCTGGCAGCCGCATCGGGCTCTTTATAGACGTCAATCCCGGCATGGATCGCACCGGCATCGAACAAAACCGCGTCGGCGAGATCCTCCGTCTGGCCCGTGCGATCGAAGCTGCTGGTTTGGTCTTTCGCGGAGTGCACTACTACGATGGTCACCTGTCAAACCTCGCGCTTAAAGAAAGAGAAAGCGTCTCACACGGAGGCTACGACCATCTGATAGAGATCGCCGCGGCCCTGGCGAGCGATGGAATCGAGGCGGGAGAAGTCATTACTGCAGGAACGCCTGCGTTTCCATGCACGCTTTCGTATTCGCGTTTCCAGGATGCACCGTTCATTCATCGCGCTTCTCCGGGCACGGTAGTCTACGGGGATTGCTCGAGCCTTGCCCAACTGCCGGCCGAGTACGGCTATCGTCCCGCCGCCGTCGTGATCTCGACGGTCGTCTCTCATCCCTCGGAGCGCAGGGTGACTTGTGACGCGGGGCACAAAACCGTCTCCGCCGACTCGGGAGCACCTACCTGCGCCGTAATAGGGCGCGACGATCTTCTCCCGCTAAAGCCGAGCGAAGAACATCTGCCCATCGAAGTCGCGCCGGGAGCGGAAATGCCTGCAATAGGCGAAGCGCTTTATCTCGTGCCTCGCCACGTGTGCCCAACGGTGAACAACTTCGACCACGCCCTGATTGTTGAAGGTGGCAGGATCACCGGTGTTGAGCGCGTGAGCGCGCGCGGCCGCGAGGCTCCGCTCTGATGGAGTGCGGTGCCAGGCTGTTGGTTGTCCGCGTGACCAACCCGCTCTCAATCGAAGGAGCACTAATGAAGGAACGTCCTCTCAAACAACGGGCTCGGGATTTCTTCGCCGAGCTTCAAGACGAGATATGCTACGCGCTTGCGAAACTCGACGGCCGGGCTCGCTTTCGCGAAGATGTTTGGACACGTGAAGAGGGCGGCGGCGGGCGGACGCGAGTGATGGAAGGCGGCGCGGTGTTCGAAAAGGCCGGCGTCAACTTCTCCGAGGTTCACGGCTCATTCGCCGAGGCGTTCGCCAGCCGGCTGCCGGTCGGCAAAGGCACCGAGTTCGTCGCAACCGGAATCTCACTTGTGCTCCATCCATTGAACCCGTTTGTGCCTACGGTTCACGCGAACTTCCGCTACCTCGAAAGGGGTTCCACCGGCTGGTTCGGCGGAGGCTCGGACCTCACGCCTTACTATCCTTACGTGGAAGACGCGATTCATTTTCACCAAACGCTCAAACAAGCCTGTGATCGGTTCGACCTCTCGTTTTATCCGCGCTTCAAGAAGTGGTGCGACGAGTACTTCTTTATCAAGCATCGCAACGAGACGCGCGGGGTGGGCGGTATCTTCTTCGACTACCTGACGGGTGACGATGCTGCGCAGGACTTAGAGACATCCGCGATCGGCGGGGCAGATTCGAAGCATGGTTCAGTCGTAAGCGAGCGAGGCTTCGAATTCATCTTCGACTTCGTGAAAGGTGTTGGCCGCGCTTTTCTTCCTGCATATCTGCCCATAGTCGAGCGGCGTAGTAACCAGCCGTACACTGATCGCGAGCGCGAATTTCAGCTAATCCGGCGGGGGCGCTACGCCGAGTTCAACCTGGTTTACGATCGCGGTACGCATTTCGGGCTCGAGACTCGCGGCCGGACTGAATCGATTCTGATGTCACTCCCACCGCTTGTGCGATGGGTGTACGACTACAAGCCCGAGCCGGGCACTCGCGAAGCCGAGGCCCGAGAGTTCTTCCGGCCAAGGGATTGGCTGCAAGAAGGAATGAGCTAACTTGAGGTCGGCTGTTATAATCTCACGGTGCCGACTGTCCTCAGGCAAGAGGGATATGACATCGTGATTCGCTCAAATGATCACGAGCCTGCTCACATCCATGTCTTTGAGGGAGACGGTGAAGCAAAGATCAATCTCGATCCGGTTGAACTGAAGCAAGTCTGGAATATAAGAGACAGGTTGTGCGAAAGGCCAAGAGCATCGTCTCCGCGAACCGTGAGTATTTGTTGCAGAGATGGGAAGAGATACATGGAAGATAGAGCGTTCAATCAAGAATATGAGAGGGCGAGACGCGCGGCCGCACGAGCCGACCGGATTGAGCCGCGCGCCAAGTCCGCGCGCTATGATCGCCGCACGAATCGCATAGTCGTGGAACTGCGCAACGGCGCGACCTTTATGTTTCCGGCCGATTTAGCGGAGGGGCTGGCGGAAGCATCACCGAAGGAGTTGGCTGAGGTGCGCGTAACGCCTTCGGGCGCCGGTCTTCGTTGGCCGAGCCTGGATGCCGACCTCAGCTTGCCGAACCTCCTCGCAGGGGAGTTCGGATCAAAGAGCTGGATGGCAAAGCTCGGTCGCAATGGAAGTGCTGAACTCAGAAGGGAAGAACGTTCAAGAGCACGAAGCAGCCGCAGATCGAAAGCGAAGTAACCGTCTCAAGCATCTGTCGATGCGACGCATGAAGCCGCGCGTATCGGCTTTGAATTCGTACTGACGTATCGGCGTCCGCGAAGTATGCCTAAGACGACTTCTTCAAACGGAACGTCCCGCTCTCTGGCGAAGTCGCGCAATTGTTTCGCGGTTTGTCCAAGGCGTTCCACTAAGTCCTCGACCTCAACGCAGCTCTCCTCCGCAATCTCACTCAGCGCGAATTGATTCGCATCATTGATCATTTCGTCTCGACACGCGCGGCACTGCTCCAGATGGTCGTCGAAGAAAACGCGCCGGTCTTCTGAGCGTGTCGGCTCGGCCAACGTACCTCGCTGAGCATCCGCAAGAAGTCGGCCGACACCGCGATTAATGCAGTAAATTGTTTCTTTCTTGGGCATAGTAATGAGTGGAGGATCACGCCAGAAGAATTCAGCCTTTTTTTTCTTGTTGACTGTGCGCCGTCTAATGAGCAGGAGATCGACCAATGAACAACATTGCGCTTGATGATCAAACTTCCAAGCTAGCGCCACTCGCGACTAACGCCGCCGAACATCACAAAAGCGAAGTCAGATTCTGGCAGGGAGTGTCGCTGAGCCTGGCTATTTTCGCACTTAGCTTGCTGGCCTCTCTCGTTCTGAGTCTTGGAGGTCTGTTGCTCAGCCGTTAAGAATGCGCAGCCTGGCAACAGATCCCCGATTCGCAATTGACAACAATTCGCCGTTGCCTGTAAGAAAGCAGCGGTCGGGTCTGCGGCCCCGCATTTTACCGCCGCCAGAAAGTGAGATTGCCCATGCGTTCCAATGCGTTCAGAGTTTTGAAGTGTTGCGTTGTTGCTTTGGCACTCAGCGCTCTGGCATCAACTTCAGCACTATCGCATCAAGACCCCGGCAAAGCTGACTTCCGCCGCGATGTCCAGCCGCTTCTAAGACAATACTGCATAAGCTGCCACGGACCTTCGCAGCAGATGAACACGTTTCGCCTCGACCGCCGGCGCGATGCGATGAAGGGCGGCACCGCCCCGATGATCGCCCCCGGCAACAGTCAAGCGAGCAGGCTCTACCTCAAGCTGATCGGAAGCCAGTACGGTCCGCAGATGCCGCCGACTGGAGCTCTGCCGCGGGGCCAGATCGACATCCTGAAAGCCTGGATCGATCAGGGCGCCGAGTGGCCGGACGACGCGTCAGGAGAAGAACCGTCGCCGCCGCCCGACCCAAATGCGTTGCCCATTATGAAGGCGCTCCGAAACGGCGATAAACAAGCTTTCACGAGCCTGGCGCTTCAGCATCCAAAAACTGGTAACCTGCGTGGGCCTGCCGGCACTACGCCGTTGATGCAAGCCGTGCTTTATGGAGACTCCGAATCGGTTCGGCTACTGCTGGACGCCGGCGCGGATCCCAACCTTCGCAATGAAGCGGGCGCAACCGCGTTGATGTGGGCGGCGAACGATCTCGAGAAGACGCGGCTGCTGCTGGATCGCGGCGCCGATGTGAACGCGCGCTCTGAAGACAGCCGCACCGCGCTGTTGATCGCGGCCGGACAGTTTGGTTGTCGCGAAGTTGTAAAACTGCTTCTCGATCGAGGCGCCGACACCAAGGCGAAATCGCCGGGTCTTGGCGGAGACATGACCGCGCTTACTGAGGCGGCTCGGCTCTCTGACGAAGCGCTTCTGCGCTTGCTTATCGAGCGAGGCGCCGACCTGAAAGCCGCGGGACCCGGCCCGCTTTCATACGCGCAGTACACGCAGTGCGAGAAGTGTATCGATGTGTTGAGTGCGGGCGCCGCCCCCGAGATCCTGGGCATGGGCGCCGTGTTTTCCGCTCCTCCGTTTCTGGACGCGACGGCGATGGCTCGCTGGGTGGCTCGAGGCGTGGACCCAAACACAAAGGACCCGGGGGGCAACACGCTTCTGATGCTGGCCTGCAGCTCAGACTCGCTTCCGGTTGAGTCGGTCAAGACTCTGATCGCCCGCGGGGCTGATGTTAACGCTAGAAATGCGGAAGGAAGATCGGCGATGGATTTTGCGAGGCTGCGAGGCGCGACACCAGTCGTTGATCTCCTGGCCAAAGCCGGCGCGAAGGAAGCCACACCATTCAAGATCGCGTCCATCAAACCAAAGCCCGCCGGCTCATCTCGAGAAGCAATTGCGAGAAGCCTCCCGCTGCTTCAAAAGTCCGACTCTATCTTTCTTCAGAAGTCAGGTTGTGTGTCGTGCCACAACAACACATTTACCGCAATGACGATCGCCGAGGTTCGCAAACGAGGGTTTGCGCTTGACGAGCAAGTTGCGAAGAGTCAGGTGAAGAAGATCGCGGCTTTTATCGATACTTGGCGCGAGCGGGCCTTGCAGGGCGTAGGCATCCCGGGAGATTCGGACACCGTTGGCTACATCCTGCTTGGCCTGGCCGCCGAGAACTATCCTTCGGACGAAGCCACGGATGCGATGGCACGATTCGTCAAAGGCCAACAG
>JBASRN010000020.1:0-9335 GCA_049273855.1 Blastocatellia bacterium
ACGAAGGGGCGCCCACGGAGGGACGCCCGTACAGGTCAACGCTAACCCCCAACCCTCGAGCTCCGGCCCCTGCGAAGCTTCTGATTCGCGTGCCAAACTGGGTAGGCGATGCGGTGATGGCGCTGCCGGCGCTTCGCGAGTTGCGTCGAATATTCGGCGACTCGCTGATCACGCTCGCGGCTCGGCCATGGGTCGCGGGTCTCTTCGAAGGCGAAGCGATAGCCGACACTGTCTTTCCCGTGCGCGAAGGCAGCGCAGTCCTCAATCGCGGGCGTCATTTTCTAAGCGACGCCCTCAGCCTTCGCCGGGAACGATTTGATTACGCGGTGCTGCTCCCAAACTCGTTCGGTTCGGCGCTGGCGGCCCGGGCGGGCGGCGCGACAAACATTGCCGGCTATCCGACTGACGGAAGGCGGTTGCTTCTCGACCACATCATCTCGTTTGAACCGGGATACAAGACTCTTCATCAAGTTCGCTACTACTTGAACATCGCGGCGCAAATCGAAACCAGGCTGACTGGCGCCAGCCGCGTCGATTTCGAGAGCTCCGAGCCGCGACTTCACGTCGCAGAAGAATCGAAAGATCGCGCTCGCTTCCTGCTCGAACAGTTCGGCGTCAGGACTGTGGCCGGCGACCGGCGTCCGGTTGACGGTACTGAGCATGCGGTGCGCGGAGCAATCCTCAATGATAACGAAGCGAAGGGAGAAGCCGCGAAACCCACGGGCCAGTTGCTGCCGGCCACCGGCCACTTCCCTATTGTGGCGCTCAATCCGGGCGCTACCAACAGCAGCGCCAAGCGATGGCCCGCGGAGCGCTTTGCTGAAATCGCTGACCGCTTGAACGAGCGCGAAGGATTTCAAACCGTCATCGTCGGCGCGGAGGGAGACAAGGAAGTTGCCGGGCAAGTCGCAAGACTGATGCGCACAAGTGCGGTTGCGCTTGCAGGTAAGACTTCGGTCGCCGAGCTAAAGGGCGTGTTGTCTTGTGCTCGGCTCGTAATTTCCAACGACACCGGAGCGGCTCACGTCTCGGCCGCGCTTGGCGTTCCGACGGTGGTGGTCTTCGGGCCCACCGAGCACATCGCAACTCGGCCCTATTCAAACCGCGCGGCTGTCGTCCGCCACGATGTCGAATGCTCGCCTTGCATGTTGCGCGAATGCCCGATCGATCATCGTTGCATGACTGGCGTTCAGGTCGAGGACGTCTATCGCGCGGCAACGCAGCTACTCGTCGCCGCCGTCTAGCTTATTCGGCTCAGCCAGCTTGTTAGAGCCGCGCCCGTAGATCTCGGCCGTCTCTTGCAGTCTTTCACTCAACGCGAGCGTCAATGCATCGGGCTTGAATCGCCAGCCCCAATTGCCTTGCTGGCTTGCCGGGAGATTCATCCGCGCGCTTGAATCCAACCCGAGCAAATCCTGAAGCGGAACGATTGCTACGTCCGCCACCGAAGCCATCGCCGCGCGAATAAAATCCCAGTGAATCTCTTGCCCGTCGCTGTTTAGATACTTCAGACAGTATTCGCGCTCCTTGTCGATTTGAGCGGTGTCGCGAGTAGAGCCAACTCCTGCCTTGCTGTTGAACCAACCGACAACCGTGTCGCTGTCGTGGGTGCCGGTGTAAGCCGCAACGTTGCGAATATAGTTGTGCGGGAGGTGCTCGTCGCTCGGATCCCCGCCGAAGGCGAACTGCAACACTCGCATTCCCGGCAGTCCCAGGTCGTCACGCAGAGCTTCGACGTCGGGGGTTATGACTCCGAGGTCTTCGGCGATGATAGGCAGCTCGCCGAACTCCTTCTTCAAAGCATCGAATAGCTCGCGTCCAGGAACATCGACCCACTTTCCGTGTTCGGCTGTCTTTTCGCCAAACGGCACCTCCCAACTTGCCGCGAATCCTCTGAAGTGATCGATGCGAATGATGTCGGTCATCTGAAGCGCCGCGCGCATCCGCTCGATCCACCAGCTAAACCCCGACGCGCGCATTCGCTGCCAATCGTAAAGCGGGTTGCCCCAGAGCTGGCCCGTTTTGCTGAAGTAGTCGGGTGGAACGCCGGCCACTACCGTGGGGCTGCCGTCTTTGTTGAGTCTGAAAAGCTCTGGGTGAATCCAGACGTCGGCGGAGTCGTAAGCTACGAAGATCGGCATGTCGCCGATGATCTTGATCTGCTTTTCATTCGAGTATCGCTTCAGGTCCATCCACTGCTTGAAGAATAGAAACTGAAAGAACTTGTGCGCTTCGATCTTCTCGTCGAGTTGCCGGCGAGCAGCGGCCAGCGCTTGCGGTTCGCGTCTTCTGAGTTCGCTTTCCCACGTGTTCCAGGCCGCTCCGCCGTGCGCGTCCTTCAACGCGCGGTAGAACGCGTAGTCATCAAGCCAGAGCGAGGCCGACTCGTCGAAGCTTTCAACGTCGTCGAAGCTTTCAACGTCATGACGTAGACCAGCGCCGGCCCCGCGTTTGAATCCCTCGAAGGCGCGTGCCAGAAGCCCATTCTTCCACTCGATCACCGGTCCGAACTCAACGCGTTCGTTTGAGAACTTTGGCGTTGTTGCCAGGTCACCGGCAGATAACAGCCCGTCCGCGACCAGGCGATCGGGGCTGACCAGAGTGGTCTTGCCCGCGAAAGCCGAGAAGCATTGATAAGGTGAGTCGCCGAAGCCGGTCGGACCGAGAGGCAGAACCTGCCATAAGCCCTGGCCGCTTGCCGCGAGGAAGTCGACAAACTTGTATGCCTCTTCCCCGAAGTCGCCGATACCAAACCTGCCCGGCAACGACGTCGCGTGCAACAGGATTCCGCTTGACCTATCAAACTTCATGAGCTCCCTCGCCGGTTGCGATTCGAACCGTGGCTATATGACTGGTACTCCGTCACTGTAAAGATGATGAACCTGTACGGGCGTCCCTTTGTCTAAGCCATCGAACACGGTTTCACGTTCCCACATTCGCGCATCGGAGAATCTCACCCAGACTGTCCACGTAAACCGACAGTGTCGCAAAGCGTCGCCTATGATAGCGCGAACCTGGCTGTTGACGCAGCGACTTTTTTGTTGAGACCGAAACCGCCGAGACTGCATGCCCAAAACCAGCCTTCAAGTCCACAACTAGATAGGGCTTACGCTGACCGGGGAGATTTCTATTCGCGCCTCGCCGTCGGCTTGCGCTCGCGGCTCGCAACGCCTAGCATCATCGGCGGTTTCAACCAACCGGCAGTCGCATCGAAACGTCCAGGATAAGGAGGAGCACATGGTCTCAGTGATGTCACTTTGGCTTCCGATTCTGCTCTCTGCGGTGATCGTCTTTGTTGCGAGCTCGATAATACACACGGTTTTGAACTACCACGCGGGCGATTACCGCAAGCTTCCAAACGAAGACGAGATAATGACGGCTCTTCGTCCCTTCGAGATTCCGCCGGGCGATTACGTGTTGCCCCACGCCGGCTCGTCGAAAGCGATGAAGGACCCGGCGTTCGTCGAAAGAATGAAGGCTGGCCCGGTCGCCTTCATGACGTTCATGCCGAGCGGCCCGCCTTCGATGGGGTCGAGCCTGGTCCTCTGGTTTCTCTTCTCGGTGCTCGTCAGCATCATCGCCGCTTACATAGCCGGCAGCGCCCTCCCGAGTGGCGCGAGCTACCTTGCAGTCTTCCGGTTCGCCGGCTGCGTAGCCTTCACCGGCTACGCCATCGGGCTTATCCATGACTCGATCTGGTATAAGCGCAACTGGATCACGACGCTCAAGTACATATTCGATGGGCTGATTTACGGTCTCCTCACCGCCGGTGTGTTCGGCTGGCTCTGGCCGCGGTAGGACGCGCCGTTCTCCCAACTGAAGAGTCTTCCAGCGAGCGATGCAGGTCGCGGCTTGCCGCGGCCTGCTGCTCGATTCGCGTGACATCAGCGGAACGCGCACCCTTGTCGAGAGCGTCAGTTGTGCTATCATTCCGGCCGGACGACCCAGCGTGCACATCAATTCAGGCGGTTTCAAGATGTATAAAACGCTTAGGTTGATCGTCCTACTCGCGTGCCTGTTCCTTAACTTCATTCCCGCTTACGCACAGTCGCAGAGCTCATTAGCTCAAGGGTCGCAAGCGACTCCTGCTTCGGAATCCGTTCTCCTGCACGCCGACCTCGTACTCATGGACGTCCTGGCGGTTCAAAAGAAAACCGGCCGCATCATCGGCGATCTCAAGCAGGATGACTTCACGGTGTTCGAAGACGGCGTCAAGCAAACAGTCTCTTACTTCAGCAAAGAAAAACTCCCGGTCTCGATCGTTTTGCTGATCGATCGCGCCGGATGCGTAAACGCGTTCAATGACCAGATTCGCGCCGCCACGATCAAGGCCATCAGCCATCTGAAACCTGAAGACGAACTGGCGATAATGGTTTTCTCAAACAAGGTTTCGCTTGTGCAGGGGTTCACACGCGACCGCGGCCTGATCGCCGACAGAATAAACAACGTCGAGCCGCAACACCGAAGCGAACAGCATTACTTCAATGCTGCGATCTACGAAGCTTCCGAGTACATGAAGAAAGCGGCGAATCCCGGTGGGCGCCGCGCGATCATCGCCCTCTCCAGCCTAGAAGCGAGCATCGACTTCTCGAAGATCTCAGAGAAAGAGGCGCTCGAGTCGGTGCTCGAATCGGGAGCGGTGGTCTCGGGCATCCTGGTTCAGACGGTGGGAGGCCGAATCGATCAGGGCGTTCGGGGCAAGCCTACAAGCTGGTTGCGGCATCTGGGATTGCGCGCGGGGAGCCTCAAGATGTTCGTGCAGGAAACCGGAGGCGAACTGGTCGGCGCGCCGCCCGCCCAAATCGACCCGACGATGAATCGCCTGGTAGACAACATCTCTCAGAGCTACTCGCTGGCTTATACGCCGACAAACACTGCGCGGGATGGCAAGCGCCGGCGCATCCGCATCGAGACTTCGCCCGAAGTCGAGACCCGCGAAGGTAAAACCGTGTTGCTCTCTCGCAAGAGCTACGTCATGAAGAAGGAGGCGGTGGCCAAGAAATGATGCCATCGAAACATCCCACGGAGCGCTGCCCGCGAAGTTGAACTCAGTCGATAGGCTAGATTCGATGCTCGCATAGCTCAGAGAAACTCATCGCCCGCAGTGATCCGGAAGGCTAACCGCGTATGCACCGCCTCGGGGTATCGACGGAGAACTTCGTTGAATGATTTGAGCAAGACACGATTGATTTCTGCCGTTCAATCCGGCTGTACCGTGTTGATTGAATGATGTCGGCCGTCAAAACGGCAACCTGGCGCTTTTTCCTTTGAGCCATCCTTAACACCCATCAAAAGGTGCAATCAGGGTAAACACCCAAAATAGGGTGCAACCTTAACACACCTCGTGCAACAAAGCCCAGGCTGATCAACTACTCCGAATGGATTGTGAGTCATTGCGCGCGCCTTGCTCCAGACCTAGTGCTCCGGTACGATTGCAATCCCTTTCAGCTCTGGCTTAGAAGCTCAACAGGAGGGTAAATGTCACAACAGAACGTTGACATCATTCGAGGTATGTACGACGCATTCGCACGCGGGGACATCCCGGCGGTCCTGGGCGTCCTCGATCCTGACATCGAGTGGCGCGAGGCTGAGAACTTTCTCTACGCAGATCGCAACCCATATATCGGACCGACAGCGGTTCTCGAGGGTGTCTTCGCCCGGATCGGCGGCGAGTGGGAAGGCTTCGCCGTGACCCCTGAGAGTTACCTCGACGCGGGGAACGCGGTAGTAACGCAAGGCTACTATACCGGCGTCTATAAGAGCACCGGTAAGACCGTTCGTGCGCAATTCGCTCACGTATTCACGCTGGGCGGCGGGAAAGCTATCCGGTTCCAACAGTACACCGACACCAAACAATTCGCGGAGGCGGCAGCGACCTGAGACGTTGAACCCTGTCTCCCGCCACGAAGACTCAAAGACAAAGCCGCACGACTTGGTGCGGCTTCGTGGCTTGGTGCCCTGGTGGCGAGGAATCTGCTTTCTTTCAGACATGATCACATCAACAAGATTATTGATTTGTCCGCCCCTCGCCCTTTGTTTAGATAGGATGGCGCGATGTTTCAGACACCTAAGAACCAAATCGAAGAGGCACTCGACGAATGCAGCGTAGCTGAGACGTCGCTCGCGCCTTCAGAGAAACAAGCACTCGATCGGGACGGCTACGTCGTGTTAGCCGGCGTCATCGATGCGGGCCGGTTGGAGCGCTTACGTTCCGCATTCGAGAAAGCGCGTGACAAAAATGAGAAGGCGCCGGCCGTCAAAGAAAGCGGGACTCGACACATTGATGATCTCGTTAGTCGCGATGGACCTTTCGACGCCGTCTACACCCACCCTCGAGTACTCGCCGCGGTTTATCACATCCTGCGCGTTCCATTCAGACTCGGTCAGATGAACGGACGCGAGCCGTTGCCTGGATTCGGAGCGCAAGGATTGCACGCCGACTGGACCGCGCGAGCGAAGGGCGAACCCTTTCGGATCGTCACGACCATCTGGCTCCTGGACGATTTCACTTCGGACAACGGAGCGACGCGAGTCGTTCCCGGAACTCATCTTCTGTTGACGCCGCCACCAAAAAGCCTGGCAGCTCCTGCAAGCCGGCATCCGGAGCAGAAGATCATCGTTGCCACGGCTGGCTCAGTTCTGGTCTTCAACGGACATCTCTGGCACAGCGGCACGCGCAACGAAACGAAGAGCCGTCGCCGAGTCTTGCAGTGTTCGTTCGTCGGGCGAGACGAGTTACGGTTTAGCTAGTCTATTGCTTTGGGAACTTCGGATCCGATTTGACCTCAAGAATCTGCTTGGTGTGACGCTCGCTGTGCGCGCCGATAAAGAGGATCCGCTGATAAGCATCGAGCTTTTTGAACAGCCCGCTGTCCACCGCGTGCGCTCTGAGGTCGGGCGTGTTCTTCAGTAACTCGATCGTCTTCGCGCGGCTTTCGAGAAAATGCTTCAGCGAGGCTTCGGGCGAGCCAAACTGGTTCGTCGGTCGCAACTGCTCGGGCGCTTGGAACCTCTTCGAGCGGTCGGGAATCACCTCGAGTACCATATCGTCTGTCTTCTTCAAGTCACGATCGGGCGCGGGAGGGGCCTTCTTGATCTGGTCCTCGGTGCCCTGGCGCAACAAGTCTTCGCTTGCGGCGATGTGCTCCATCGCTTGGGCGACTGACCACTTGAACGGCGAAGACCTGAAGTTCCACTGCGCCTCGGAAAGACCGCGAGTGGCATCCACGACGTTCTTTTTGGTTGTTTCCAGATACTGCAGGGCGCGGTCGAGGTCGCCTTGAGAGAGCGTCTGCGCCTCCGCGCTGTTAAGAGAGACGATCAACGTTGCGAGTGTGACACCAAGCAGCTTTTTCATGGCTACTCCTTTCGCAGGGAACAATCATTACTCCATCATCAATCACAGTCTAACCGCAGAGCCGCCGAGACGCCGAGCGGACGCTGAGAGAGGTAACGTTACTTCTCATCAAGCTTCCTTCCTGCATTCAAGCTATCGAAGTTTAAAATCGCGTTGAACACCAGGAAGTAGCTTCCCGTAGTTTCGCCTCTCCAGATCGGGTTGTTCGAAAACAACACCACGTGCCCGCTCCCGACAGGCACATCGATTACCGCCGAGTGCTGAGCTATCTCGGCGCCTCCATCCAACAAGCCCGACACAAGCAAGTCTTTCGCGTCACCATATCGAAGCACCGTGCGCGGTCGGAATTGCGGAGGGATCACAAAGATCCCATTGCGGCGTTGCTCGTCGGTCAGCGGGACCGCCTGCCACGGTTCAGCTTTGGGTTCTTCAGGGGGCTCGATGCCGGGCCGGTGCTGAGGCATGTCCGGGTCATCCGTTGTTCCCCGCCCCGTCGGCCGGTCAGGAGTTTCGGGTGAGCGGCGACGACCTCCTCCGACAGTGTTGCTCAGGTTGAAGATCAGCCCCTGATCGCAGTAGATCGAAAGCCCCTCGCCGTAGCCATATGCGATGGGGCTCGCCGCGTCCACGAACTTGCTCCGCAGGATCGAGCCGGTCACCTTGAGGCGCTGCGCGGCGGCGATCGAAACGCCGGGCGCGAACCCGAACTGCACCGCCAGGTTCGCCGTGTCCATCACGCTGATCAACAGCCCGCCACGCTTGACGAAATTCTGCAAGTTGTCCAGCCCGATGAACCCGAGCCCCGGCCGCATATCATCCGTCGAATCAATCTTGCCGATGTTCGGCGTCAGCGGAGTCGTCTTCCATGGCAGCGCGTTTCCCGTCATCGGCATGCCATCGATTATTCGCTGCGGTCCAACTCCCACCGGCGCTAACAAGATCACGTCGTACTTCGAGTTCAGGTTATTGTCCTTCGCCGCATCCTGGGTGCTGATGTAGTCGTAAGGAATCTTCAACCGATCGAAAGCGATTCGCCACCAACCTTCGTCCTGCGTGCTAAGCCACGTGTGAAGCAACGCTATGCGAGCGGCTTTTACCGCGTGGGTCTTCACTGCCGGCGCGACCTCGACGGCGTATATATTCAACCCAAGCTCGCGCGCGGCGGATTCCATCTCGCCGGCTGCGACTCCGCGAAAGATAAACGAGCCGCGATTGAATTTTTGGCCGGCGGCTTCGAATGGTTCTTCGGCGGCTTCGAACTGCGCGGTCCTGAAGCGATATCTCAAAGTCATCAGCGCGTTGTCGGTGTTGTGATTGACGACGAAGACCTGGCCGCTTCCCGCAAACCTCCCCGCTGCGCGCACCTCTCCGCTGACGCGTTCCATGGTCGCGTCCAGCACTTTGGCGTCGGTCACGCGCACGACCTGGACATTTCCAAGCTCGCCAAAGGTCCAGCCGGTGTCGTCGTAGATTTGTTTCTGCGGATCGTTTGGGCTCCAGTACTGATAGTCGAGCAACGCATCGGCAATACGCGAGTAAGGTTGGTCCATTCGAACGATGTAGCTCCCCGGAGCAAACTGCCGGAGCTCGGTCTCGACTTTCTTCTCGTCAGGCTTCTGGTCCGGTGGCTTTTGAACGGTGGCCGTCGCGCCGTCTTTTTTCTCCGCTGGCGGCTGTTTCTTCTTCTTCACGGTAACCGAAAACGTAGCAGTCGCGCGCGAGATCTCACAGCCCTGCAGTTGAAGAAGCCTCAACAGCTCGGCCTGCGCACCCGGCCTCGGATCGTCAGCCGGAAACACATAAGCTGCCGGGCCTGAGGTCTTCGGCTTTTCGATCGAGCGCTTCGACTTAAGATAGAAATTCTTCAGAAAGAGTTTGCTGTTCGCGTTGAAGTAAGACAGCGTCGTCAGCAGCCCGGTTTGCTGATAGTTGTTGTTGTTCCGTTGAGACCACTTCACTTTCGGCAGCGGAGGGTTCT
>JBASRN010000021.1:0-17493 GCA_049273855.1 Blastocatellia bacterium
GCGTGGGACAACGCCAAGAAAGTTGTCGAGGTTGAACTAAAGCAGAAAAACACGCCGCTTCACGACGCGACGATTGTGGGGGACACGGTTGGCGATCCTTTTAAGGACACGTCGTCAGTGGCTATGAACCCGGTCATCAAGTTCACGACGCTGTTCGGGCTGCTGGCGGTCGAGCTCGCCGTAAAACTCACTTACGACGTTGGCTCAACAGCGACTCACATTTTGGCCGCGGTGTTCTTTCTTATATCGGTTGTGTTCGTCTGGCGCTCATTCTATGGAATGAGGATTCAGGTGGTGAAATAGAACCGTTGCAAGGTAAGGATGCCTTGCGGCACGCGCCGAGCTGAAGTAATAATCAGGACTGATAGTACATTGGAGTTTCACTAATGGCAGAGAGAGATAAAGTTATAAAGAGCGGGCAGTTAACGCTTCCGCGGGTTGTGTCCCTGGCCGCGATCGGCGGACTTATCGTTGCAATGGTCGCCCTGGGAGGCATCGCGCTAACCATTGGGTATTGGGTTATCACCCTTGCCATCTGCATCCTGCTTTGCCTGATCGCAATCGACTACGGCGTCAAGATGGACAAGGTTGACGCAACCGGTCAACCGGTTCAAGTGGCGGCGGCCGGTGTCAATGCGCCCGCTGCCGGAATTGAAGCGGAGCGCACGGTACCCAGCGAGGTGCGGGTTAAACGCAAGGTCAATCGCTCCGCCAAACGGCGCCGCTAAACCGTTTTGAGAGAGCCCGCACAACGGGCTCTCTCAGTTTCGATCCGAGTCTTCGGCTAAGGCAAGATGAGCCAGACAGTCACGCCGACTCCAACAAACACCCCCGCATCAGGACTTCGCACAATCCTAGACCTCCCCGGCCTTCTATGGCTGGATCTCGACGACCCGATGAGCAAGTCGCTCGATGAACTGGCAGCGCGGTACGGGTTTCACGAACTGGCGGTCGAAGACTGCCGCCACGGCATTCAACCGGCCAAGATCGACCACTACGACGGGCACAGCTTCATCATCATCAACACCACCCACTACACCGACCAGCCCTGCGAGTTGAAGCTTCGGGAGATAGATGTATTCCTGGGACCCGACTACGTCGTCACCGTCCATTTCGGGTTGAGTAACGCCGTGGTTGACCTTGAACACCGGATCGCGTCGGGCGCGAAGACGCTAACGCATCCCGATCAGGTGTTGCACGCGGTTACCGACACTGTGGTCGACCGCTACCTGCCGACGCTCGACAACATCGGCGAAACGATAGACCGTGTGGAAGACGACTTGCTGGTTCATCCGGACATCGCACTGCTGGAAACAATCTTTGACTTGAAGCGGGGCCTGCTTCAGTTTCGCCGTGCCGTCGCATCTCAGCGCGAGCTTCTGAACGTGATCATTCGAGACCGTCAGCCAGAGATCCGCGAGGAGATGGACATCTACTTTCGCGACGTGTACGACCATGCAGTGCGCGCGCTGGACCTGGTTGAGACCTATCGCGACCTGCTTAACGGATGTCTGGATATTTATCTGACGCAGGTGGCGAACCGAACCAACGAAATCGTCAAAGGACTAACCATTCTCGCCACGATCATGCTTCCGCTGACTCTGGTCACCGGATACTTCGGGATGAACTTCGAGTACATCCCGACATTGAAAGAACCGAACGGGATATGGTGGACGACCGGGATTTTGCTCGGCATTACCTTCTCGATGCTTGCCTATTTCAAATATAAGAAATGGATTTAGTATGATGAGTGCTGTCCCTCCGCGAGCCGCAATTCACCCGGGTTAAACTAAACCCAAGTCTCTGTCACAGCGCACCTACGCGCATTGAAACCGTTGTTAGCCAATTGAGTTACATGAGTGCCAGGTGCGCAACAATCCCAATAGCCGGCCTGGTAAGCGCCGAATTTCTGTCATTGCTAGGGAACCAGGTGGCAGCGGTAGCCATACCTATATTGGTATTGCAGTACACTCAATCGCCCATGGTTACAGCAATTGCAGGCGCCGGGAGTGTTCTGCCAATCGTGATAGCCGCGCTGATCGGTGGAAAAGCCATCGACAGATTTGGCGCATGGCTTCTCAGCGTGGTCTCTGATTTATTGAGCTGCATTTCAGTCCTGGCTTTGCCGCTGGCCTTCATGTATTCCAGCAACATCTCTCCCGCCCTGGTTTTCTTGTTGGTCTTTGTTGGTGCTTTATTCGACCCAACAGGGATTGCCGCCCGTCAAACGCTGGTGCCCAGTTTGACAAGGCTTGCCGGACAGCCACTGGAGAGGATTAACACTCTTCGCGGGGGGCTTGAAAACGCGGCTGATTTCATCGGGCCGATCATCGCGGTTGGTTTGATCGCTTCAATAGGCAGCGTCAATACCTTCTTCGCAAACGCGGCAAGTTTCCTCTTTTGCGCCGTCATCTTTGCTTTGGCGGTCCCCAGGAAACGCAACAGATCCTCAGAGAACGCGCGCAGCGATGCGTTGCGCGGCGCCCGTTTCGTTTTCGGTCAGCCGCAGCTTAGAACGCTGGCGGTTACGGGAATGATTGCCAACTTCGTGATCCTGCCTTTTCTGGTGTTACTGCTTCCGGTGTTAGCGATCCAGGTTTTTGGCAACCCCACTTTGCTTGGGATGTGTTTGTCAGCCTTTGGCATTAGTGCAACTATTGGCGCCTTATCGTTCTCGAAGATTAGCGGCTTTTTCTCTCGCTCATTTATTTTTTACGGTGGCTTGTTGATAGCTGCTTTTGCAATCGTCTTCTGTGGAGTTACAACAACTCAGTCTGGTGTTGCACTTTCTTCCGCACTGGCAGGCTTATTGTTGGGGGCAAGCAACCCTTTGGAACAGACTGTCCTGCAAGAACAAACACCCAAAGTATTTGCGGGCCAGGTCTTCACCTCTCTCACAGCAATCAGGTTCGCCGGCGGGCCGATTGGCCTGCTTCTGGCAGGAGTTCTGATAGAGATCACCGGCGTAAACGTGGTTCTGGTACTGGGCGGGGGCCTGCTGATTATCGCTGCGATACTCGGTTGGTATGTTTCCCCTTTGCGCGGGAAGCCTAAGCATTTCGCGGGAGAAACATCAGCTCCGGCAGCCAACTCGCAAGGAGCTGATCTTTGACCTCCGAGTTGATAGCCGTCGGTAAACCGGCGTTCAGATTGGTATCACTCGTTCGAAGGACCGGTAACCAGCCTCCCTCAGACCCGCAGGCGTCGCCTTATTGCGTCGCCGGCCGCTGTAGTAGAAAGCGTCCCGCCTATGTCTTTCGTCGTCTCGCCCGCTCTGACTGATTCTTCAACCGCGTGTTCAATCTTGTCGGCAGGTTCCTTGAAGCCGATGTACTCGAGCATCATTGCCGCGGTGAGGATCGAAGCGATTGGGTTCGATACATTCTTGCCGGCGAAGTTAGGGGCGCTTCCGTGAACCGGCTCGAACAGAGACACTCTGCCCGGGTGAATGTTCCCGGACGCCGCCATCCCCAGACCTCCCTGCAGCCCCGCGCCCAGGTCGGTGATGATGTCGCCGAATAGATTGCAGGTCACGATCACGTCGAAGCGTCCGGGATCAAGCACCATCCACATGGTGAGAACGTCTATGTAGAAATGGTTTGTTTCGATGTCCGGATAGCGCGCGGCCACGGCTTTGAAGGTCCGCTGCCAGAGGTCGTGGCCGTAGGTCAGCACGTTTGATTTGTCGCTCATCGTGACGCGCTTGCGGCCATTCCGGCGAGCATACTCAAAAGCCGCGGTGATGATTCGCTCAACCCCACGTCTCGTGTTGACCTCTTCCTGGATCGCGATCTCCTCGGGAGTTCCCTTCTTGAAGTTCCCTCCCATGAAGACGTACAGGCCTTCGGTGTTCTCTCGAAACACAACGAAGTCGATCTCTTCGGCGTTGCGTCCCTTCAACGGGCAGAGCCGCTCGTCGATGAGTTTGATCGGACGAAGGTTGATGTACAGGTCTAGGCCGAACCTCATTCCAAGCAGGATGTCGGCGGCATGTTTGTTGTCGGGAACTCGAGGATCGCCGAACGCGCCGGCGAGTATCGCGTCGTATTCGGCGGAGAGCATCTCAAGCGCGCCTTCGGGCATTCCGACGCCGCTGGATAAGTACTTCTCGGCCCCCCAGTCGAAATGCTCGAGCGAAATCTCGAAGCCGAAAAGATCACGCGCCGCTTCGATCGTGCGCACGGCTTCATTGATGACTTCGGGTCCTATCCCATCGCCGGGGATGACGGCTACGCGCTTCAAAGGCGAGTCCTCCGTAGAAGTGGGCGGATGCCGGCTGCGAGCTCGTCCGCCTAGGCTGCTGAAAAACCAACCCATCGCCACTAAGCCACGAGGGCATCAAGGAACACAGAGCCCACAATCCTATTGCAATCACTGACTTGGTGCAGCTTCGTATCTTTGTGTGTTGGTGGCGCCCTACCTTTTTCAGCAGCCTGCTAGGGTTTTCCGTTTCGCGTGTTTAGCTGGTTGAAGATTTCCGGAAGGGCCGCGATGACGACGTCGCCAACAACTTTCAGGCTCGCACCGCTAACCTTGTCGAGCGTGTCCTGATTGGTGTGCCAGTATTGATTCGACGGACCGTAGTTGAAATCGATCAGGTCCACAACCGGCACCCCGGCTTCCTTAAACGGTACGTGGTCATCGGAGTAGGCGCCTTCGGCTTCGAGAAAGTGTTTCGCGTGGCCGAGCCGTCGGGCGGTCTTCCAGATCGCCTGAACCATCCACGGAGTCGATTCGGCATCCCGCAACATGTCGAGGTTCTTGTCGCCGATCATATCGACAAGCAGCATTGCTTTCACGCGCTGGAGCGTGCCATCGCTTGTCAGCTTCGACACTAGATGGCGGCTGCCGTAGGTATTATCCATACCGTTGTTAGCGCTCCAATCGACGAACGCTTCTTCCCCGTCGAAGAAAACAAACCAGACAGTGTATTCAAGCCTGGTCTTTGCAAGAGCGCGGGCCATCTCGAGGACTGCTGCCGTACTCGACCCGCCATCGTTGGCGCCAACGAACCCTGCTTGCGCCTTCGTATCGTAGTGCCCGGAGATCAGAACAATGTCGGAGCGTTGTCCCGGCAGCTCTCCAATGATGTTCTTCATCGCGACCGGCCCGCGTGTGGTCTTAGCCTGGAAGCTGTTCTCGATCACCTTCAGCCCGTAACCCTTCAACTCGCGGATGATGTAGTCCTGAGCTTTCTTGATCGCTTCCGAACCCGGCGGACGCGGTCCGATCTCGACCATCCTCTTGACATGCTCGTAAGCGCGAGCCGCTTCGAACTCGGCGGGCGCTTCGTCACTCGCCAGCAAGCGAATCGCCCGCGCCTCGACGGTGAGCGACGCAACAAGACAGGCGAGAACCAGTCCCGAGAGGATCCGGCTCGCCGATGTAAGCGGTTGAAACATGATCGAGTCTCGATGATCTACCTGAAAAGACTAGCTCAGATGAACCTTAGTTGGGCGAGAGTTTTGGGCAGCTTGTCGTCGCTGGACGAACGCATCCCGGCCAGTCTTGTGCTCAATTGATCAAGCGTCACGCGTTCGGTCCTGATAAACGTCAGGTCGCGAACGTTGATGACGGTAACATCGGTGCACTCGCTTGGTTTCTCGCGTGAGAACGAAGAGATTACGACGTACTTCGTCTCAGGCGTCATCAAGCGCGCGTCTATCGGATCGGTGAGAATGTAGTTGATTGTCTCGCCATTCCCGAACCTGACCAGAAGCTTAAAAAGCGGTTCACGGATTTGAATGCTCTCACTCATTGCGGGTTACCACCTGATAGTATTTCCAACAATCGGCGCGGGTTCTTCGGGTTTCGACTCTGCAACGACTCCGATTCAGAAGCTACAGTACCGGTTCGGCTCGGTCAAGCGTTCGCTCCGTAAAGCCCTCGCTCGGATGCTTCCTCACGAAAGCCTGGCGCAGATCGTCTGGAAAAAGTTTTCAGGACACGACTAAAAAGTTGTTGACAGGTCTGCACAGGACATGGAGAATGACGATTCCCTTTTGACTTCGCGGTCAGGAGATTCAAACGATGACGCTAAAAGAACACAACCGAATAGCGATTGCGATCGCGAGGGTTGATGTGTTTTTTGGCGCCCTCGCCCTTTCCCAATCGCCATCAGCTACACAACTGCAGCAATGCGTTGACGTTAGCCGTCGCGAGCAGTGATTCAGCGGGAGCGGATCTCCCGCTCCCAAATCTCACTTAGAGCTTAGAGTTTTTAGGAGCGGGGCCGTTTCTGAACCGATGTTCGGATACGCCGCTCCTTTTTTGTCGGTTGTTTGATCTATTCGGGAGGGACATGTCAGCCCGAGAAAGGAGGTCATCATGGCCAGAGCGGTTCAAGTAAGAGAGAGAAAACCGGCTAATCGCCTTGAAGCAGGCGTTCGGCCGTACCATACGAGTGAAGAGATCGAGCGGCTTGTGCGTGCGTTCGAGGCTTGCACTCTGCCCAGGCCGGAGTGGACCCACGACGCTCATCTGACGGTCGCGCTCTGGTACCTGATGAATCGCTCGGCGCAGGAGGCAACGATGTCGATTCGTTCGGGTATCAAGCGCTACAACAAGGCAAACGGAGTTCGGATGACGCCAACCGGCGGGTATCACGAAACGATGACGTTGTTCTGGACGTGCGCGGTGAGCTTCTATCTCTGGCAGGCTTCCGAGGGGAGGTCGATCCTCGCGCTTGCCAATGGAATGCTGCGCTTGTTTGGGAACAGGAACCTGCCGTTCGAGTACTATACTCGCGAGCGGCTGATGTCGTGGCGGGCGCGCACGAGTTGGGTTGAGCCCGACTTGAAGCCGTTGTTCTAGCGAGAAGGCAAATGCTAAGAACGAGCGTTCCGATCTTTCATTTACTCACTCGGGAGCGGAAGGCCTTCCGCTCCCGTGGGAGTTTCTGTGTAATGTAGATGATCAGGACTGGCCCTTCCGAGACTCAAGACTGTAGCAAGCTGAAAACCAATCCATCGCCACCAGGCCACGAAGGCACCAAGAAGCACAAAGCCCACACCATACTCCATCGCTGACTTGGTGCAGCTTCGTGTCGTTGTATCTTGGTGGCGCGTTCCCCTTTCAGCCTGTGCATCATTCATCGCCCCATTCGTTAACTTATCAGGGCCGCATACTTGTCCAGCAGCGGGAGCACCGAGTCGCGCTCTCCGCTTGGCACCATGAACACTGCGCGATCGACGCCGGCCGTGCGCAATCCGTCGAGCGCAGCCGGGTCCGGTTTAGCGCCGAAAATTGAAATCGAGATCGATTTGGGATCGCGGCCAGCGGCCTGGGCGCGCCGATGAAGCTCGGCGATCTTTTCCGTCAATCCGGTCATTCGATACCCGATCGGCGTCCAGCCATCGCAGAACTCGACCACGCGATCAAAAGTCGTGGGTCCATCGCCGCCCATCAATACCGGTGGATACGGTTTCTGCACGGGCTTTGGATAGGACCACATCTTATCGAAGTTCACGAACTCGCCGTGGTACTCGGCTTCGTCCTTGGTCCAGATCTCTTTCATCGCAAGCACGCGCTCGCGCAGCACCCGCCACCGCTTCTTGAACTCGGTGCCGTGGTTCTCCATCTCTTCGGCGTTCCACCCTCCGCCAATCCCGAACAGGAACCGGCCGCCCGAAAGAAAATCGAGACTTGCGACCTCTTTGGCGGTGGTGATCGGATCGCGTTCGACGATAAGGCAGATCCCGCTTGCGATCCGGAGCCTGGTCGTCGCCGCGGCGGCCGCGGTCAAAGCGACGAACAGATCGTGACTGTGCCAGTACTCCTTGGGCAGGTCTCCGCCGCCGGGCCAGGGACTTCGCCGGTTAGCCGGGATGTGAGTATGCTCGGGCAGCCAGAGCGATTCGAAGCCCCGTCCTTCGGCTTCAAGAGCCAGATCATCCGGGCGAATCGCGTAGTCGGTCGCGAACATCGTAATTCCGAAAAGCATGATTGCCTCCTTGACATTCTTCTTAAGCGAACCGCCATCATACACCGGCTCTCGCGCGATTGGCGATTCAAGAAAGCGCGGTCGCGATCAGGAACGCAGCGGCCGCTGCCAGCGCCCCGATTAGCGTGGTCTGAACCGCGCTGCGAAGCGGCCTTGCGGTGGTGAACTTCCCTTTCACGAACCCGAAAACGAACAGCGCCGCAAGCGTAAACCCGATCGAGAACAATAATGCTTCCCGCACGCTGGAAACGATCATATAAGGGGCAAGCGGGATCAGCCCACCCGCTACATAGGCCGCTGCGATGGTCAGCGCGCTGTCGCGAGCGCGCTTCGATTGCGGTTCCTCAAGCCCAAGCTCGAACCGCATCATGAAATCTATCCAGGCTTGAGGACGGTTGCTGAGCGCTTCTACAACCGGACTGATCTCGTCGGCGGTCAAACCGTAGCCTTGAAAGACCCGTGCGACTTCTTCCCTCTCTTCATCTGGAATCTCGCGGACCTCGCGACCTTCTCTTCGTCGCTCGCTCGCATAGTGTTCGGCTTCGCTTTTTGCCGCAAGGTAGCCGCCGAGCCCCATCGCTATTGCGCCCGCCGCAATCTCTGCTAGTCCGGCTGTGACGATTATGTTGCCGGCAGCAACCACGCCTGTCAGTCCGGCCGCCAGGGCAAAAGGCACGGTCAGGCCGTCGGCCATTCCCAGGACTATGTCCCTAACGGCTTCGCTCGATGTGAAGTGGCGCTCGACATGCGGGGTCTCCGGCATAATGACAACCTCCAAGCCTCTCCAACAATGCGACCGTTGTCTCGCGGGACTTCGGCAGCGCTGCAATCAATAGTGACAGACAGGCCTGATCTTTGCTCAAATGCTCAAAAAGAGTAATATAGTCGTCAGCCATCGGTAAACCGAGGCTCGATCTAGTTTCGCCGAAGTCAGGCCCACAATCAGGAGGAAGAACAAATGAAAACGACGCACTCAGTGACCGTGTGGTTGCTAGTTGTGGCTCTGGTTCTGGGCCTTGCTCCCGGTCCTGCCGCAGCGCTCCACAGCGCCGGAGAAGACAAGCCAATTCGTCTGCGTGTAACCGAGCGGTTCAGTCCGATCGGCGCAATCGTTGGGAACCTGATCGAACCCGGAGCCGCGTTGATCGACGGCAGGGTTGCCGCGGGCGAGCAGCCTGTCTGGGGCGGCGAACTGATCCAGGCGCCCGCATACGCAATGGTGCGGGTGTCGTTCGATTTTACGGGCGAGGCCACACTCTCTAAGGGCACCTCTGCCAGGTTCGGGGTCGTTCCGGCCGACGACGGATTGCAGGTGCTGGTCGCTTCGATTGTGCGTGGCGGCGTCAACTTCAAGCTTCGGCCCGAAGCGGGCGCGTATGTGGAAGCCGCCGGCTCCGCCTTCACCGCTTCGCCGGGCTCGCGCTTCACCCTCGGCGTTCTCGATGGCTATCCGGTGCTCAGAGTCGCTGCAGGTCACGTCGAGGCGCTGGAACAGTTGCCTCAGCCGCGATATATCCTTCGACCACCGGCCGGGCAAGGCGGCTCGATAAGCGTCGCCGCGCGCAGCACCCGCCAGGTTCAGATTCAGGTCACCGATGAAAACGACAGGCCGGTGGCAGACGTCCCGATCCTTTTCTCGCTCGGCGATCCGTGTCTGGGAACGCTTGGGTTGGGAGTGGCAGCGGGAGCCACTTTCACAGAGAAGACTGACAGTCGTGGCATCGCGACAGTCCCGTACACCGTCGGCGCACTTAAATGCGCGGGCACCCTGATCGCCAGGGTCCAGGGAACCGATATAACCTACACCTACAGGGTGCAAGTGCAGAGCAAGGGCTTCTGGAGCCAGCAGAACACCTTGATCGTTGCAGGTGTGCTTGCGGCGGGGCTCGTCACGGGCCTGATCATCGGCGACGTGTTCGGGAGCGACGAGCCGATACGTGCCGTGCCTCCTCCCGATGTGAACCCTTAATTGCACCTGCCAATCCAACGACGCCGAAAGCGTAACAAGTTGTGGGAGAGGTTAGTATGAACAAGGAAGGCAATCGCAGCGTCAGGGCCGCCGGGTTGCTGCTGCTTAGCTGCTTTATCGTTCTTGCGGCGGTGCCAGCTCGGGCGCAGCAGCAGGAGCGCGGTCTCCTTCGGGTCGGCGCACCCCGCAAGGAGAGTAAAACCGCGCAGAACGTCGAACTGTGGGCGCTGTTGATCGGCGTGTCGCGCTTTAAGAACGGCGATCAAAACGTCCGCGGCAATCAGATCTCGAATCTCAAGTATGCGGGCGACGACGCTCAAGCAATTCATGCGTTTCTGAGAAGCGAGGAAGGCGGGGGCTTCGCTGAAGACCACATCTTCCTGCTCAAGGACGAAAAAGCAACAAAGGCGGAAGTCGAGAACGCGCTTGCAGCGCTTCGAAAAACGAAACCCGACGATTTCTTCGTCACTTTTATTGCAACTCATGGAGTTCTCGCGCCGCAGTACGACGCCAGGCTCGGTCGGACGATCGAGGTCCCTTACTTTGTTCTATATGACAGCGACCTCAGCAATATGCAGAACACCGCGCTCCCGATGTCGGCGTTTCAGGACGCGGTCAAACAGATTCCCGCCAAGCAGGGGCTCGTGCTGTCGGACACCTGTCACAGCGCGGCAATAGTGATGGCAGGGCGCGGCGCCGAGGTGAGCAAGCGCGCAAACTCGGACCTGATAGAGAAGCTTAGGGAGGCGGACGTGTCGGGCGTCGGCTATATCTGGGCCGCAGACCAAACCGAAGTCTCTCTCGAGCTCGACAACCTCAATCAAGGACAAGGCCAGGGACAAGGAGTCTTTAGCTATTGCCTGCTCGAGGGCTTGCGTGGGAATGCCGATACTGACCCGGCTGACGGGGTCGTGACATTTCTCGAACTGAAGAACTACGTTCAAAAAAAAGTGCCCGAGCTGACCGGGGAAACGCCGCAGCATCCCGGTGGGAACACGACAACCATCGAGGCTAACACTATTCCGCTGTCGCTCGTGCCGGGCTCATGCAATGACCCGACTCAATGCGGCTCGCTTGTGATTCGCGCGCCTGATCTTGAGGGCGTCACCGTTTCGATTGACGGCGCGGAGACCGGGATCATAAGCAGCAAGCGCGAAATAACCAGACGAGTGCCAACCGGGACTCGACGTTTGTCGTTCACGATGGACGGTGTCAAGCGCGAGCGCGAGGCCCGCATCGAATCGGGCAAGTCGCGGTTTGTCGAAGTGAACCTCACTCTAAGCCAGAGCGACGAGGACGCGGTCGTTCCGCCACCCGAGAGCCTTGTCAACGTTTACTTTGGCGAAACGCGTGAGCCTTCAAAGGCCGCCAAGGAGGCGTTTCTCGACGGCGTTGACTTCTTCAACAAGAAGAAAACCGATCAAGCTATTGAGAAATTCAACGAAGCTATAAAGAAAAACGGCGGCAGTCCTTATCCCGACGCGCTGGTCTATCGTGGGCGGGCCGAGCAATCCATGGGGCGCAAGGCCGACGCGGTCACTAGTTTTCAGGAAGCGGTGGCGGTTCGCAAGAGTGACTTCGAAACCGAGACTTTCCTCGCCGAAGCGAGGTTCCAACTGAACCTCGATCCGGGCGAAGTCGAGCCTTCGCTTCGAAGCGTTATTCGCCGCCACCCAAATTGGGACTATCCGCACGTGGTGCTTGGCGACGTGCTGTTCTTCAAGAAGGATTACATCGGCGCCGAACGAACCCTCTTGAAAGCGAAGCGGATCAACCCAAAATCGCCGCCGGCGCGTTTGATCCTCGCAGATGTACTTACTCATCAAGACTCAAAACAGAAGCGCGAGCAGGCGGTCAAAGAATCACGCGATGCGCTGGAGCTTTTCGCGATCGTGTCGCAGAAAAAGGTCTCGGCGTCTCGCGCCCTCAAGGGACTGTCGATCTCGCATTTGATTTTCGGGGGCGGCAGGTATCGCAACGATTCGGCGATGGCCGAGGCTCAGCACATGCTCGGAAAGACGCTGACCCGCGTGGTCTACTTCGACGACGCGATCGCGAACCCTGATGCCTACCTGGACGAAGCTCGCACATATCTCACCGAGGCGCTGCGGCTGTCACAGAACTTGACCGACAAGTCGCGGCTTGCGCTGGTGCTGGAGACGAGCGCGCTGAACCATCTTCTAAAGGGCGACCTTGCGAGGGCCATCGAGGACGGCGAGAGAGCGCTCAAGCTGAGCGCGTCGATGCCCGCGTTGAAAAACTTCCCAAACGCTCACCTGACCCTTGCGTCCGCTTATGCGAGCAATCAGAGGTTTGTATCGGCGGTCGAACACATGAAGAAGTACATCGCGGTCGCCAGACCGCAACTCACTTCGGATGAGCTGAAGAAGTACGAAGAAGAGCTCAGCCGCATGACCAGAGAGAGAGACTCGAATCGCCAAAAGAAGTGACGGGGAAAAGAAGAGATTCTCTGCGCGGCCTCCGCGTCTCGGCGCCTCCGCGGTCGGCAGGATTCCGGCGCTAACTGACCGCGGAGCCGGGGAGCCGCGGAGGTTACGCAAAGAAGACATTCGAAATCAGGACACTACCCGCACGGACCTCTTCTTTGTATGTTCGCCGTTTTTTTGATAGATTCTCTTTAGTCAAGCAAAGCAGTTCCACTAACACGAAATCATACGAACCAGGAGAAGCGAAACGATGGCTGAGGCTGCGGAGTTGATCGACACATTCGAAAAGCTGGAACCGATGTCGCATGGTCGCCCGGACCTGCGCAAAAAGAAACCAAAGATTCTCGCCGTCATCCTGGACAACTGCACCGGTTGCGCCGGCTCGCCCGCGTGCGTCGAGTACTGCCCGGTCGATGCTTGCATGTTCTGGGTGCCCGACGCCGAGTACTACCCAGGCGGTCGCATCGAAGTCGATCCCAACCTGTGCATCGGGTGCAAGCTGTGCACGAGCAAAGGACCGGATGGGACTTTCCTTGAAGGCTGTCCCTGGGACGCGATCGAGATGATGGATGTGGCCGAATGGGAGTCGCGCACAGGAGTAACGCTGAATCCATGAGGCAACCGATCAATGACGATCGCTACCTCCTCTCCGCTCTCTCTCTAATAGCTCCAATCGTCGACAAAGCCTGCTTCGGCACGCTGTCGGGTAGACCCGAAGTCGCACGTGTGTAGCGCTGGATAAACGGAATATCTTCCGGCTGGCCGACGATGTAAAGCGCTACCAGCGCGCTTCGAACCTGCTCGCCTTCCGGCAACAGAGTCATCAGCTCGGCAGACTCCGAGATTGTGCCCATGTCGGCAACGGCAATCGACTCGATACGCCCCCCTTCAGGCGCGCGCATCTCGACTATCTGACCATCGTCCTTCTTGATGCGAACCAACGGAGCGCCCGCAGCCAAAGCAGCGCCCTCGTCCTCAACCAGCAGCTCAACCGTTCCGCCAGCAGCCGCGCGCAGAGTAGTTGGTTTAAGCATCTCGACAAGCTCGGGCCGCGCGGATGCATCGCCGAATCTGACCAGCGCCAGCGCCGCATTATGCCGCACTCCCGGATGCGGGTCCGAAAGCAGCGCAGTGAGCCTCGGGTGAAAGTCCTGATAAGCATTGTCCTGGCCCATCACCCACGCAGCAGTCGAACGAACCTCGGGCGAGTCGTTGGAGGCGGCTTCGAGGATCGCGGGATACCAACGCTTAACGGTCTGGTCGCCGTCGACGATTCTCTGGCTGATCAGCGTGAGCGCGTGCTGAACGTTGCGAGGCTTTTCGTGGTCGTGGAGGTATTGTTCCATCTTCGCGTCGGAAAGAGGACGGCCAAACCACGTCCCGTACCACGAAAAGAACGGGATGATTACAAACAAGACAATGACTACGACAATCGCCCACGGGTACTTGCGACTCGGCCCGGTGCGCGGCGCGGGGCTCTCGTCGTGAATGGGTTCGTCTGCCGTCATTCTGCTCTTCCTGTACGGGAGGCCCTCCGTGGCCTCCCCTCACAGCAAAATCTATCAATCGCTTCGAGCCAGGTCGATGGCGAGCGATTTCTTTTCTTTTGGTCGAGGGGAGGCCACGGAGGGCCTCCCCTACAGCTATTCGCATTCTACTCCATAGACTCGATTCGTGCGGTTGTTGCGCAAGGTGCAAGCGCCGCTTGCGAATGCCGCAAGAAACAACTCTTCATCTCTAAGCAGCGCTTTGCGAAACGAAGAGTTGGTTATGAACGCCGCAGCTCGAACCGCGGCAAACGTCAGCCCCGCGTAAGCGACAAGCGTCGCGGCCGTCACCCAACCATTAAACAGAAGATCAACAAACACCGCGACCGACACTGCGCCGCAAATCGTGACCCACTTGCGAATCGGCGACGCTGGATGCGAAACATGGAACACCACCGCCTGGATCGGCGCGGCCGCAAACAGCCAGAAGTTGCTCGTGACCACCGCCGTGATCATCGAGGCTGCGGCGGCGATCACCAGCAGCAACGACAGTACGGTGACCAAAGCCTTTCTGATGCCGCTGTTGAACCTGTTCGCCCAGTTCGCTGCCGCCAATGGATCGACCCCGATGTTGAAGCTCTTGATCGCGGCTGCCGCTTGCATCTGATCGAACGTCTCGAACGGAAACCCCGGCAGGTCGGCGACGACCTCCATTTCTCTCTGAGCTTCCGACCGGTCGATCACTGTAGCGCGCGGCTTCATCTTTCAAAGACTATCGCGAAGGGTAGATGTGATAAAGCATGAAGTACACGATCACGCCGGTGACCGAGACATACAGCCACACCGGAAACGTATATCGCGCGACCGCGCGGTGCCGGGCGAACTGACCGCGAAGCGCACGTGTCAGCGTAACAATGATGAAGGGCACGACGGTGATCGCGAGAATTGTGTGGGAAACCAGGATAACGTAGTACACCGGCCGCACCCATCCAGTCCCGGCAAATCGAGTCACTCCAGCTCCGAAGCCGATGTGATAGGTCACATATGAAATCAGAAACAGACTGGAGCAGGTGACCGCTCCGATCATACACGCGCGGTGAAGCGCGACTCTTTTGCGGCGGATAAGAAGAAACCCAATTACGATCAGTACCCCGCTCATCGCATTCAAGGTCGCATTGATGGGAGGGAACAGATGAATGGGCATATAGAGGGCCAGCGCTTCTGCAGGCACAAATCAAGACTTCGAAGGCAAATCTCCGTCGACGTCCGGCTCTTCTAACGGCAAGCGTCTGGCCCGTCCACCTTGAACGTTGCGAAAGCGATAGAAGACGCCGAACAGTCCTGCAAAGATGGTTACCGGCGGCACCAGCAAAATCATCGCCGCCAGGTCCAACGTACTCGAAGCCGCCTCTGCATCCGCCGAATTACGGACAGACGCTCCGCACATCGCGCATTGCGCCAATGAGGGTGCGCACACGAGCGCTATCAACAAGACTACCGAACAAGCCAGCGCTAAGACACGAAGCGGCTTCATCGCTCTCCTTGGTCCGCTGAAGAGCCGTGCTCGGCTGGTTGCTCCTGAACTTCCATCGCGGGGCGCAGATTGCGCGCGCGGTTGCTGTCCGGGAAGAAGATGCCGAACAAGACGAACAACACTATGAGCGTCGGAACGATCGTCATGACCAAACTGAATCGCTCGAACTTGAGATGCATAAAGTAAGCGACGATCAAGGCCGCCTTTACTACCGACAGAAGCATCAGGATGAGGAGCATCAGGGCGGGGTTGAGGTGAATGTAGGCCAGCACGACTTCAACGGCTGTCAGCGCCAGCAAGCCACCCCAGATGATGACGTTCTCGCGATTGCCGCCGCCGTGATGTTCTTCGATCTCGTGAGCCGGCATGGGTTCGTCCTCCTCGGCGCTGGCCGCGAACATTCCGCTCTGTTTTGCCCACATCAACGGATTGATGGCGAACAACCCGGCGAGGAGCAAACAGACCAGGATAAAGAACAGGTCGTCGGTTCCGCCTCTCATCTGGTTGCTGACCGCGGTCCAGACGGCAACCAGGAATGCGATTCCTGCTGCCCCAAGCAGCACGAGATTCAATCTCTTTATCTCATTGCCTTTGGCCTTTGATTGCTCCATGGCTAATCCTCACTAACTCGTTAGTGTGCTCCTACGATCCCGGTCTGAAGTCAACTGACATCAAATAAATCAGCGGGAACACGAACATCCACACCAGGTCGACGAAGTGCCAGTACAGGCCGCTCACTTCGACGTCGTCCGCCGTGAACTTGCGAATGCGCCCGGCGATGACTCCAAGATACAGGACGCCGGTAAAGACGTGGAACATGTGCAGCCCGGTTATGCCAAAGAAAGCGGAGCCAAACAACGGCGAAGCGTGAGGCCATCGATGCGCCCATTCGGTCGGAAGCTGAAACGGCGTCAGTCCTTCATCGATAATCAGGTGCATCCACTCGTAGCCGTGAAGCACGATGAATGCGGTGCCGAACAACATCGTCGCCAGAATCCACAGCCGCGCTTTCTTTTTGTCCCGCTTCTTTGCTGCGGCTACGGCAAAGACCATCGTCAAGCTGCTGGACAGCAGTACAAGCGTCATCAACGTGGAAAACACCACGCTCGTTTCGAACTGGAAAGGCGTGGGCCACTCGACGCTGGACAATCGCGCGTAGGCGTATGTCGTCAACAGCGCCCCGAACGTCAACGAGTCCGACATGATGAACAGCCACATCCCGAGCTTGCGGTGACTCACTCGATACGGAAGCGTACCGCCTCCCCACTCGTCTGCCAGACTCACAGCCTTCGCTTCAGCCATTCATGCACCTCCAGTGAGAGTCATTTCCAGAAGAACAGCAGCACAAAAAGGTATACCCACAACCCATCCATAAAGTGCCAGTAAGTCGCGGTCACGCCGACCGCTGTTCGCTGCTTCATTCCGATTCGCATCCGCAACGCGTTCACGGTCACATAGCACAGCGCGATCACCCCACCAAGCAAGTGCAATGCGTGAAGACTCGTAAACAGATAGAAAAACGAGCTGTGCGGATGACTGTTGACGTAGATTCCCTGGGCCGCCAATTGCTTCCACGCGATCACCTGTCCAACCAGAAAGAAAGCTCCGAGCAACGTTGTAGCAACGATCCATCGCTTGAGACTGCCGTAGTCGTTTCGCGCGAGCGCCCTCCGCGAAAGCTCCATCGTCGCGCTGCTTATCACCAGCACGACCGTGTTGATCCAAAGCAGAGTGGGGACCTGAAGGGCTACCCAGTCGAGCTGACCTCCGTTTAACGCAGGACTCTTTCGCACAACCAGCGCGCTGGTCAACGCGATGAAGAGCATCAAGATGCCGGCGAGCGCGACCCAAATGCCGATTCGGTATTTGTCAGGCTCGATTGCGTCTTCGCGGGTAAAGCCCGGCGGCCAATCGTCTCCTCCGCCGCCCGGGCCGGGATCAAACGGTCCGCCCGGCCCTGCCGCCTCCGCGCCAAGCCCGCCTCTCGTAGCCTTGACACCTGTTGTTACGCTTGTGCTCACCTTAACTACCAGCGGTCAGCAATTCGATTGTAGGGGCTGCCCTCCGTGGCTGCCTCCAGACTTAGCGTGGACACTGACGCCGCGACCTTGGGC
>JBASRN010000040.1:0-24660 GCA_049273855.1 Blastocatellia bacterium
CCGCAACGCCGCGAGGTCACGGTCGCAATAACAAACAACGCGAAAGACGGCGCTCGCGGCGCGGTAAAGCTCGACCAGGCGTTGCAATGGAGTGTTGAACCGCCGAGTTCGAATTTCGATCTCAAGCGTGAGGGACAGCGCGCCGCGTTTAGCTTCACGGTGACCGTCCCGGCGACAAGCAATCAGGTCATTCGGCAGATCACCGCAGTCGCAACCATCGGCGAGACTTTGTACAGGCAGGGCTATCAGGTTATCGCGTACCCTCACATCGAGTCGCGGTTTGTGTATCAAGACGCGACGGCTAACGCAGAGGTGATTGACGTGAAGGCCGCGCCGGGCTTGAAGGTCGGCTACATCGAAGGGGCCGGCGACGACTTTGCCGAAGCCCTAAAACGAATCGGCGTGGACGTAAAGACGATCGACTCGAAGGAGCTCGCGTCCGGCGATCTCAGCGGCTACGACGCGATAGTCGCCGGCGTTCGTGTCTACGAAGTCAGACCCGACGTGATTGCCAACAACGCGCGACTGATGGAGTACACAAATCGTGGCGGCACCTACATCGTGCAGTACAGCAGGGGGAACTTCGAGACTGGCGGGTTCGCGCCTTATCGAACGGGAAAAGAAGCGCCGGCGCAGCGTGACCGGCTTCCGGACCCCGAGCCGCGCCTCTTCTATCTCAACGAAGCGGACATCGCCTCGGCGTTCCCCACGAAGTTAACAAAGCCAATGGCCGGATTCATCGGCGGCGTCGGCGATAAGATGCTCGAGTCTATGCGAAGCGCGGGGCTCGAAGCGCGCGCTCTTGAACCAAGCGAACTGGCCGGCGATCTTTCTCAGCTTGACGTGATCGTAGTCGGCCCCGGCGCGGCTTTGCTTTCCGAGCTCGCGGAGTACAACTCTCGGTTGGTCGAGTACGCGCGAAGAAAACTGCTAATACTGGCATTCACTGATGCTCAGTTTATCAGCGGCGAGTTCCCAAGGTTTCCGAAGCCGGACGCCCGGCCGTTGCGCGTGACTGACGAGACGGCTCGTGTGACGATACTTGAGCCGAATCATCCTCGCTTCAATTTTCCAAACAAGATCACCGAGCGCGACTTCTTCGGCTGGGTGCAGGAGCGCGGGGCTTATTTCCTGGGCGATTGGGATCCGAAGTTCAAGCCGCTGATGGCTTGTCACGACCCGGGCGAGCCTGACTTGAAGGGAGGGGAAGTGATCGCCGAGTACGGGAAGGGGCTGTATGTCTACACGGCGTACGCGTGGTTCAGGCAGTTGCCAAAAGGTGTGCCCGGCGCGTACAGGCTGATTGCGAATCTGGTGAGCTTGCCGAAAGCGAAATCAACCTCAAACCAGCCGGCGAGATAAATCGCCGCGATGTTGAGGTACTGCGATTCGAGAGGCTCGGGGTACTCTTCAAGGCAAAGACGCGGAGTGCAACTTAGAGTCTCTTCCTCGGCGTCTTTGCGTCTTGCGGTTAGCGAGATGTCCGGCTTCGTGTCCTCAAGCAGACTGAGATCCCACCGTTGCGTTAGTTGACTAGCGCGGGAGGCGGTTGATAGCTTTCTTAATCCACCCACGTCAACATGCGAAAGGAATTCACATGCTCCCACCATTTCAAAACGAACCGTTAACCGACTTCAACAACGAGCGCAACGCGGCTGTTATGCGCGAAGCGATCGCCAACGTCGAATCGCAATTCGGCCGCGAGTACCCGCTTGTCATCGGCGGGAAAAAGTACACAACCGGCGATATGCTCGCTTCGCCGAACCCTTCCAACTTCGATGAAATCGTCGGACTCGTTCACAAGGCCGACACAAAGCTCGCCGACAAAGCGCTCGACGAAGCGACCGCCGCATTTCACCAATGGAAGAAAGTCGCCCCCGAAGTTCGCGCACGTTATCTGCTCAAAGCCGGCGCGGAGCTTCGAAGGCGCAAAGCTGAGTTCACCGCGCTGATGGTCCTGGAGGTAGGCAAGTCGTGGCCCGAAGCCGACGCCGATGTTGCAGAGGCGATCGACTTCGCCGAGTTCTACGCTCGCGAGATGATCCGCTACAGCCAGGAGCAGCCGCTTGTTGCGTTTCCAGGGGAACAGAACGAGCTTTACTACATCCCGCTCGGTGTTGGTGTCGTCGTTCCTCCCTGGAATTTCCCGCTGGCGATTATGGCCGGCATGACGCTGGCCTCGGTAGTTACCGGCAACACTGTTGTGCTCAAGCCCTCGAGCGACAGCCCGGTTATTGCTGCAAGGTTTGTCGAGCTGCTTGAAGACATATCGCTTCCGCCTGGAGTGGTCAACTTCGTGCCGGGCAGCGGCAGCCGCATCGGTGATTATTTGGTCGGCAGTCCGAGGACCCGCTTTATCGCATTCACCGGGTCGAAGGAAGTTGGCCTGCACATCAACGAGCTTGCGGCGAGGACAGCCGAAGGTCAGTTGTGGATCAAACGGGTAGTGGCCGAGATGGGCGGCAAAGATACGATCGTCGTGGACGAAACGGCTGATCTCGAATGGGCCGCCGAAGGAATCGTTGCTGCGGCGTTCGGCTTCTCGGGTCAGAAGTGTTCGGCGTGCTCGAGACTGGTCGTGGTCGATCAGGTGTACGACGAAGTCGTGGGAAGAGTAGTGGATCGCACCAACAAGCTTAAGGCCGGCCCTGTAAAAGAACAGGAAAACTGGATGGGACCGGTGTCCAGCAAGAGCGCGTTCGAATCGATCTCGAACTACCTCAAGATCGGACAAGGCGAAGGAAATCTCCTAACCGGCGGCGGACCGCTCAGTGACGGCCAGCACGGATGGTTTATCAAGCCCACGGTTATCGGCGACGTCGATCCGATGGCGCGAGTATCTCAGGAAGAGATCTTTGGCCCGGTGTTGGCGGCGTTTCGAGCGAAGGACTACGACAACGCGCTGGATATCGCCAATAACACAGAGTTTGGATTGACCGGTGCAGTGTACAGCCGCGAGCGTGCGAGGCTCGAGCAGGCGCGGCACGACTTTCACGTCGGCAATCTGTACCTGAATCGCAAGTGCACCGGAGCGTATGTGGGGGTGCATCCGTTTGGCGGGTTCAATATGTCGGGCACCGACTCGAAGGCGGGCGGCCGAGACTATCTGCAGTTGTTCATGCAAGCAAAGTCTGTTTCGGAAAAGCTTTAGTGTGGGGTCAAGCTGGACAGATGTTCTCTCTGCGTAGCCTTCGCGTCTTCGCGTCTCGGCGGTTAGTAATCATCGAAACCCTGGCAACCGCAGAGCCGGAGTTGAAGTTAGGCACCACCTCAAGTTGACCCTGTTCTCGAAGCGCCGCTATGGTTATTTGTATGCAGAAGTTTGTTTTCGCTCTATTTCTTTTTCTTGCTACCGCGGCGCTCGCCGCTGCACAGCAAGCCGGATCCCAGCAGGACAAGAGTGCGGCGCAGGCTCAGTCCGCTTCCGGGTTCATCACGCCCGGGGACGTGAACGTTCGAATAGAGCCGGATGTGCGAACGTTTGTTGTGATGGCGGCGCTGAACGCGGCGGGGTTTGACAACGAAGCGGGCGGCCAATCGCTTTCCCCTGCCCGAGCTGAGTTGCGAAAGGACCTTGCGAAACTCGATCCTCAAATCAAGGACAAGCTGGCTGCCTTCTACAAGTCGCATCGCCGGCCTGGCGTTGAAGAACCGGCCGACGCGGCGCGCTATGCCGCGCTGAGCCTGCTGATGACTCCGCCTCCCGCGTTTTCGATCTACCAATCCGGCGATCGCCCGCTTCCTCCGGACCTGCAGGCGATCCTTGCCGATGTTGATGCGAGTGGCCCACGGTTCCTCACTCTATTGCGAGAGTTCTATGTTCAAAGCGGTCTCAGGGAGCTGATCCCGAAGTACACTGCGCTCGGTCAGGCGGAAGTCGCCCGCTATCGACGCCCGGTCGGTGAGACGATCTATCAGGTTCTCGACTATTTTCACAGTCGTCCGGAAACGGTGATCAGCATGAGGCCGCTTGTTGTCAGCTCGACTGCGCCAGACAAATCGAGAATTGAGAGGCGGACGATCTTCGCTCGGAACCGGACGCGCCAGGTCTTTGTGATACCCGACCCGCTTGCCGCGTTTGGAAGTTCGTTTGTGCGAGGCGACATACTGAACCAAAAAGAAGACATTCTCTCGCGGCGCATCGGCGATGACTACATTGTGGTGGTCGGACCGTCGAAGGTTGCGAACACCGAAGCCGTGCGCAGTGCGATGATCCGGTTCGTGCTCGACCCGATGATCGAGCGGCGGCTGAAAAATGCGCTTGAATACAAGGACGGCATAGTCAAGCTCGTAGCCGGGGCTCCGGCGGCAGCGAAGGAATACAGTTCGAGCGTGTATCTGGTGCTGCGCGAGTCGCTGGCGCAGGCCACGGAAGTGAGGATGCGCCGAATTCAAACGCCCGGTTCGTACTCCGAAGACGACGCAGTGTTTGATCTCGCGCAGGCGTACTTGCGCGGCGCCGTGCTGGTGTTTCATTTCTACGACTCGCTGCTTGGCTATGAGAAGGTCGGCATCAACATTGAAGACGCTTACGACCAGATGGTCGCGACTATCAAGTTCGATCGCGAAGGCGGACGAGTCCGAGAGGTCGAACCGGTTGTTGCTCGCGTTTTGGCGGCGCGGCGGTCCTCATCGTCGAAAACGGAAACCGGGCCTGCGACCAGAACGGTCGTAAGCAAGATCCTGGCGTCGGACGACCTGATTCGAGAGCGGCGGTTTTCAGATGCCCGCGCGATACTTGATGAGATTCTTACGGTAGAGCCGAACAACGCGAGAGCGCTTTACGGCATGGCTCAGGTTTTGAATCAAACGTCCTCGCCAGTCGAGTTGGATCCGAACGGAGATGAAAACGATAAGATTCAAGCTCAGCACGACCGGCTCAAACAGGCGATCAATCTTTATCGCAAGGCGATTCAGAATGCCTCGCCCGCAACTGAAGTCTGGTTGATTCAGTGGAGCCATGTATTACTGGGGCGCATACACGACTTTCAGGAGTTCAGAGCGGATGCCGTCGCCGAGTATGAAGCTGCCATTGCGCTTGGCGAAGTGAAGAACGGAGCTTATAAGGAAGCGCTGGAAGGGAAGCAGCGCCCGTTTGGACAGAAGTAGTCAGTAGTCCGTAGTCAGTAGTCCGTAGTCAGTAGGTGGTAGTCAGCGGTTATTGGTCGCGCGTGAGTCCTCGGTGAAACGCAGATGCGAGAGTTCGTTTGCTCCTGGACTCCAGCTGCGAACTACGGACGACTGACTAGGGGCTACGGACTACTGACTAGTCTATCCTTGACGCTTCGCAGGCTCGTCGCTATCATCTCGCCGGTAGTAAGCATAATAAGAAAAGCATCAGGTCGGGTCGCTGCCCCTTCTCATTGGTTCCTCACACTTTTGAATCCGGCTTAATAGAAAGGTGACGAACTATGTCTGTCAACCTTGGAGTGAACAACTCCGCGGACGTTCGAGTCGTTGCGGGTGATCTGCTGCTGTTGCGTATCAGCGCCTTTGACCCCATCGGCATCAGCAAGATATTCGTTCAGTGCTTTCAGTTCAGCATGGCAAGCTCGAGCAAGTTAAAGCTTGCGGTTGGGGAGGTGTCGATACGCCCCGAAGACGGCTTGTCCGAGAACATCTTCGAAATCGGTGTGCACATTCCCGAGAACGCAGCTCTTGGCAAATGGGGCATACAATTGATTGAGTTCACGAACCGGCGCGGCTACAAGACGTCCTTCTACCGCGGGCACGGCAAGTTCGACAATGTGGTCTTCGAAGTCATCCCGCCGCCAACCAAGGAGGACGAGCTGTTGCGATTCGATGGGGTCGAGATCTCCGGCGGAGGCCGGTTCGGCTGAAGCCGGGCCCGTCTCTCAGTTCTCCAGAGAGTCTTGTTATGAGTTTAGCGCTGGCCGGTGAGCTTCGGCTTGTCCTTGTCGTAATTCTCGATCATCTCGTAAGCGTGCTTGATCGGGACGCCGAAGTTCGAGCCTCCGAAGCTCTGGTTGCCTTCGATGTTGGCAAGTATGGCCGAATTGATGGCGATGACGCGGCCGTCACGATCAAACATTGGGCTGCCGGACCCGCCTTCGGTGGTTTGCGCGCTGTGAACTATGCGGCCCGGCAGCGCGTCGCTGATCGTGCCCGTAGTCGTGAGCGGCCTGATCAGTCCGCGTGCCGCCAGTCCGGCCGCCACATCGGTTGCCGACTGCCCGTGCCCCTTCATTATCTCGCGTCGTTCGCTCTCCTCGATGCGCTGAAGCAGTCCATCCACGCCGGTCGGATAGCCAAGAAGGACAACCGGCTCGCCTATGATTTGACGGGGGTCTTCGTGGCTGATCGGGAGCAGCGGTACTGCCGTCTCGCCTTGCTCGAATTTGCAGAGCGCGATGTCATACTGCACTGAGGTGCCGCTCACTTTTAGATCGAACGGCGTCTGGATGGAAGGGAAGAAGGCTTCGAGCGTGTCGAGCCGGGCGGCGAAGCCGCCTCCCTGGGCGAGAATTATCTGAGCGAGTTGGTCCGTAACCCACGGCTGCACGACGTGTTTGTTGGTTGCGATTAAGCCGTTTTCAACCAGAAAGCCGGTCCCGGTATAGTCTATCTGAACCTTCGATCCAGCGCCGTCCACTGAAGCGCGCAGGTTCCCGTTCTTGTCGATGGGCATATCGCTGGTGTTGTCCGCAGTCTCGTACCTGAGCGCTCTTCCCGTGCCCCGCTCGATGAAGCTGTAGCTGCCAACGATCAGACAGACCCCCGGACTGTAAACCTCGGCGATCCGTTGTGTGAAGCGCCGAGTCTGCTCGCTCACTTCTCTCAACCGCTCGATTTCTTCCTGTTGCTGTTTGATCAACTCGCGGTCCTGGTCGCGCCGCGCCTGAATTCCGAATATCTGCTCCGCAAGACGATCCGTCTTATTTGTGTTTCTGACCAGGGTTATCAATCCAAACACCAGCAGAGCCACCATCACCACTGCGATCGCGCCGATCGAGATCATAGCGATGCGTTTGGCCCGGAGCGGGATCTCCGCCCACAAGCTTGCGGATAGTTCTTTGACGAAGAGAGTCGCGGTGAGAGGGTGAGGCGGTTGCGCGGATACTTGTTCCAGCTCCCGATCTTCTCGGCGCACGATGCTCGAGGCCGAAAAGTTCTTCGGCATTACCTGAAACAAGATGCTCGCGCTAGATAGTCCGCGTCCGAAATGTAGGGTGTCGCCGTCGTGAAGTGGATGACCGGCCGGGGCGCTCGCTTCGAGGGTTTCACCGTTGACAGTCAGCTCGAAATGGTTTTCGCCGCGTGGAACCAGGTGGAAGCTGCTGTCCTCATCGAAGACATCCGCTAAAACGCCGTCAGGCAAAACGCCGCCTTCCTCGGGCACCAGCCTTAAGTCGCAGGCGTCCGAAGTTCCGATGGTGACGTGGTCTTGCGTGAAGATTCGCGTCTTACCTTTTTCGGTGCCGGAAAGGTAGACGAACATCAATCGACTCATGCAGTGCTTGGGTCCTCACCCGGTTAAATCATAACATTCGCCAATCAAACTTCCAGCGAAAGTCGGTAGTGGGTAATGTGTTGATGAGTGTGGCGGCCTCTCCTGCCACGAAGTCACTAGGGCACAAAGCAGCACAAAGAAAGCTTTGTGGGCCTTTCGTGTCCTTAGTGACTTAGTGGCAAGACTCTTCTCAACACGCAATTGCACCACTACCCGAAAGTCGGTAGCAGGGTTAGCGGTGAGATGTTTATAGTAGTCAGGCGCGACGAGTTGTCATCGAACGACGTTGGCGATCGACGCCGGTTTTCCCGCTCGCGCCGCTGTGGTAGCATTCGAACCGGTTCCTGATTCTACTGCCTGCCCAATGAGAGCTAATCGACAAATCATTCGTTGTTGCCATTGGCGAATCACACATCGCCCCGGACCACGGCTGCGCTCGCTCGCCTGGCCGCTTGCTCTTATTCTGTTGCTTGCCGGTTTCGCTAATCCGCAAAGCGCTTCGAAAAAGGGCGACAAGAGAAAGAGACCGGAGCCGGAGCCGTTCAAGATTGAGCAGTTGACACACGGGATGGGGCTCTCGGCGTTAGGCGAGATTTCGCCCGATCGAAAGTCGATCCTGCTGCTTGCGCGACGGCCCGACGAGTCGCCCAATCTCTACTCGATGAAGATCGCGGACCGCTCGATAACCCCGCCGCTAACGAGCTTCAAACTGGGCGTCACCGATGCGCGATGGTCCCCTGATGGATCGTCGGTCGCGTTCGCCGGTTTCAGCGACTCGACCAGCTTTCCGGAGATCCACACGCTTCAATTCGCAACAGGCAAACTACGCCAGTTGACGTCGAACTCCTTCAGCGACAAGGAACCCGTCTACACCCCCGACGGAAAGCGGTTGCTGTTCACCTCCGACGAGAGCCCGCTGCCCGAGGCAGCCTTCGGCACCCTGCACATCGCCTCGGTGACCGTCTCGGGCGGCAAGCCCGAAGTCTTTACTGAAGACGACTGCTCGTCGATTCACCCGGGCTTATCAAGCGACGGCAAAGGTGTACTGCTCGTCAAGGTGGACGAGCGCACCGGGAGGCATTCACTTTTCCAATACGGTTTTGATGGCAAAGAGCAACGAAGCCTGAGCGAGAGGAAGTTTGCCCGGATACATCGCTACATCCACGCACCCGGTGGGTCGATAGTCGTGTGGGCGCAGGAAGAGGCCGAACAGCAGGACGGGATTTACTTCCTCGATCCGAAGAGCGGGGAAGTGCGCGCGCTGCCCGATCCGGATATGCCCAAGCGCAACCCGAGTGTCTCGCCGGACGGAAAGTTGATTGCCTTTCTTTCGCCCACTGACCTGGGCGCGCAGTTGTTCGTCTTTGATTCAATCTCGGGAGCGATCAAGCAGATAACCACCAAGCCGGGAAACGCGCACTCGCCGGTCTTCGTCTCGAACACCCAAATTCTGTTCGGGTCGAATCGAGAGAAGGGTGAGAATGAGATATTCCTGGTTGACCTTAGCGAACCGGTTTCGGACAAGAACAAGAAGAAATGACTATGAGTACTCGCTGGGTCGTCTCTCATCCCTGACGGTCAGTCTCCAGAGAGAATTCAACAATCACGGGCTTATCGCAAATGACAATGCCAGGCGAGCCCTACGCTCGGACCATACAAGGGGACTAGCGATCGACGTTATAATATTGGAGGGTTACCTAACGGAGTCAATGTAGGTCGCCTGGGGCGTGACTTGCGCTAAGGAGAACCGTACCCAACGATCCAGTACATTGGGCACTGCGGTAGCTAATTAACTCAGATTGAGGTTATTGTGGAGGAAAGCAAGGCTGGGTTCATGACTAGACTGATGTCCATACTTGCAGCAACTATGCTCCTTGCCTTGGCGACTGCGGACGCGCGTAGAGTTCAATTGAAACAAAGTCAGATGATCGCACACGCTCGGCGCATCGATGTTTCTGAACTCGACCCCAGACTACCGAAACAGGAGTTTGGCAGGTGGCTTAAAAGCGTCCTTGGGCGAGGAGCAGAATTGACCTGGGAGATAAATGACTGCGGAGAACAGACTGGCGCAGCAGCAGAGGTCGAGCGCGACATCCCAACCTGCGTGGAGGTCGACGCGAAATTACCTGATGGCCGCAGGGTGATCGTTATGATTCACATTGGCACACTCAAGAAAGGGCTCTCGCGAGCGCCAACCATAAAGGACACTTTTCTGGAACACGGTAGCCACTCTTATACAGCGGCAAGCTTGAGCGATCTCGTAAGGGTACTTGAGGAGACCGCCGTACGGTAACTAGGGGTGGGATCGCTTCCAATTCTCAGGGCGAGGGGTTGGGACAGTTGGGCTGTGCCTCTCTGTAATGCAAACACAGGAAAGGACGACGCGCGTCAGCGAGGTCACTTCTATTGTTTCATCCGAAGTTGGCGCGCCTTTTCGTATTCGCGGTCGGCTTCGTCCTTCAGCCCCTGACTGTACAGCGCATGACCGAGCTTGGTGTGAAGGTTCGCCTCCGAAGGGCGGAGCGCGATCGCCTTGCGAAAGGCTTCCGCCGCGCGTTGCCACTGCTCACGTGAGAAGTACTCGTCGCCTAGCGCAACAAACATCGAGACGTTCGCCGGATCAAGCGCAGCCGCGCTCTCAAGATCAGCCAACGCCTGCTCATTCTGCTGACCGCGATGCAACAGCGCGAGGTTGTAGTGTGGCGCGGCCCACTTCGGGTCCAGCTCGACGGCCCGCTTGAATGCGCGTTCCGCCCGAAACGTGTCGAGCTTCCCGTGGTAGACCAAACCAAACGCGTTCTCAACAGCCGCAAGCTTCACCGCTTGAAGCTGACCGAGCGCTCGCTCGGCTTCGTCGTAAAACTGGAGCGCGATTAGCGCCTCGGCCGCGCCAAGCTTTTCCAGAGCGCCCACCTCCGGGTCCTGACTTGAAAGCGAGCGGGCCCGAACGAACATCTGTCCCGCGCGCTTGAAGTCATCGACGCGATCAGAAATGTTGTCCGCGCGAATGTCGCCGGCTACGATGCTGCGGCCCGCATCCACAAGCGCGCTTGCAAGCATTGGCTTTAGCCGGGCCGCGTCAGCCGAAGCGATCGAATCTTCGTTGAGCCGCTGATATAAGTCCCACGCCGAAGCGTTCTTTGGCTCGACTAAATTCCCGGAGGCGATCAATGCCTCGATCTGAAGCACAAGCGGTGAAGGCGCGGCTTCGGTGGAAGAAACAGGCACACTCGAGGCCACCGCGGCAGGCTGACTATTCACCGGCTCCGCGCCGACCGCCGCAACGCGGGGAGGCGTCGTGACCGGTCGCGGAGGCTCCGGCAGGTTCGCAGCCGCGATTTCGCCGTGCTCGATTGGCGGCTGAGTCTGATTCGGCCAGGGTGAGTCGACGTTCGGAGTTGCCGGCGGAGACGGACGACGCGGTCGCGGAGGGGAAGGCTCAACTCTTGATTCGACCGTTGCAGGCTGTGACGGCTGCGGTTCAGGGGTCTTGATTTCAGGTCGAGCAACAGCAACTTCAGCATTCTCATCCGAAGCCCGGCTCGGGGCAGGGAAAGGCCCGGTCGATGCGCGATCAGCGTTGCGCTTGGAAACGCTGGGCTGCGGATGAGCATCACGCAGGGGAACGGCGACGGTCTCGGGCTTCGCTGCTGCCGGCTTATCGGGTGGTGGCGCTGGCGTCGCTTGCGTCGGGGAGGTGCGCGCGACGTCAGCCGGCTTTGCGTTTTGCTCGGTCCTCGCGGGCATAGCTGTCGTGCCGCTCGATCGTTCGCTGCGCGCGACTATGATATCGGCAAGCGGGGTCTCGCTGCGCCACGGGTGTTGCTTGTTTGAAGTATCTTCGGCGACCTGGGTCTTCACATAGTCCATAAGCTCGTCAGCGGTAATCGACCCGTCAGCGTTCCGGTCTGAAGCAAGCGCATCGATCAAGTGTTTGGTGAAAACCCCGTGTCCGCCCCAGCGCTGACCTTCCCGCGAGAACTCCCCGGGGCTGCTGGCAATCATCACCGAAGCCCCTGCGCGCGACGTCGCGAGTTCATTGAACGCTTTGGTGAAGGAAGCAGCGTCCGTGGCTCCGCCGGTCTCCGGCTCGAAGAAGTCACGGCGTACGGCGTCCACAAGGATCAACACGCGGCGCGCGCGCACCCTGCTCTTCAAGGCCCGACTTATCTCGCTCAACGAGAGGGCGCTGGTGTAGAGGTCCTTGGGGTCCGAGTCGTAGCCCAATACGTAGGACTCGCCAAACTCGCGCTCGAAGATTCCGTGACCCGAGAAAAACAGGATGACCGTATCGTTCTCCGAGGCAGACCTTGCAAGCCAGTTGCCGATTGCGGCTTTGATCGCCGCCGCAGTGGCTTCGGCGCCGATCAACGTTCGGATGTTTTCGCTGGCGGCGCCGGGCTTCTTGAGCGCATCCGCGAACGAGGAAGCGTCGCGATCGGCGAATTGCAACTGCTGACCGCCGGGCAGCCTCTGGTACTTCGAGATTCCGACGACGACGGCCCACGTCCGCGAAGCCTGAGCCTTCCCGATAGATCGATCCTGCGCTTGCGCGGTGCACGCCAGCGAGATCAGGGCTGTGAGCAAGACGATCAGTCTTTTTGTTGCGGGCATAATGACAGAGAACGAAAAGGGCGCAACCGTCTACTGCGAGTAGAGGCGTGCGCCCTTCGATCAATTCAAGAAATCAGCCCGGCGAGGGCCTTCGCTTACTTGAAGCTCGCTACCGCTGTTTCCTCGTTATCGTGAGTTTCAAAGACGGTGACCAGCTTTGTGATGGTCAGGAGGTCGTGGATCTTCTTGGTCTGGTTCAGCAGCTTCAGTTGTCCGCCGTTGTTGCCGGTGGTCGTGTAGGAACTGACCAACTCGCCGATGCCCGAGCTGTCCACGTAAGAGACGTCGCCCAGGTTCAACAGAAGCTTCTTCTTGCCTTCGTCCAGCATTCGGCGGACGGCCTCACGCAACTGCACGCTGCCCTCGCCAATGGTTATCTTCCCCGAAAGATCGAGGATCGTGACATCGCCGGCCTGGCGGTCCTTTATTACGAGACTAGCCATCGCACTTCTCCTTTATCGTCCTTTAAATTTGTAATCAGGATGATCGCTTATTCTTGGTCAATCGCACGACGCTCCCTCCATCGGGATGAATCGAGTGCTCGACTTCATCCATGAAGGTGCGCATGTAGAAGATCCCACGCCCGGTCGGGTTCAACAGATTATCCGAACTCGTCGGGTCCGGCAAGTGGCTCGGATCGAACCCGTCGCCGCGGTCCCTGACAAAGACGGACAACGCTTCATGTTCGGTTACGAACCGGACATCCACTTGTTTGTCAGCCGAGCTCTTGTTCCCGTGAGTGATCGCGTTGATGACGGCTTCGTGCACCGCCAACTCGATCCAACTCGCGTCATCTTCATCGAACCCCATTTTGGCCGTCACGCTCTTGGTGACCGAGGCGACCAGATCAACAAACTCGAGTTTGCTGTCGATTGAAAGCTCGATGGTCTCGGTCATCTAATCGCGGGAAGCCTTTCTTATTAGCCTTCACAGCTCGATGCGATCCGACAAGCAAGGTGGTCTCAAGGCGCGTCATTGTGTAACATGCCGGAAGTTGCGATGTCAAGATCAATGAGAATCCACGGGCGTTCGCACATACGAGGCGAGCTTTCGATCCCAGGCGACAAGTCAATTTCACATCGAGTCGCGATGCTAGCGTCGATTGCAGATGGCGCCTCGCGCGTCACCGGGTTTTCAACCAGCATCGACTGTCAGGCAACGCTCGATTGCATCGAGAGGCTCGGGACCAAAATCGAACGAAGCTCAAACGAGCTGCTTATTCGCGGCAACGGATTGCTCCCGTTCCGGCCCGAGAGGGTCCCGGTCATGCTTCAAGCGGGCAACTCAGGATCGACCGTCCGGATGTTGAGCGGGTTGCTGGCGGCGCAGCCCTTCGATTCTGAAATCGACGGCGATGCGAGTCTGCGCCGGCGACCCATGACAAGGATCATCGAGCCGCTGACGCTGATGGGCGCTCAAATCGAGGCTGCGAACGGGAGCCATGCTCCCCTGCGAATCCGAGGTCAAGCGCTGCTGGGAATCACCTACGCGAGCCGCGTTGCCAGCGCTCAGGTCAAGTCGTGCGTTTTGTTTGCGGGTCTTCTTGCCGAGGGGCGCACGACCTTCTCTGAGCCCGCTCCGTCGCGCAACCATACCGAGCTCATGCTCAACGAGTTCGGCGCGCGAATCGAACGCGCAGAGACGAATGCCTGGAGCGTCGAAGGCGGGTTTAGACTCAACCCGGTCCACTATCAAGTTCCGGGCGACGTGTCGTCTGCGGCTTTCTTCATCGCAGCGGCCGCCGCGCTCAGAGACTCGGACGTTGCGCTTCCAGGAGTTGGGCTCAATCCAACGCGAACGGCCTTACTCGATGTTCTGTCTGATCTTGGAGCGAACGTCGCGATACGAAACGTCAGCGAACGACACGGTGAAGCGGTTGGCGATCTTCACGCAACGACGAGTGAGCTTCGAGCCGCGTCTGGCGGAACGACGCTGGCGGGCGGCGTCATCGCTAACCTCATCGACGAGGTCCCGATTCTCGCCGTTCTGGCCACGCAGGTCGAGGGAAGAGTCGAGGTTCGTGATGCCGGCGAGCTGCGGATCAAGGAGAGCGATCGAATCAGGACTATCGTCGACGGCATTAGGTCACTGGGTGGCGATATCGAAGAGTTTGAGGACGGCTTTGCGATATTCGGCCCGCAGCGGCTGAGGGGCGGCAAGGTCGAATCGGCCGGCGATCATCGGATAGCGATGGCCTTCGCGGTTGCGGGTCTGTTGGCGGAAGGCACAACTGAAATTCTCGATGCCGACTGCGCCGTTGTGTCGTTCCCGGGGTTCTATGAAGCGCTCGCCTCCGTGACCGAACCGGGAAGCGTGGAGCCGGCATGACTGAACACAAGCCGCTGATAAGAGATGGCCGGCCTGTCTTTTTGGTTGGGTTCATGGGCTCTGGCAAGACCGAAGCCGGCCGCGCGCTTGCCCGTCTGCTTGGGTATTCCTTTCTAGACCTGGATGTATTGATCGAAGAGCGCGCCGGAAAACCAATCCGGGAGATTTTCGGCCAGCTTGGTGAGCAAGAGTTTCGACGATTGGAAACTGAGGCTATCAGATCATTCGCAGGGCTGAAGCGTTCAGTTGTCGCGCTCGGGGGAGGAGCTTATCAAGCGGAGGAGAACCGAGCGCTGTTGCGGACGACAGGCGTGGCGGTGTGGCTGGATTGCGCATTCGACATTTGCTTCGAGAGAGTCGAGGGCGACCCGGCCAGGCCCTTGCTCACCGGCAGAACTGAAACGAGTAAGCTCTTCGATCAACGGCGTGCTGCGTACGGTTTGTCCGACTTCGCAATTGAGACCGGCGCATTGTCAGCGGAACAAGTTGCTGCCGAGATAATCGCGAGGCTTGCCGCTTGAAACTGCTCGCGCCACGAAGACGCCAAGGCACGAAGGAACACGAAGAATGCGTTACTCATACTTTCTCGGCTTTGTGCGGCTTTGAGTTCTCGGCTTGGTGCTGCTTTGAGTCTTCGAGTCTCGGTGGCGAAAACCACGATCGTTTCATTCGATTCTCTTCATTACACACCTAGGCGCCACCAGAATCGTCTTGAAAGAAGACAATCGCACGAGTCCGGGCCTGGCGCGCGGCGGCTTTGAGACGAACTTTCGTTGCGTGTAGTGAACCGCTGCTTTGCCTTCGCGTTTTGCTTGCGAGTAGAAAGCCGCCAATTCGGCCGCCTCGGTGATGGTGCGCTGCGGAACCGGGTTCCGGCCTGGGTTCGATATCACCACATGCGAGCCGGGGTAGTCTGCGGCATGCATCCAGACGTCGAGCGAGCGGGCCACTCGGAACGTCAACACGTCGTTGTCGCGGTCGTTTCTTCCCACCAGCACTTCAAACCCATCGCTGGAGACGAACCGACGACCCGGCTTGCCGATTTTAACCTTCGAACCGCCTGTCTGCTTTGTCTTCTTCTTGCTCGAATCTCGGCCAAGCAATCTGTCCAGCTTGTTGCGAATCTCGGTGATTTGACCGGACGTCTGGTTTTGATCGAGCGCGCTCGCCAGGTCGCGCAATGGGTCGAGGTCCTTTGCGACTTCCTGACGCCGCGCGGCAATTGCGGTCAAAGCGCGGCGTGCCTTCTGATAGCGCGAGAAGTAGTCGACGGCGGCTTGTTGCAGCGTTTTGTTCTCGGGCAGCTCGATCTGAATCGTTGGTTGAAGCTCATCGTAGTAGTCCACTACCGTGACCTGCGATCCGTCGACGTGCGCCGTGGCGAGATTGGCAAGAATCAGGTCGCCGAGGCGTTTGAGTTTGTCCGGGTTGTCGAACCGGGCTTGATCAGACTCAATCGCTCGCATCGCTGACTCGCGCTTTTTAATCTCATGAGTCAGAAGTTGCTTAACCGAGTTGTATTCCTCCAGAAGCTGCTTAGCCCGGTCTCGAGCCTGGTAGTAGTGATCGGCCGCTTCGGAGAGTGAACGGAATCGCTGCCTGAGCATGCCGCCGGTGTGAGTCAACTCGAAGTGCGCGAGGACGAGGTCCTCCTTGAGGTTGATCACGCGTTTCCCAATCTGATCGAGCGGAATGCGAGAATAGATTTGAGGAACGGGGTCGCTTTCGTGCAAATCCGAAAACAACGACTTGAGCGCGTCAACAGCGCTGAGATGGTGAGCGCGCGCCACGAATTCGCGCTTTAGCAGCGGGCCGAAACGTGATGTGCTCCCAAAGAAGCGTTCAACTACTTGCTCCTGACTAAGCGACCGATCGAGGTCTTGAAGAGCCGCCTCCGGGCTGGTTGAACCCTCAGCTCGGATGGGCGGAGCGTCGGCCGCGGTCTCGTAAAACGAACCAACCACAGCGCCCGCTTTATCAAGCAGCCATGCATTGGCGGAACGGCCGGTCAGGCTCAACACCAGGAGGTTCTGCCGCGTATCACCTCCTGCGTCGAAACCCTCAAAGCGGATGCGAACGATCCGATCAACCGGATCCTTGTCCAGAGAAATGAGCCTGGCTCCGATGAGGTGTTTACGGAGAAGGGAGATGAACGCGTCGTTTGCGCGCGCTCCCGAGTTGAACCGCTCTCTATCTACTCGGGAAAGATAGAAAGCGGGGCTGGCCCGGTCGAGGGAATTCCGAAGGACGCGGTCACCCGGAAGCCTTAGGTCCAACAGAAGCGCCAATTCCGCGAGCGATATCCTTGCAACCGCGCGCCCGAGGATTTCATCGCTCATCTCTCGGACTACGGCGGCGAGATACAGATTCTCCATCGGAACACTTCAATTGATCAGGAGCGAAGCAGCGGCGGCAACTCTCAAAGCAAGAAGAGGCCGCTCAATCCCGACGGTTTATCCTCGGCTGAGCGACCTCAAACTCTTCGAGAATTAGAAAGACCCAGGCGGCGGCGATCAAAAATCGCGAGCGACGAACGTGCCGGATATGAAATCGTGCCACCCTCTGCGCTTCTGGTTTCCGGCAATCCACAGAAATCCCAGCATCGCGGGTGCAATCGCGAGAAAGTAGCCGGCCGCTCGGATCAAAGCGCGTCTTCGAGTTGGATCGCCGAAGCTTGTTGCGTCAACGATCCGAGTGTTGGTGAGCATCATCCCGATGGTCTTCCCGCAAAGGCAATGCATCAGACCAAGGTACAGGAAGGAGACGAGCGCAAGGACCCCTATCGAAACCGCTCGAGTCTGGACGCTGGCGAAGCTTCCGTTCGACAACGCAATCGCCGCCATAAACGGCAGGCAACTGATGGCAACGACCAGCAAGTCGATGACATTGATCACCACGTGCGTTCCCAATGACGGGCTTTCGTTGCGAGAGAACTCCGCGCTCAGGGCCTTGTCCACTCGCCGCACTTCCGCTTCCAGATAGTCGCACGGCTCGAGCTCGTCAATCGGAACACTGGTTGCCGCTTCGACCAGATCATCCGCTGCGTAGCTCGACGGCTCGTCGTCGACGGTCAGCGGCGCCGTCACAGGCCTCTGAGCGGCGGCCGGTTCGCGGTGTTCGGGCTGAACACAGGGACTTGCCGAGGGTTCCGGTAAAGACGCCGGCGCCGCTGTTGAGACCGAGTCGATCTCAGGCGCGGGCTCAAGGACTTTCGCCGTAGCCTCTCGATCGACTGCAAACGTGTTCTTCGCAGTTGACGGCAACGGGCGATTGGATTCGATGCGAGGCAGGGCTGCGCGGCTTGCGGTTTCGCTGGCGCGGCGCGCGCGGCTGAGCGCTGCCTGGACGATCGGATTATTGCTCGACGCAGCCTGCAAGCTTGCCGAGGAGTACGACGCTCGGGAGTTCGCCTCGGTGCGGCGTCTGCGAGAGTAAGGGTCAGCCGAAAAAAATGAAGGTGACTCGTGAGCCGGCAAAACGGTGGTTGGCGGTCTGACCTCGCGCGGACTGGTCGGAGCCGGTTCTGTTGCAGGTCGCGGCTCAGCTTCGCCGGAAACGCTTTCGATGTCGTCGTCGCTGGTCTGCTTGGCCCTTCTGGCGCGCACTTTTTCGTTAAGCTCGATGCGCCACGCGGGAAGGGAAGCTTCGGCGGGTTCGGACTTGGACGCGGTCCTTGCCCTTCGAGGAAACTCGATCAGCCGTGAATCGCTGGAAGCCTCGGAGCGTCTCGATGGGAGGCGTCGACAACGTGGGCAACGCAGGAGTGTGCTGGAAAACTCATGCCCGCAGCCTTGACATTTCATGCTGGAAAACCTCGATGTTAGGGGGGTGTCCTGCGAGACGCGCGGATACTAGCAGAAACCGCCAACTTGGGTCAATCAAAATGTTCGCTCAAAAATGTTTTCAAAAATGTTTGCTCAGCTAGCCTTAACAATAACGATCCTTTGCTTATCAGCGACAACGGGGCGTCTACCTGACGTATTCATATGAACGATTCACCAACTGCGTTGGTCGGATTGCTCCTGAATACTTTTGTACCATTGGCTTTTTCCGCGGCGGCTGCAGAGTAGGAACACCCGATTCCCCACGTCTGCATCGGAGCCGCACCTATTCCTTGGTCGCTGCTTTTCGAGACGAACCTGCGTTAGCTGGCGGCGTGCTGGAACTCGGTTCCTCGGACGCGGTTGTTAGCCCTAGCGCCTTTCGCACTTCCGTCTCGATTCTCGAGGCAATACTCGAGTCTGACTTGAGCAGGTTCTTTGCGTTCTCACGGCCCTGTCCAAGCCTCTCGCCTTGAAAGCTAAACCAGGCGCCGCTTTTCTCAACTATCCGATGTTCGACCGCCAGGTCCAGCAGATCGCCTTCCCTGGAAATACCTTCGCCGTACATGATGTCGAACTCGGCTTCCTTGAAGGGCGGCGCCACCTTGTTCTTAACGACCTTAACTTTGGTGCGATTGCCGACGACCGAATCGCCATCCTTTATAGAGCTGGTGCGGCGAATCTCGAGGCGGACCGATGAGTAGAATTTGAGCGCTCGGCCGCCGGTAGTCGTTTCCGGGTTTCCAAACATTACGCCGATCTTCTCGCGTATCTGGTTGATGAAGATCAGACACGTGTTGGACCGTGCCACGACAGCGGTGAGTTTTCTGAGAGCCTGCGACATGAGGCGCGCTTGAAGCCCGGGAAGCGAATCGCCCATCTCGCCGTCAAGCTCCGCTCGCGGAACAAGTGCGGCGACCGAATCGATGACAATCAGATCCACTCCGCCTGACCGGACCAGGGCTTCGGCGATCTCGAGCCCTTGCTCACCCGAGTCGGGCTGCGAAATAAAAAGATCGTTGACGTTGACCCCGAGCTTGCCTGCATACTGCGCGTCCATCGCGTGCTCGGCGTCGATGTAGGCCGCAACGCCGCCCGCTGACTGGGCCTGTGCGACTATATGAAGCGCCAGCGTAGTCTTGCCGCCCGACTCCGGCCCGTAAATCTCGACTATTCGGCCTCGCGGCACACCGCCTATCCCGATAGCCGCATCCAGGCTCAGGCAGGAGGTCGAGATCGCTGGAATGTCCATGACCTTTTTCTCGCCGAGCCGCATGATCGAACCCTTGCCGAATTGTTTTTCGATGCTCGCAATCGCGATGTCGATGGCGCGGTTTCGCTCTGCACGTTCATCTGCCATATGTTTTGGGATGCCTTTCTAACTTAACCTCGTCCGCGGACGTGAAGTCTACACAGCGAACGACTTGTTCCGCAACGGATTTAATACAGGTGCCGTGTGAAATTAGAAACTTGTTAGAATCCAACCTTTTGCGCCACTCATTCATTCTAATCGCGGTGAGGCCGCAACCGCGCGGATTTCGGGCGCGCGCAACGGAATCTTGGAAAACCTTGAATCCCGTGGCATCCGCGTTGCGTAATTGGAAGTGCGGCGACTGGTGGTGAGTGGGATTAGTTCAGTGGGCGAGGCGGAAAGATCGTGAAACTAATTCCTGATGGCCGCGTTAAAGGGAGTTGAATGTCACGAGGGAATAGGAGCCCTTGAGCGTGGCATTTAGTCTAAGGATGGATGTTGTGCAGACAAAAGGTAGAACCATGGCCAAGAAAACACAAACAAGAAATCAAGCAACCAAGATAAGTCGCAGTGAACTCGATCCGAACGAGTTGAAGGGCGTGATCCGTGATGGACTGGCAAACATGAGCATGCCGGACCGCGAGGAGTTCATTCGAACGCTCGAGGCCGAGATGCGGAGAATAAGCTTGAACGTTCGAGCTTATCTGATACCCCTGGGGATACCCGGACGCAGCCCGGAAGACCTCACACCGAGCGAGGTCGGTCATCTGGTGCGTTACTTAAAGCTAACCGTTCCACGAGCTATGACGGCGGTCGAGCGCGCGATGGCGCGCTACACCGTTTTCTCTGACAGCACCGAGCCAGGGACCAGGCTGGCAGCATAGCAATTCTCGCGTGGCCCATTCTTTCCTCCGGACGCCCGCCCCGCTGAATAAGCGCGGCGGGCGTCGTGTTTGGAACTCTTGCTTCCTCATTAGCTGCGCAAGACCGGCTTGGGAGTGTTCTGATTCCATGCTTTCTCGGCGGAACCTCGGCGTCTCTCGTCTTTTGCGGTTAGTCGTATCGCCGGGGTCTTCGAACCGCAAAAGACGCAGAGACGATGAGGTTACGCAGAAGATGACACCCCGTGCTTTCTAAACATCGAAGTGCTACGGTAGAATGCGTATTCGCAACCCTCGTGAACATAATTCGTTAGCCTCGCGCCGGATGACCAGAAAACTCACCGCACAGGGCCTGCTCTTGATTGTATGCTCGCTTGTCGCGCGGGTTGACGCGCAAGACGCCTCGATGTCGGCTCAGGTGAATTCACGCGCTCAACAAATCGCCGCGCTCGCCAGCTCGAAGGATCCGGACTCGCTGGCCCGGCTAAAGCAAGCCTTGTCGGACGACAATTGGTATGTGCGAGGGATAGCGGTTGGCGGGCTGGCCAGGCGTGCGGATAAGTCCGAAGCCGCAAGTCTGCTCATACCTCTGATTCAGGACAAGAATTGGTTTGTGCGAGACGAAGCGGTCGCCGCGCTTTCAACGCTGAGCGGCTCGCTGGATGCCGCTGACCTCATCGGTTTGCTTGGCTCGCCCGACCCGTACGCTCGCGCCCGCGCGGCGTCGGCGCTTGGAGCTTTGAAACATACGGCTGCAACCGAGCAGTTGATCAATGCGCTTGGCGACAATCACGAGGTTGTGCGACGGTCGGCCGCGCGCGCGCTGGGCGAGATAAAAGCGTCGAACGCAGTTAGTGCACTGATGGGACTCTTGAAGGATCAGGACGACTCAGTCAGGAAAGCTGCGGTAATGGCGCTGGGGAGAATTGGAGATGCCCGTGCAGCGGACGCTATTCGCGATGCCCGGAAGGACGCTGGCGACTACGACTGGGAATACGCCGCGGCCCTGTATCGGCTTGGCAGTCGCGAGCCGGTTGATCAGGTCACGGCGGGTCTTGCAAGCGAGTACTCCGATTCTCGTCTGGAAGCCGTCCGAATCCTCTTGGAGTTCGCAGACACCCGCGCGCTGCCATCGCTGCTTCGATTGGCGAAGCCCCTCAAGCCCGAGCCGCTGGGTTCGGGCGTTTCTTCAAAAGTTGAGGCTTTTTCGGTTCGGTTGCTTCTCGCGCGCGGACTCGCCAGTTTTGATAGCGACCAGTCCCGCGTCGGGCTGGTCGGCCTGCTGGAAGATGCCGAGCCGGAGGTCCGAGCTTCATCCGGTGCGTCGCTCGCGAAGAATAATCGCGCTTTCCCGAATGCAGATTTTTCTTCTCGCTCGGTTCGCGCGCTCGTTGCAGCTTTGAAGAAGGAGGACTCGCCGCCGGTGATAGACGCGATGATCGAGGCGCTCTCAGCGTTCGATCGCGTAGCCGTCGCCGACGCGTTGCTCGAAGCCAGGCCTTCTGATGTAAAGGCGAACCCAAACATCGCCAGGGCGCTGGCAGGCATTGACGTGACTACCGATAGTCAGCTTGCTGTGTTAACGGCTGGCAGCCTCGGTGATCGTCAACGTGCGATTGACCGGCTTGCTCGGCTTGGGGATCCGAAGGCGGTCACGCCGCTGATCGAGACGCTCGGTACCGCCAAAGAACCACAGCTTAGAGTAAAGACTGCCGAAGCTCTCGGGCAACTGCGCGATCGTCGCGCGGTTGACGCGCTGATAGCCGCCTCACGCGCACAGGAACCGGAAGTCCGGGTCGCGGCGATAACCTCACTCGGCTTGATCGGCGATCACACAGCAGCCGAGCCGCTCTTCGTTTCCGCGAGAGACGAAGAACGGCCAGTTCGAGACGCGGCGATCCGGTCGCTCGCGGCACTTGGAATATCCGTCGATCGAGTCGCGGCTGACCTCTCAGCGCCAAACTGGCAGATTCGATTGGCGGCTCTGTCAACGCTCGCCCGGCTCGGAGACCGGAGCGCCGTTCCTTTGATCGTCGCGGCATTGAAAGACCCCGACCTCCGAGTGCGTTCTGAAGCCGCACGGACGGCCGGAGCGCTTGGCGATCAGCGTGCGCTCGATGGGTTGATCAAGTCGCTCGGCGATCCGGCCGCCAGTGTTCGCATAGAGGCGACCTTCGCTCTTGGAAGTCTGAAAGACGCTCGGTCGATTGGCCCGCTCACCGGATTGCTGAACGATAGGGACGCGCAAGTCAGTCTGGCAGCCGCCGAGTCTCTGGCGAGAATGCGCGAACCGAAGGCGACCCGCGTGCTGATCGTCTCTCTGTCGGCTGAAGACTCGCGAGTCCGTTCACGCGCGGCGCAGGTCCTGGCGCGCGTTTCCGGCGAAGGGCCGCTTTCTGACGCGGTGAGGCCTCTCGCGCAAGCCTTGCGTGACCGCGATCCGGTGGTGCGCTATTACGTTGCGGAGGCACTGATTGCCCAGGGCGCGATCGCAGTGCCTCCGGTTGTCGACATTCTTCGCTCCCCGCGTGAAGGCGATCGCGCGCGAGCTGCTCGTGTGTTATCGCGCATCGGGTCACCGTCGTTGGACTCACTCATTGGTGTATTGCAGGAGAAGGGACTTGAGCCTGAGATGCGAGCTTCGGCAGCCTACGCGCTTGGGGTGATAGGAGATAAGCGGGCGATCAGTAGCCTCACGCTGCTGCTTCGAGATGAAAGATATTTCGTCCGCCAGCAAGCGGCGCGCGCTCTTTCGCAGATGGGAGAAGCGGCGTTGGATCAGCTCTTGGAGATGGCTGCTTCATCGGCGGCTTCGACGAGAGAACCGGCGATCGAAGCGTTGGGGAGCAGCGGCTCGTCCGCACGTGCTATCGACCGAGTCATTGACGCGCTGGCGGATTCAAACTCCAACGTGCGAGCCGCCGCGGTCAGGGCGCTCGGCGAATCGGCAAGTGAACGCGCAGTAGCCCCGCTTATCACTGTGATGCGGGATGAGTCGAGCACGATTCGCAGCCAGGCGTCAGTCTCGCTCGCGCGATTGGGCCCGGTTGCACTTCCGAAGCTCATCGCCGCGCTGAGGGATTCCAAGCCGTCAGTGAGACAGCTTGCAGCCGAAGCGCTGGGTGACATCGGCTCGAGGGAGGCGGTTGCTCCGCTTGTTCAGTTGATCGAGACCGACACATCGGGCGCGCGACTCGAAGCGATAGCCGCGCTTGGAAAGATCGGAGACCCGTCAGCCATCGATCCTATTCTGTCGCTTCACCGAATCGGGTCAGTCGCGGTTCGTAAGAAGACCATCCTCGCGCTTGCGCAGTTCAGGGACAGGCGGGCGGTCGAAACCCTGACCGTTGCGCTCTCGGACCCAAACGAGGAGGTGCGGCAGTCGGCGGCCGGCGGACTGGGAGAAGTTGGCGACCAGCGAGTCGTCGTTCAACTCGAGCGGCTCGCGGATAAGGACCCGAGCCAGGACGTGCGCGCCGCCGCGGCTCAGGCGATCCAGCGAATTCGCGCCCAGGAACCTGCACGAAAGAGACCGGAAAATCCGCCGAAGCAATGATCTCGATCACCGAACAAGGCTCCAAAATGATAATAAGACAATACAGCCTGGTAGTTTTTCTCTTTGTGGCGACGCTTGCTGTCGTGAGCTGCAACCGGACGTCGCAGGCTACAAAGGCGAAACCCGGTACGCCTGAGAACGCAAACTCGGCCGCTCCGCAGGCTGGAACCGCACAGACCGGCGCTTCGCCCAAGATGGGCGAGGCGACTCCCGCCGCGCCAAAACTCGCGGGAGCTTACGTGATGAGCGAGGTTCATGAGAAAGGCGTCGTGAACATCATAAGCGAGCTAAAGTCGGTGATCTACTTTGGCGCCGACGGCACTTACAGCCGCTCTTCATCCAAGAAAGGCACGGTCTATCACACTGACTCTGGTGAGTATCGCATCGAGGGTGAGGACAATCTTGTTTTGACGATCCGGATGTCGAAGACAGGGATGGACAGCAAGTTTCACGGCACACCTATTAAGAAGACGCACAAGTTCAAGTTGTCTTCTAACGGCGAGGAATTGAGGATGATCTCGGATGACGGAAAGGTCGCGCTATTCAGGCGAAGCGACACCCTGGCAAAATGAGCCGTTCTTTTGAATACACGACGGCAGAGAAGAATCCCCAACCTCCCGGTTGGGGGATTTGCGGGCCCGTGTCCCGTTCCTGCGTGTAGGCCGGAGTGAATGATCCCCAACCTTCCGGTTGGGGGATTCGAGCGCCCTTGCCTCACAACTAAAACTGCTTTGGTA
>JBASRN010000280.1:0-29214 GCA_049273855.1 Blastocatellia bacterium
AGAGAGCGTGGCCCCATTGAAGCAGCTAGACACCGCCCTGACGATTGTCCAGCGGCTTGTTTCCACGCTTGAGAGAGCGTGGCCCCATTGAAGCCGCACTGACGCTAATGGCGTATTGCTCGATATAAACGGTTTCCACGCTTGAGAGAGCGTGGCCCCATTGAAGCCTTTTTGCGGTTGCCTTTGGTGCATCCGTTGCACCTGGTTTCCACGCTTGAGAGAGCGTGGCCCCATTGAAGCCAATTACCTCAACCTTGATGGGGTTATCCTGAGAGAGTTTCCACGCTTGAGAGAGCGTGGCCCCATTGAAGCCAATGAGTCTTGCGCGCGTTGTAAGCGGCCAGCCCTTGTTTCCACGCTTGAGAGAGCGTGGCCCCATTGAAGCGTCGAAATCGTCTTGCTCGCCAACTCCAAACGAGACGGTTTCCACGCTTGAGAGAGCGTGGCCCCATTGAAGCCCAGCCCTCGACGCCGGCGACGTTCTTCCTTACTCGGGTTTCCACGCTTGAGAGAGCGTGGCCCCATTGAAGCGAACCGAGTCGCCTTTCGGTCGAATCCATTCAGTCCCGTTTCCACGCTTGAGAGAGCGTGGCCCCATTGAAGCCAAAAGGTAGATTCTTGAAGGCTGCCGGTTCTTGCTGGTTTCCACGCTTGAGAGAGCGTGGCCCCATTGAAGCGATACTTAGTCGCCGCCCGGAAACACGAGCCGAGATTGTTTCCACGCTTGAGAGAGCGTGGCCCCATTGAAGCGTAGCTCGGCAACGCGGGGACGGGGTTCGCTGTCGGGTTTCCACGCTTGAGAGAGCGTGGCCCCATTGAAGCGTTCAACGGGTTAGCGTGCCCGTTGCTTTGTGAGAGGTTTCCACGCTTGAGAGAGCGTGGCCCCATTGAAGCGTGGGCTGCCCTACAAACGCCGTAAGGTCTTGTTCTGTTTCCACGCTTGAGAGAGCGTGGCCCCATTGAAGCAATGCGGCCGACAAAACCTTTCCAGCGGAATCGGTAAGGTTTCCACGCTTGAGAGAGCGTGGCCCCATTGAAGCGGGCAGGTGCTGTCGGCCTGCGAGATACGGACCCCGTTTCCACGCTTGAGAGAGCGTGGCCCCATTGAAGCTGCGAAGATTGCGAGGTGTATGTGTCGGTGGCTCAGGTTTCCACGCTTGAGAGAGCGTGGCCCCATTGAAGCTGCGTGTGGATCCGTGCCCTCGCCCTTCTTCAGCTTGTTTCCACGCTTGAGAGAGCGTGGCCCCATTGAAGCGAGTTGGCGCAAAGGTCGTCGTTGATTCCTCAAGGGGTTTCCACGCTTGAGAGAGCGTGGCCCCATTGAAGCCTGCCCTTATGGACGCGCTTCACGGCGGGAATGTCAGGTTTCCACGCTTGAGAGAGCGTGGCCCCATTGAAGCCGGTATATGCGGGCGCAGCATATCGACTTGGCCGCAGGTTTCCACGCTTGAGAGAGCGTGGCCCCATTGAAGCACTTCGGAGTTGCACGGGGCAGTTTGCAGCTTGGCGCGTTTCCACGCTTGAGAGAGCGTGGCCCCATTGAAGCTCAACTTTTTCAGGTGATTAAACGGCCCACAGAACAGGTTTCCACGCTTGAGAGAGCGTGGCCCCATTGAAGCATCAGGGCCTTCAAAGGTCAGGCGCTCGATGAGCTGCGTTTCCACGCTTGAGAGAGCGTGGCCCCATTGAAGCCATTCCCTGCCGCATCGGTCAACACGGAACCAGCAGGTTTCCACGCTTGAGAGAGCGTGGCCCCATTGAAGCTCAACCGCCACGGCGGATCAGCTAGAACCGTGCGATGTTTCCACGCTTGAGAGAGCGTGGCCCCATTGAAGCAAAGGCAAACCGCAGCACTCGCGCGCCCAACTCCAGACAGCAGATCCCCTTTCTCCACCTGCGGGTAAAGGGTCAGCTGCGTCGCCTTTCCGCGGGCGAAGATGAACCGGCAAGTGAAATCTCCTTTAATTACCTTGGCGAGTATTTAGACGACCGCCGTGCTATGGACACCACAATGCGTTTCGCTCATCTTGCCCATGTCGCCTGGTTCCGCAACAAACTTACCGCCCGTCTATTTGTTCTTAGTGCTTTGGCGAGCGCCACTCGCGTGGTATATTAACCCGCAGCTTCGACAAGCAATAGCGGGTGACTTGAGACCCGCGAGCAGGATCAGCACCCAGTCTTCCTCACCGGATCAATACGCGACTCGCGTATGCTCGACCGCGGTTGGACAGTCTCAAGCACTCTTTTGGGGGAACTGTATGAGCGCATCCCTGGGCACGGCACAACAATATCTCGATAAAGGGCTTGTCTTTTACAACAAAGGCTGGCTGGACGAAGCCATAAACAGCTATCACATGGCTATTCAGATGCGCGAGGGCAATTTCCCCCGCGCTCATTATCAGCTTGCGCGCGCGCTGCTGGACGCCGGCGACATCGGAGGGGCGATCGAGGCATTCCGCACGTCCATCCAGCAGCAACCCGAAAACCCGGAAGCCTACTACAGCCTCGGCCTGACGCTGGCGCGGCGCGGCGAGTACGCCGAAGCCATCGACGCTTATCGCAAGGCGATCGAGCAGCGCGGCGGCAATCACCCGTGGGCTTGTCATAACCTCGGCATCGCGCTTCTGCGGCGCGGGGACTTCGAGGACGCCATCACCTCGTTCAACCTTGCGATCGAGCAGCGCAACGGCGATTTTCCGAAAGCCTGGCACAACCTCGGATTGGCGCTTGCCCGTCGCGGCGACCTTGAACAGGCGGCTGGGGCTTTTCGCAAAGCGCTCGACCAGCGGCAAGGCAACTACCCCGACACTCAATTTGAGCTGGGCCGGGTACTTCTCGAAAAAGGCGACCCGGCCGCCGCGGTTGAAGCGATGCGAGCAGCCATACAGCAGCGCAGCTCCGCGTTTCCCCAGGCCCACTTCGAGCTGAGCCGCGCGCTGTTTGCCTTGGGCCAGCTCGAGGAGTCGATCACCGAAGCGCATTCAGCGATCGATCAACAGCCCGCTTATCCCGAAGCTCACTACGCGCTGGGCCGTGCGCTCGCGCGGCGCGGCGACCTCACCGAAGCGATCGACTGCTTCCGCACTGCCATCACCCAGCGAGAGAACTTCCCGTGGGCTTATCACAATCTCGGCGTTGCGCTTGCGAGACTGGGCAATCTCACCGAAGCCGTCGAAGCGTACCGCAAAGCGGTCGAGCAGAACCCGCGATTCCCGCGCGCGCACTACGACCTCGGGCTTGCGCTTCACAGCATGGGTGAGACGGAAAGCGCAACTAAGGAATTCAGCACAGCTATCGATCTGCGAGGCGGCAGCTACCCCGACGCGCACTACGAGATGGGGTGCATCTATGCCGGCCAGCAGCAGCTCGACCTGGCGGAGGCCTCGTTCAAGACGGCGATCTCGCAGAACGAGAACTTCCCCGAAGCTCATCACGAACTGGGGCAGGTGCTTTACGGGAGCGGGAAGATCGCCGAAGCAGTAACCGCATACCGAGCGGCGATCACCCAGCGGGGCGGCGATTTCGCCCGGGCACACCACAACCTCGGGCTGGCACTCGCGGATCTGAGCGTGCTTGACGAAGCCGCCCACGAGTTCCGCGAGGCGATCGACCAGCAGCCGATCTTCCCGCGCGCTTATCGCAACCTGGGCCGCACACTCTACCGCTCAGGCGATCTGGATGGCGCGATAATGGCGCTTCGCACGGCGCTCGACCAGCGCGACGGCGAGTTTGCCGAAGCGTATCACGACCTGGGTCTCGCCTACTTCAGCAAGGGTCAACTCGACGAGTCGGTCGGAGCGCAGAAGAAAGCGATCGAGCAGACGAAGGAATTCGCCGAAGCGCATTTCTGGCTTGGCGCTGCTTACAACGCGAAGGGCGAAGTCACGAATGCCATCGAAGCCTACACCAGCGCGATTCAGGATCGGAGCGGCCCCTACCCCGAGGCGCACTACAGTCTGGGACTTGCACGCGCGCGCAACGGCGAAATCGATCGCGCGATCGCGGCGTTCCGGGCGGCGTTGTCGGAGAACGAGAACTTCCCCGCCGCGCATTACAGCCTGGGCTCGGCGTTGCTGGAGACCGGCGCAGTCGATGACTCGATAAAGGAGCTGACCCGCGCTCTCGAACTGAACGACAACTTGCCCTGGGCGCACAATCGACTGGGCGCCGCGCAGTACCAGGCCGGAAGGCTTGATGAATCGATCATCGAGCTGCGCCGCGCCATCGAGCAGCAGCCGGTTTTCCCCGAAGCTCATTTAAATTTGGCGCGCTCGCTCTTCGACTCGGGCGACTTGAACGCAACGGTTGAGACTTGCGAGAAGCTGATCGGCGAACATGGCAACGAGTTTCCCGAAGCTCATCACCTGCTCGGCCGCGCGCTTTATCTGCTTGGCGACCTCGACGGCGCGGTCACGTCGCTGGGCAAAGCGCTTTCAGCCGACGGCTCGAAGGCCGAAGTGCACCGCGATCTGGGGCGCGTGCTTTACGACCTGGGCGATCTGGATGGGGCGATCGGCTCGTTTCGAGAGGCGATCAAGCAGCGGTCTGATTATGCGCTGGCGCATCACGACCTGGGGCTTGCGTTGTACGAAGGAGGCGAGCTTGAAGAGGCGGCCGCGAGTCTTCGCCGCGCGACTGAAGGCGCGGGCGAGAGCTTTCCCGCCGCGTGGCAGAACCTTGGAGTCACGCTCTACGATCTGGGCGAGATCGACGATGCAGTCGCGGCCTATCGAACCGCGATCGAACAACGTAAGGGAAGCTACGCCGAAGCTCACTACAATCTGGGCAACGCCCTTTATGCGAGGGGCGAGATCGAAGAGTCAGTCCAGGCCTACGAGACGGCTATCGAGCAGCAGCACGGCAATTTCCCCGACGCGCAGCGGAACCTGGGAAACGCGCTTGCGCGGCTGGGGGATCTGGATGGGGCAACCGAATCGATCAAGCGGGCGATCTCGCAGGGCGACACAGGCGGCGATGCTCACCACGATCTCGGGTTGATCCTGCACGGACGCGGGCAGCTCGATGAGGCGATTCACGAGTTTGAGGCTGCGCTCGAGCTGCGGGGAGGAAACGACGCCGAAGCTCATCGCAATCTCGGACGGGCGCTTTACCAGAGCGGCAAGCTCGACCTGGCGCGCGCGGAGTTTGAAACTGCGGTCAGCCAACGCGAGGGAGAAGCAAAAAAGCGATTCTTCGGCTCAGGGAACATGAAGACCGAAGAGCTGGCTTCATCGGCGAGTGGCGAGCTCGACTCAGCCGACGAGGTTACAACGCAACGTCTGCGCATCCCTGAGTCTCCGCCTGCGTTCCCCGAAGCTCATCTCGATCTGGGGCGAGTGCTCTACGACCTGGGCGAAAGCGATCCGGCGATCGAGGAGTTTCGCACCGCGATCGCGCAGCGCGATTTGTTCCCGCGAGCGCACTACGAGTTGGGGCGCGCGCTCACACGCGCGGGTCAGCATACCGAGGCAATGGCCGAGTTGAAGAAGGCAATCGCGCAACAGGGCGGGGTTTTTGCGGAAGCTTATTTCCACATGGGGCTGTTGTTGTCGCGGCAGGGCGACTCGGAGTCTGCGCTGGACGCCTATCAGACAGCGGTCAAGCAGTCGGGTGGAATATATCCCGAAGCCTTTTATCACATCGGTCTGGACCGGGTGCGAAGCCGGAACCCGGAAGCGGCCGTGAAAGCCTATCGCACGGCGATCGAGCAGCGCGGCGGCTACTACCCCGAGGCGCATCAGGACCTGGGGAGGGTGCTGTACTCGATAGGCGAACTTGAAGCGGCGAACGAGGAGTACTCGATAGCGGTTCGGCAGCGAGCGCCCTACCACGCCGACACCAAGTCAAATGAGATCGCGCGCGCCGCGGCGTCCGATGGAGCGAGCTCGCGGCGCGTCCCAACGATAACGGAAGAACTTGGAGTCGCGTTGCGTCAAGCTCCGGCGGCCGCCGATTCCGGCAACATCGGTGAGACGATTGCCGAGCATCAGGGTACTAGAGAGTTCACCTCGCTAAGCTCGCCGAAAGAGTGATCCGCGCGGGAGCCGGCGTCGGAGGCCGCTACAGCGATGTAAGCAACCGGTGACGAGCCAGGCTTAAAGCGAAAACGCACTGGAAGTTTTCATGGCGAACGGCGGACCATCGGGTGGTCGTGCGGTTTGGGTAGTCTGCCACCCCTCTCATACGAAGTCACTACCTTCTCTTTGAACGTCGCGGCGCCGCGTGACTGCCGCGTCGCTTGGGGGCGCGATAGCAACCAGAGGAACGACTACCAAGCTAACCATCGAGAGAATGGCAGCTAAGCATAACCGCTTTGTCGCCATTTGTTTTCTACATCATACCCGGCGAGCGAGGTGGGATTCCTATTATTTCTTCTTCGCGGTCCAGGTTCCTTCGCCGAGCTCGCCAAGCGACACGGTCCCCTTCATGCTGTCTTTCCCCGTGATCTTTCCCGTGTAGCCTACAGTCATGCTCTGACCCTGCGCGCTGATATTGATGGTGAACTTCACGTCGTCACCTTTGACTGTTCCAGTGAGCGGCGCTTCTCCAAACTGGCCTTTGTAGGTCCCGGTCAGGTTCTCCCCCTCTTGCTTGAAGGTGAAGCTCGGGGCGCCGGATCCCCCGGCAGTTTCGACGGCGAAGTCCCACGCTCCGCTGATGTTATTAGCACCCGAACTTTGGGCCGCGGGCGGCGCAGCGGCTCCGCTTGATGCGGCGTCTTCCTTGTGCGGCACGGCCGACCAGGTCCCGGTTGCGAGACCTCCGAAATCAACGTCGCCGCTCATCGAGTCCTTCGCGACCTTCCCTTTGTAGGTGAAGAGCATGTCTTGACCCTGGATAGGCCGGGTCATCGTGAAAGTTATCTCGTCGCCTTTGACGGCAATGCTATCCATGGGCCGTTCGCCGCGCGGCGACTTCATCAAAGCGGTGAGCTTCTCGCCATCCTTCTTAATGACCAGCAGCGACGTATTCTTGCCTTGAGGCGACTCGATAGTGATGTCCCAACTGCCGGCGACATTCGCCTGGAAAGCCAACGGCCGCGCAGCAGCGAAGAACGCTGCAACGCTCAGGATAAAAGTTACGCCGAGGATTCTCTTCATCGTTTTCTCCTTCTTTTTGCAAAACCTACGGGTTGTCTTCGTGGTGATACTTCTGCAGCTTCCGATAAAGCGTCTTTCTTCCGATGCCGAGAATCTGCGCCGCGCGCGAGCGATCGCCCCGCGTGTAAGCCAGCGTCTGCATGATCATGCGCTTCTCGGCTTCGTCGATGGTCGAGCCCACTTCAAGCTCGATGCTCTTGCTGGTTTCCGCTCCGCGGACCGCGTGAGGCAAATCGTCCAGCCCGATCATTCGCCCCTGCGCGACGATGACCGCGCGCTCCATTGCATTCTCGAGCTCGCGAACGTTGCCCGGCCAGTCGTAGCGCCGAAGCCAGGTCAGCGCCTTGCGGTTGATCCCGGTGATGTTCTTGTTCGCGCGCTTCTTGTAGATTTCCAGGAAGTGGGTCGCCAGTAGCGGGATGTCTTCGTCGCGTTCGCGAAGCGGCGGAAGCTTGATCGGGTAGACGTTCAACCTGTAAAACAAGTCCTGCCTGAACCGGCCCTCGCGCACACTCTTGTCGAGGTCCGCGTTTGACGCCGCGATCACTCGCACGTCGGTTTTGATCACGTCGTTCCCGCCAACGCGAGTTATCTCGCCGTTTTGCAAGACGCGAAGCAATCGCACCTGCGCCGAAAGCGACATCTCGCCCACTTCATCCAGAAAGAGCGTCCCCCCGTTTGCTTCTTCAAACTTGCCTATCCGCCGCGCGCGCGCGTCGGTGAACGCGCCTTTCTCATGCCCGAACAGCTCAGACTCGAGCAGCGTCTCCGGGATCGCGCCGCAGTTGATCTTGATGTAAGGCCTGTCGGCCCGAGAGGACCGCGACTGGATAAGATCGGCCAGCATCTCTTTGCCGGCGCCCGATTCGCCCTGAAGCAAAACAGTCGTGTAACTATCCGCGACGTAGGTGGCCGTCTTCAAGCAGCGCATGATGTTGTCGCTCTTGCCCACAAAGCCGCTGCCGCTATGATCGCTGTGCGCGTGCTCGAGTTCGCGCCGCAATCTCAGCACTTCCGCCGAAAGCCTCGCCTTCGAAATGGCAATGGCGAGCTGGTCGGCGATCCCCAGCGCAAGCGCCGTCACTTCGTTTGCGAACCCCTGCTGAGGCTCCGACCACAGTGCGATCAGCCCGCCAAAGATCTTGTCCTCGATCACGATGGGCACGATTATCGCGGCGCCCGCCGAGAAGACGTCGGTCAAAAACGCCCGCGCGTATTCGTGTTGACCGGCGCCGGGTATCTTGAGCATCTGGCCGCGTCCGACCGTCTTGGGCAATAGCTCGAGGATCGGGAACTTCAATGACGGGCGTTTGAGGATGTCCGAAGCGCTGCCGGCGGCAGTTCGCAAATTACTGAAATGGATCTCGCTGTTGTTCGCATCAAGCACCGCCAGACAGGCTGCCTGGGTTCGAAGCAGATCAAGCGACCGGTCGAGGATGCGCTCGGTCACTTCGGTAAAGTCCGAGCCGGTGTTGATGTCGTTCGCGATCTCGAGCAGCGCCTTGGTGATGCGCGCCTCTCGCTCTTTCTCAGTGTAGATATGCGTGTAGCGATAACCGATCGCTATCTGCTGCGCCAGGTTCTTGACGAAGCTCACTTCCTCTTCGTCCCAATGATAAGAGCGGCGGCAATGGTGCAGCCCGATCATCCCGAGCAGTTGAAGATTGAACGTCACAGGCACGATCAACACTGACTTGCTGCCGAGTCGTTCAACAAACTTGAGCACAGCCGGCGGAAGTTCCGAGGAAGCGGTGTCTTCGATGACCTGGGGGCTGTACAGGTCCATGCTCTCCTGTAAGCGGTCGAGATCGGCTCGGACTTCGGCCCCCAGCAGCGAGGGCAACTGGTCGCCGCCGGTTTCGGCGCGGTACTCGTGAGTGATTCGAAGCACGCCTTCGGGCGCGAGCGTCATAACGTCGCAGCGATCGACCTCCATCATCTTGCCCACTTCAGTGACGGTGGCCTGCAGGAAGTGATCGAGATTTATGACCGAAAAGGTTTCCGACCCGATGCGGCTGAGGATCGCTTCGCGCGCCTCGTACATCTTGAGCTTGCGCTCGAGACCAAGCGTGTCTGTGGAGGGTCGGGGGCTGGCTTCTGGAACCATCTGTTACCTGGTGAATGTTATGGATTGACTCTCCCCGCCGTCGGGGTTCCGAAGCTTGATCTCGACTGCGACCCCGGATGGAAATGCCGATTTGGGCACGCGGGCGAGGAGTTTAGCGCCCTTTTGCTTGACCGGATAACCGGTACTTCCAACGACGACCGTTGCGCCCTTCTCAATGTCAATACCGAACAGAAAGAGTTTCTCGCTTCCCGCCTTGTACTGGACGCGAGTGAGGACGGGCTGGCTGGCCGTTATCACGGCGGTGAGAGCGCCGGCGGCGTTCAGGCGCCCTCCGGTTATCACGTAGGGCTGAAGCGAGTCCAGGACGTCAACACCGGCGAGGATTCTGCGCTTCAAAAGAATGGCGTTGTCATTCGGGTACTTCGATTTGACCAGCGCAGCCACCCCGGAGACCAGGGCCGCCGACACAGAAGTCCCATCTGCTGTCGTGTACCAGTCGGCTGCGTTCTCAGAAGTCGAGCAGAGGGCGCAGTCTCCCCGGGCGGTGGTTGTAAGCACCGCGACGCCGGGCGCCGCGAGATGAACGGTGTGCTTGCCGAATCCCGAATTTATCTGAAACGGGTTGAGGGGCGGATGCCATATTTCGTCGTTAGAGTCCGACGCAGCCACCACGATCTGATTGGGCATCTGGTAAGCCGCGGGATAAATCTTGCTGAAATCGTGGTTGAAGCCTTCGTTACCGGCTATGCAGACGAGCAGAACTCCTGCGTCATTAGCCGCGCTGACCGCGTCCCGCAGGGCGAGGGCGGCCTCTTCGGGCACATCCTCCGGCGTCAAGTACGTCCTCCAGCTGGCGTTGATTATCGACGCTCCGGCCACGATCGAGTAGATAAAGGAGCGAGCGCCATCGGCCACGGTTGCGTCGAAGTCTTGAGGATCCGCCCCCGTTTTGGTGAAGAAGCGAACGGGCAGGATCTTTGATTGTGTAACGCCGGCAATGCCAACGTTGTTGTTGATCTCAGCCGCTATGACTCCGGCCATCTGAGTGCCGTGTCCGACGACGTCGTTGACGTCCGGGCTCGAACCCGCGACGGAGTATCCGTGCACGTCGTCGACGAAGCCATTGTTATCGTCGTCAATGCCGTTGCCCGAAATCTCACCCGGGTTCGTGTAGATGTTTCGCGTCAGGTCCGGATGAGCCGTATCTACGCCTGTGTCGCTCAACCCGATTATGACATCGGGGCTTCCGGTTGTAGTCTCCCACGCAACGTAGGCCTTAATGTCCGCGTTTGGCGTGCCCACTAAACCTCCAACGACCTGTCCCTGATTCAATAGGGACCACTGGCGGGCAAAGTCCGGGTCGTTAGGCCTGAATGTGCCGGGCTTTATTCGATAGTTCGGTTCGGCGTATTCAACGTCCCCGCGCGATTTCAGCCCGTCGATTATTGAATCCAGATCCGCGCCGGCGTCAAACTTGAGCACGAATACGCGGTCCAGCCCGCGGCCTGAGATGATCTCCGCCACTCTGCCAATGAGGGCGCCGGAAAAGAGCGGCTCAGGGACCCGGTCGGTTGCCAGTTGATGATATTCGCCGGCGAGGGTTTGAACGCGCGCCAGCCGCTCGCCGCGATCTGGCGAGCTTAATGCCGGTGCGCCGTGCTTGAGTTTGACGATGACTTCGCCGGGTGCGCAGGCGCGCGCGTCGATCCGGTGCTTGCGTGCAGCGACGTGCGATCGAGGCGCTACCGCAACCAGACAAAGGAGCAGGGCTACCGTGAGGATTTGAAATCTGCGCATATTTGTTTAAACCGGTTCCTTGCTTATAACCCAAGGGGTCTGCTTTTTCAATAGCTTCGCCGTGTGCGGAGGTGTTTGGCGATTAGAATGGCGCTCGGTCTGATAGCGACTTCTTAGAAGGTAAAGCTGAAGTCTAGCGGCCCGCCGTTGCTTATGCATTGCATTCGCCGATTGCTTGCCGGCATCCTAAACCGGATAATGATGGTACGCGAACCCAGGTCATCACAAGCTGAGGATTCTTCTCGCTTGAGTGGTCAGCGTCGGTAATCAGGTTGACCTAATACACACAAAGGAGTCATGAAATGAAAAAACGCAGGATGTTCCAAAAGTCGATTCTTGCGATGAGTGCGCTGCTGCTTATCTTTGATTGCGCTCTCGCCGCAACCCCTCAAAGAGATCGTTATCGCGATCGAGGTGGCCGATGGGAGTATCTCGGACAAGCGCACGTCGATGGCAGAGCGGATCACGACAGAATCTCGGTGAATTCAAACCGGTCCTTCAGGTCAATATTGCTTGAAGTCCAGGGTGGCGCAGTTGAGTTCAACCGCGTTGTCGTCCATTTCGAGAACGGTGGCGACCACGAAATGGAGGTGCGCGACAGAGTCCCATCCGGCGGCAGGACGCGCGCCATCGATCTGCCTGGTGACCGGCGCAACATTAGAAGCGTCGAGCTGTGGTATGAAAGGGGCAATTGGAGGCGCCGGCCAACCGTGAAGCTCTATGGACGACGTTGAACCCGGGCTTCAGAGAGGCAGCCAAACGATATGGCTGCCTCTCTCGTGGCTAACCAACCAGGCGCAGGCCGCAGAATCCGGGAGTATGCATGCTTGTTCTTGGCGTACCTTCACCGAGGATGAAGGGCCGGTGTGAGGACGCAAGAATGCCAGCCATTATTTTCTGAACTCGACGGCCACGGCGTCGCCCGAGAACTTTCCACCGCTGACCGGCTTGTAGTGAATGAAGGCGGCCAGGTTGATCGGCCCGCATCCGATCCGCGGATTCAGTTGCGGGTCTTGGGTTAGGAATTGAAGCTTGTTCGGATCGGTCACCGTGAACCGCAACAGGTTCTCGCCCGCTTTGACCGCGAGCACCATGCCCGCGCCGCATTCAATGGCGGCAAGAGTGCCGGCCATAACCTCCGTTCCAGCGAACTTCTTCGTGGGTTTTGCGGTCGAAAAAACCCGGTCTGGTTTGTCGATCGATGGTTCTGCCTGGCCGGTTGCCTCATCGCCTTTCCGCCTCAGCCGCGGCCGCTCTTTGGGCTCGGTTGACGATGCGGCAGGCGGTTGGCCGGCTTGAAACGAGCTGGCGCTTGTATCGCGTCGCGAGTAGCTCTCGATCAGGCTGAGGATAGATTGGGCTTGTGCTTTGACTCCTGGCTCATCGTCCTCAGTCAGCAACGGCTCGATCGTCTTCTTTGCTGCGGCGTAGTCCTGCATTCGCAGTTGGAGCTGCGCGAGCGTAAGCGCGAAGCGTCTGTTCTGAGGTTCAAGGCCGAGCGCGGTCTTCAACGCATCTATACCCTCACCGAGCCTTTCGCCTGACGCCAGATAAACAAAAGCGAGAAGGTTGTAAGCTGGCGCGAACCCGGGCATCAACTTGATCGAAGTCTTCAACTCATCGATCATCGTCTCCGCCAGGTCGTGGTGAATGAGAGAGACGCTCCCGCGATCGCCCATCAGTTCACGCTGAAGCGATTCGGCGTAGTAATAATGCACGAGGTGGTTCTGCGACCCGAGCGCCGCGGCTTGTTTGAAGTGGTCTTTGGCCTCGGAGTATTTGTTCCGACGCATCGCGACGAAGCCGCGCCCCTCATAGGGACCCGCGAGTTTGGAATCGAGCGCGATGGCCTGACCGAAGTAGCCCTCCGCATCTTCGAGCCGGTCGATGCGCATCAGCAGATTGCCGAGATTGTATTGGACTTCGGCATCGGGGATGGAACGAACAGACACTTCCTTTTCGCCTTCAGTCGAGTCCATCGTAAAAATCATCCCGGGGTAGGAATCCTTTCCGATGTATCGCCGCAACTCTTTCTCCATTGTTGCAAAGTCCGTCTTAAACGCCTCAGAAAATGCTCGCTCAACATTCACTCCACGTCCGAGCGAAAGGACAAACTGGATGAGCTGTGGCTGGCGAGCGTGGTTGTTGCCGTACATCAGGTAATGAACAAGCGCCCAGGACTCCGCGTAAAAGACCCCTTGCTTATCGCGTTCGTTATAGACCGGTGAGCTGTGCGCGACACTAAAAAGAGTCTCAAATGGAACGAACTTGTTCTCTCGAAGCAGCATCACGTGGTGTGTCAGCGGCTTTCCGATCGAGACTTCGTTCTTCTTGACGTCGAAGGTCGAATAGAACTCGGCCACGCCTTCTTTCAGCCACACCGGCCACGCAATAGGAGTATACGCGGTGAACAGATGCGTGTATTCGTGGAAGATCACCGCCATCGGGTGCTCCGCGCGAGCGTTCATGTCGAGCGCAATGAGGTTCTCATCTTCGCTTCGCTGGAAGAAACCGGACAGGTTGGCGGGCTTGCCGTTGTAAAGCGGCTTGAACGGCTTGAACGCTCCGTCACTCTTGAAGACAACGACTGTGATCGGCACAGGCGCGACGAGGGACGTGTTAGTCAGCTTCGAGATAATCACGCGGAACTGTTCGAGCTTTAACGCGAGCTGACGGGTGTCGCCTTCGTCGCCGTTGCTGACGATGTTGAAGTTCTTCGTCCGCAGGCCGATCCATTTGTCCTTAGCCGGCGCGGATGACGCGGCCAGAAGCACAACCGCGCACGCTACGAACGCGAGAGGAAAAAGACGTTTCATAATCTCACTCCAGAGAACTCATGTCAGAGAGGCGCAGAAACCCGAGTTTGTTTTTTTCTTAGCCGGGGCGAGCAAGACAGCAACTGCGGACATCCGTCTCGGAGCTTCATTCTTGCCGAACCACGTCGCGAAGGGCAAGCGGATCCGAAGTCAGGGTGGCGGCTTACGCTACAACGAAGCAAGCTCGGTTTCGATCTCGTCGCGCGACTGTTGAAGCTGGAGCAGGAGCGGAGGCGCCGCGCGCTCCCCGCACTCCTGGGGTGTCAGCCTGCATCGCTCGCAGGTGCCGTCAATATCCAGACGGGTGATTCGTTTGTCTCTTGCGAACTTAACCACGCGCTCGAAATCCTCATCGCAGCGGAAGCCGAGCGAGACCGAAGATTCGGCCGACGGGTTCAGCGTCAGGCGCCGCGCCATCGCGATGCATAGATATCGCGCGTCGCTTTCGACAAAACGGGAAAGCTGCGCGTCGACTATCGGCTCATCGCCGGCTCCGCCGTTCGCAGGTTTGCCCCGGAGTTGATCGAGGATTCTTATAGCAAGCCAGCGCCGGCAATAGTGCTCGTCTACTCCGGTTCCTCCGGGGATCAACACCTGCGACATATTCAGGTGTTTCACCAGCCGGTACTCGCTGCCTTCGTGATTGAACCGCAAAAAGTGCAGCTTGATCCCGAAGTACTGAGGCAGCACCTCGGTCAGCCTGTACATGAGGATTTCAGGTGTCACTTCATACTTGTCCAGAAAGCTCCGAAAGCGATCCGGCCGCCACCGATCAAGCGCGAAGAACTTCTGGACATCGGCAAGCAAGGGTTCACGGTTTATCAGCAACGCGCCCGCGAAGTACGACGCTTTGAAATCGTTCAGCACCTGCTCGAATGAATCGACGCGCTCAGGCGCACTGGTCATCGCCCGCTCCTTGAGCCCCAGCGCCTGATAGCCGATCTCGCGCGCAAGAATAAATTTCTTTTGAAGTTGATTAAGGGCGGGGTTGATCAACAGAGTCGGCGGGCTCTTCTTCTTTGTCACAAGCACGGATCGGAAGTGCTGAAGTGGCGGGTGCAGGCTCAACCCCCGGTCGTCGAGGCGATAACCGAAGCGACCCTCGATCACAGATCGCAGGTCGTCGTAGCTGGGAGTCGGACCTGACTTGATCTTCGCATCGCGCGTGAACTCGTCAACCGCGTTCTCGATTTCGGGGAAGTAGTTCTCGTTCAGCTCCTGATACGATCTGAGCGCCGCGCGGTAGAAGTGCTCGACCCCGATGTTGTACCGCTCGGCTATGCCAAGCAGCGCGCTGACCAGCGCGCTGGCCTCAGCGGGCTGGCGGGTCATCAGCTCTACAACGTGGCTGGCCGATATGCCAAACAGGTGATACGGAAAATTGTGAAGCAACGGCGAACCGAGAAAGCCGGCCAACGGGCTCAGCTCCTGATCCAGCCGTATTGAAACAAGATCGTCATAGCTGCGTCCAAGCGCTTCAGCAAGCCGCTCGATCTTCTCCGCCTTGGGGTACTTCTTGCCGTGTTCGATCTCGGTGAGATAAGGGGTTGACAGCTTCGCCCGAACACCGAGATCAGTCAGTGAGAGGCCAGCTTGCTCGCGGTACTGGCGGAGCTTCATGCCAAGAATGACTTTGTGGTTCAGGGCCATCAGATTCATTCGTGCGGTGCGGACGCATACGAGTGAGAGGCTCGCTGGCTTAAGTCTCAAGCTAACAACCGGTCTTTCAAAAGTCAACGCATCGTGCAGTCAACGCATTGCGCACCGCGCGCGCGGCAGGATTTCTCGGTAGCAACGAGCCCGATTACCGGGCCCTCTTCCCCAACTGCCGTTGGGGGTGACAACCACGTAGTGATTGCATGTTTATAGCAAGAGGGGGGCGCGGATGCTCACTCCCTTAGGAGTGAAATGCGTTTGACGGCGAGCCGCCACATTGAACTCCTGACGGAGTTCGCGCAGCCTCACGCCTCGCTACTATAAACAACGAACTCCTAACGGAGTCCCGCCGCGCAAATGTCCAAACCCAGGAGCCCGATTAATCGGGCCCCCCGGCAGGGCAGGTATCCCAGGTGGCAGAGTGTTGAGTTAACTGACGCCGTTTTTGACGGCCTTGCGCTCTCTTGTTTCGTGCTTGTGCGAGGTGTGTGGCCAGGTCTTTGCCGGCGAGAATCACTTAGCCGAGGTCGAGGCGATCACTCCAATCGAGTGCCGCTGAACGATCCATTCGAGGTGTCATACAGAGAGGGATTGTTGCTATTGGGCGTGTCCCACATGACTATGACGGTGCCCTTTTTAATCTGCGCGCCGCCATCTTTGATCTTGCCCGTCAAGATCAAGGATGCGCACGGGCCGTCATCGGCGCACGGAAGCTCGTAGGCAACCGAAACTTTCTTTCCAACTTGCCGCCAGGCCCCGCCGACTGCGCGGCCTTCGAAGTCGGTGATTGTCATCCTTCCGTGCAAGCTTGCTCCGCGTGGGCTCGCGTCAACATTTACGGTGAAGATCAGCTTGTTGTTGCTGCCGGGAGACTCGGGGATCGTGACCGTCAGAATCCAGCGACCGGGAAACTTCGGCGCCGCAAAGACAGGCGACGCTGCTGCAAGCAGGACCGCAAGTGAAATAAGGACTAATCGCTTCAGCATGAAAACCATCCCGGCCGATTTGCCTATCGACTTCCGATTCCAGTCAATTAGCGTCACCCGTCGAGCCCGTGGCAACCCGGTCGCCCCGGAATGAAAACGTCCATGTGTCGAAGCCGATGGGGCTGTTGGGATCCGCTACATCGAAGAAGGCGGTCATTGTCCCTCTGATCCGGTCGTCGCGCACAAACTCGCCGCGCATCACGATAGACCCGCAAGGTCCTCCGGAGTTCGGGCACCACAGTTGAAACGTCGTGCTGAATCGGTTTCCATCAACACGCCACACGCCCAGTGGTCTTACGTTAGGCCCTGCGTCTTCGCGCAGGACCAAGCCGGTGCGAATTTCGCCGTCTTGCTCGAAGACCATGTCTCTCTCGGGAAACCCGAGTGTGTTGCCCCGGGGGGAGAACAGTTCGCCGTTGATCGGACTCGACGTCACAATCCACTCACCCGCTAGAGTCCGCTCGCTTTGCACACGTGCTTTCGGATTGACCGCGTATCCGGACGCCAACGAAAAGACGATCAGCAACAACGCGACGATTCTAGCGGATTTCACCATGCATTGTGTTCCTTGTGATGCAGTCATGAAATACCAGCGCGCCGACCGCAGTCAAGTCTCGAAGCGTCGGACACCCGCACGGGCGTCGCCCCGAGGGCGTCCCTTCGTCGTCGCCTGTTGAAACTCTCACAACGAAGGGCCCTCGGAGGGACGCCCGTACAGGACAGCGTCTATAGCACGGCTGACCGGTAGTAGCGGTCCCGGCAATTGAAAGCTTCTTTACCCGGCTTTATCAATCCGCCGAATGTCGGGATAATGCTGCGTCTATCCAGACAAACATGTCAGAATCACAAGACGCTTTAGGATAAGGGGTTGCCGTTCGTAGCGCACGCTGCTCAGCTTGCGGCCGGCGGTAGTAACGCACGCTGCCAGCGTGCGGCCGGGCGAGCGTGATTTCAGAATCGACGAGGGACCGCAATGGATGCATTCAAGGATAAGGTTGCTATCGTGACCGGAGCGGCCTCCGGTATCGGGCGCGCGCTGTGCGAAGAACTGAGCCGGAACGGAGCTATACTCATTCTCGCAGACATCAACACCAAAGGCGTTCAGCAATTTGCTTCAGACCTGACGCGCAGCGGTGGCCGCGCAAGTGCCGCACACCTCGACGTCTCACGACAGGAGGAAGTTGAGTCCCTAGTAGAAAGGGTAGTCTCCGAGCACGGGCGGCTGGACTATATGTTCAACAACGCGGGAATCAGCGTCGCGGGCGAGGTGCGGGACCTTAGCATTGATCACTGGCGGCGCATCGTGGACATAAACGTGTGGGGTGTGATTTTCGGAACGACGTCCGCCTATTCGGTGATGGTCAGACAGGGCTTTGGCCACATCGTCAACACGGCGTCACTCGCAGGGTTGATCGCCTACCCAACGATGATTCCGTACACAACAACAAAGTACGCGGTGGTCGGTCTTTCAACTTCATTGCGCGCGGAGGCAAAGGAGCTCGGGGTGAAGGTGACTGCGGTTTGTCCCGGCTTCATTCAAACCGGCATTTTCGATTCGTCGGTAACAGTTCGGGTTCGCATGGATGAATTGGTGGCGCAGTTGCCCTTCAAGCCGATCGATGCCGGAAAGGCAGCGCGAATTATTCTGCGTGGAGTTGGGCGCAACAAAGCGATCGTTGTCTTTCCTCTATACGGCCGCTTGTTTTGGTGGTTGAGGCGGCTGCATTGGTCATTCGGCAATCCGCTTGACTCTATGACAGTCCGGGATTTCCGCAAGTCGCGCGCAAAAACCGAGACGAAGGCGAGCGTCTGACTCAGCGCTCAACCCTGCCAGACTGCTGAAAAACCGGTTCGCCACCAAGACTCGAAGACACGAAGCCGCCCAAGTCAACAAACGCGCGACTCTACTACGCTTCGTGCTGCTTAGTGCCCTGGAGTCCTGGTGGGGGGAAGCCAGTTTTTCAGCAGCCTGCCAGGCAAGTGCAGTTGGTTGTCGGCTCAATGAAGCTTGAACTCTGAACGCGTCGCCGCGCGGTCCTGTAACCGAGCCGGTTCGTGATACGTTATCTATATTGTTTACGGCAAGACCAGTACCCCAGTGCTGGCCATCATTTCTAAAGCTCAGTTTATGGAGGATAGTTGAAAATGAAATCAAGAAGGGCCTTTGTCGCAGTCGCGTCTCTACTAATGTTCGCGTTTTCCGTATCGGCGCAGAACTCTGGAACACCCAGACTGTCGATCCCGTCGCTCGAGCATTCGTTCGGTTCAGTCAAGGCGGGAACTCCCCTAACCTACTCCTTTGAGATCAAGAATGAAGGAAAGGTCGACCTGGAGATCAAGAGCGTGAGCCCGTCGTGCGGGTGCACGACCAGCAAGTTTGACAAAGTGATCGCCCCCGGTAAGGTCGGAACCGTCACTCTCGCGATCGAGAAGACGCAAGGCTACAAGGGCGAAGTCAGCAAGACCGCCAGCGTCACTACGAACGATCCGGAGCATCAAACCTTCACGCTGACTCTGCGCGCCAGCTTCACCGAGTAAAGCAGCGTTCACATTCACCCATACACTACGCGGTTCATTTTGCGGCGACAGTACCGCAAAGTGGCCGCGTTGTTGACCGGTAAAGGGAGCCGGTGCTCCCCGCGGGCTGCAAACCCGTTGGGGACATTGTTACGAATGTCCCGGTCGGTTCGACTCCGAACCCGGTCTCTGAACGCGCCGCACCGAGGGCTAAGTCCTGGCGGCAACAAAACCATCGACTTATGCTTCCTTGCTCAGGGACGCTGTTCCTGCTGTTCGCGATTGGCGGGCGGGCAAACGTTGTTTGAGAGCGATGCTGGCTCGGTTCACCAACGTGCTGTAGTATCAGCTCAGATCGAATTCAACCCCTGGAGGGAAGCCATGAGAATGACGAGATTCAACGCATTGTTTGCGCTACTCATTTTCATTTCAACATCCGCTTGCTTCGGAAACACCGCGACAGCACCCGTACATGACGGGGATCGCGGCCACGCGGTCTTGCAATTGGACAGTAACAAGATCGAAGTAGAGTACGGGCGGCCAACTCTGCGAGGCCGAAACCCGGAAGAGTTGATCAAGCCTGGGCAAGTCTGGCGGATGGGCTCAGACGCTGCCACGACTCTCTCAACCCAAGCCGCGTTGAAGTTCGGCGAGACCGTAGTCCCGGCAGGCAAATACATCCTGAGGGCGAAACTCGTCGAGCCGCGGAAGTGGCATCTGCTTATCGAATCAGAAGGCAAATCGCTGGTCGCCGAAGTCCCTTTCACTTTACAGACACTTGATACCGCAATTGAACGCCTGACGATCAGTCTTGAGAAGAAAGAAAACGGGGGCCGGTTCATCTTGAAATGGGGCACGCTGCTGTTGGCGGCTGATTTTCTACCTGCCGCAACGACCGCCTCCGCGGAAGACGGCGACAAATGGAGCGAGTTAAGCCTCTTCCACGACGTCATGTCGCAGACTTTCCACCCGATGGAAGAGGGCGATCTGAAACCGATTCGCATCCGCGCCGGGGAGATGGCTGCGAAGGCGAGACAGTGGGCGGACTCTAAACCGCCAACGATCTATGACAAGCCTGAAATCAAAGCGAACCTTACAAAGCTGGCCGATGAGTCGAAAGCCCTTGCCGCGCTGGTTGAGGCCAAGGCAAGCGACACTAAGATCAACGAGTCATTGACCGCCCTTCATGACCGCTTTCACGCAATCGTCGGCTTGTGCAGGGATGCGAAAAAACAGGATGGCTAGCTCCTTACAGCCTGGTTTTTTTTATCTCTTACAGCCCGAGGCCGCCAAGTCTTATTTTTTGGGTCGCGAGCCCCCAGAATCTGCTAACACTCGCAACCAAAGTTGTAGTAGGATGACCAACAAATGTCCGATCCAAGACCATCCGCATTAGTAAGACTGCGGGCCTTGAGTGCCGCGCTAGCCTTGTTGATTTCCGCCGTCTCGGCAGAAGTCGCGCTTGCGACTCAGACGGCGGACGCTTGCGGGATGGCCTGCTGCATCAACGAGGGCCGCTGTTGTTGCAACCCTCACCATGCGTCGGTCAAGGGGCAGATTTCCGATGACAGCCCCCGCGTGAGTGAAGCGGAAATGGCGGCTCATTGCCCTGAAGGCTGCGCTACCGGGGTTCGTTCCTCGAATCTACTTCTTCGCGAGCATCTTCGCACTGGCGCTCAACAGATAATAACCGGCGAACCCGCCGCGATCTTACTTGAGCAGGCCGCAGCTACTCGGGATCTTGTCGATACCGGGCCGTCCGCTCCTCGAGCACCTCCCTCCTCCTCGACAATCTGAAAGAACTCTTCGCGCGCTCTAGTCCGGCTCGCGGTTTGAGACGCACGTGCGGATGCGGTCATCTTGAGCCGCGCCGTGGTTCGTATCGCCGTCTCCGACAGGAAGCGCGGAGCATTCACGTCTTTTTGAACTGAGGAGGAAACCATGAAATCAAGGAGAGCCAGACAGTCGCTCCCCTTGGTGGCGCTGCTCGCCATTCAACTGTGCGGCCCGCTTGCGGCCTTCGCGCAGCAGGGGGTGGCTTTTGCAACACTGAGCGGACGCGTCGAGGACGCAGGCGGGGCAGCCGTCACTGGGGCAACCATCGCAATCACCAACATAGACAGGAATCAAACTGGAAGAACAATCAGCGACGACCACGGCCGTTACAGTTTCTTGTATCTGCCGGTGGGGAGCTATCAGCTTAAAGCAGACCACTCGGGATTCAGCTCGGTGTCGCGTCGGTTGACCCTTTCAGTGGGTCAGGCGCTGGACCTGCCGCTTCGCATGTCAGTCGCTGGCGTGACCGAGAACATCAATGTTTCGGCCGGGGTGCCGGTGATCGAGACCGTCAGGACACAGGTCGGCGAGACGATAGTTCCAAAAGCCATCGACACTCTTCCGCTGAATGGCCGCAACTACCTGGACCTCGCGCTGCTGGTTCCGGCAGTCTCGCGAACCAACGTTGGCAGCAATCAGCGATTCGCCGAGACTTCGGCTGTTCCCGGCACGGGTATCTCGGTGGCCGGACAGCGAAACCTCAACAACGGGTTTCTTCTGGACGGGCTTTCGGCCAACGACGACGCGGCCGATCTGGCGGGGACGTTCTTTAGTCAGGAAGTCATACGCGAGTTTCAGGTGGTGACTTCCGGGGGCATCGCCGAGTTTGGCCGGGCTTCCGGGGGTTTCGTCAATATGATTTCGCAGTCGGGAACCCGGGACTGGCGTGGCCGGGTCTATGGGTTTCTGCGAAATCAGCGCTTCGACGCGCGCAACCCGCTGGCGCCAGGCAAGGACAACCTGACCCAGACTCAATACGGCGCGACCGTGGGAGGACCGATCGTCCGGGGCCGAACTTTTTTGTTCTCGAACTTCGAGCAGACGCGGCGTAACGACTCGCTGGTGATAACCATATCGCCCGCAAACGTCGCGGCGATTAACGACAAACTCGACTCGATAAACTTTGGCGGGCCGCGAATCGAAACGGGGATTGTTCCGTCGGGATTCGATTCGACGAACTTGTTTGGACGGCTGGATCACAGGATCAACGATTCGAATCAATTCTCGGCTCGCTATAGTCTTTACGACATCTCGTCGAGCAGCGCGCGCACAGTTGGCGGCCTGAACGCGGTTAGCCGCGGCACTAACCTCGACAACCTGGACCAGACAATCGCGGTCAGCAACGTTACCGCGCTGTCGCCACAGACGATCAACGAAGCCCGGTTCCAATACACGCGAAGCAGGCTTGAAGCCCCGGTTCGAGACGAGATCGGCCCCGCCATTAACATTGCCGGTGTTGCCAGCTTTGGCACCGCGACGTTTTCACCGCTCGCGCGTAACATCGACTCATACGAGTTCGTTGACAACGTCGCGACACAACGCGGCAACCACTCAATTAAAGCCGGCGCCGATTTCCTCTTGAATCGAGTTGATATTCTCTTTCCCGGTGCGTTGCAGGGCGTATACACGTTCACCGCGCTGTCGAGCTTTCTGAGCGGCGCGTATGGAAGTTTTCAGCAGGCGTTCGGTTCGCCGTCGCAGTTTCAATCCAACCCGAACACCGGTCTCTTCGTTCAGAACGAGTGGCGGCCACGGGCGGATCTTACGATCAACGCGGGCTTGCGATACGACGCGCAGTTCCTGCCCGATCCGATCAACACCGACGCCAACAACTTCGCGCCGAGGCTCGGGGTGGCTTATGCGCCGGGAGATCGCAAGACGGTGATTCGCGCAAGCTATGGAATCTACTTTGATCGAATCCCGCTGCGCGCTACTTCGAACGCACTCCAGCGCGATGGGTCAAAGTACATAGTCGTTCAGTTGTCGCCGGCTCAGGCCGGCGCGCCAATCTTTCCTAATGTGTTGCCGGCTGCGCCCTCGAGCTTGCAGACAAAGGCGAACATCACCCGCATCGATCCGAACATCAGGAACAGCTACAGCCAGCAGGCCAGTCTTCAAATCGAGCGCGAGCTGCCCTGGAACTCGTCTTTGTCCGTCGGATACGTCTATCTGCGCGGCCTGCATCTGATTTTGTCGCGCAATGCGAATGTTCCTCGATTCCCGGCGGCTGCGGGGGTGCCGAATCTCGGAAGGCCCGATCCGAACTGGGGGAACATCGGACGCTTCGAGAGCTCGGGCGATTCCTACTACAACGGGATGGTAGTCTCGTTCAACAAGCGCGCCGCAAGCTGGGGCGCAGTTCGTTTCTCTTACACGTTGTCGAAGGCGATCGACGATTCGGGTAACTTTTTCTTCAGCACGCCGCAAGACAACTTCAATCTGCGCGATGATCGCGGGTTGTCGGACAACGATCAACGCCATCGCCTGACGTTGAGCGGATGGTTCGAAGCTCCGCGCGGAGATTCAAAGATCCGGCATGCCCTCGAAGGCCTGCAGTTCAGCTACATATTCAGTTATGCGTCCGCGTTGCCGTTCAACATTCAGACCGGCAGCGATCGAAACTTCGACACAAACTTCAATGACCGGCCTGCCGGGGTCGCCCGGAACGCTGCGCGCGGATTCGATTTCGCTTCCCTCGATCTGAGATTGAGCAAGCGATTTCGTTTCACCGAGCGACTGGGGCTCGAGGTGATGGCTGAGAGTTTCAACACGCTCAACCGCGCGAACTTTCAGCTTCCGAACAACACCTTCGGACCCGGAGCGTTGCCGGCGCCAAACTTCGGCAAGCCGACTGCCGCCGCGGATCCAAGACAGATTCAGTTCGGTCTTAGGGTCTCGTATTAGACCTGTACGGGCGTCCCTCCGTGGGCGCCACCCTGGTTGTTGCACGTTCAAACCGCCGAGGAGGGGCGTTCGCGGAGGGGCGCCCGTACGGGTGATTGGGAAACCGCTCTCTCACTGAGTTGGACGTTGCCTGTCCGACGTTGGGAACAAACGGCAGGGCTTACCGTGAAGGCTGGGATGAAGCTAGCAATGAAGATATCCGCTTGATCACTTACCCGCTACCTCAAGCGCCTTGATCTTCGCGCTGCCTTCTGGCGTGAGAGTCTTGATCGAAGGCACTTCGAGGATTTGAACGCCGTCCGGTTTGCTCTCGACCGACGCCACCAGCGCATTCACCATCTGGTCCAGCGTAACCAACCCGAGTCGTCGCGCAGTATTTCGCGTCCCGGGAATCCGCTCCAACAGCCAGTACATCGGTATCAGCGCGTAGGGCCAACGATGACCCGGACCAAGCACGTACCAGGGTCGCAGGATCGTAGCATCGAGTCCGCTGTCGCGAATCATCAGCTCACCTTCGGCCCGTGCCGCCTGATAAGCCTTCATCACAGGAGAAGGCTGCGCAACGCTGACATAGACGAAATGCTTCACGCCGCCTCCCGCCGCCGCGGAAACCGCAGCACGTGCCGAGGCGAGATCGATTGATTGAAACTCCGCGGCCTCCGCGGGGGACGGGTGCGGCACGCCCACGAGCTGAACAAACGTATCGGAAGGCCCGACCCGTTCGGCAAATGATGAAGCATTACTGACAGTCAATACTGCGCTTCGTGGCTCTTTGCGTCCTGGTGTCCTGGTGGCGAGCCGGACAATTCTGCAATGTGCTAGCCTCGCTTTTGTCGATAAAGCGTGCGGTCGGTTACTTCGGTCATAGCGTCCACATTCAACGATCCGCCCAGAAAGCCGTTGATTCGTTCCGCGTGCGGCCGCGGATCGTTCACCACTTCGTTGTAGCTTACGTAGATCGTCTTGATGTTAGCCTGAGCAGCGAGCCACGATTCAACCTGCGCCACATGTTTCTCAAACATCGCGGCCATCTTCTCGTCGGGTACCCCGTCGGCGGGCTCGCCCCGGCGAATAAGCATCTGCCGCTGGGAAGCCAGTATCTCGGGCATCGCCCGCCGCATGAAGATGACCTTATAGTTGTAACTCGCCGGCAGGTGCTTGAGCAGCGCAGAGATGAGCTTGACGACCCGGCCTCGCGCGTCTTCAAGCCAGGCATTGTCGTGCTCGATCTGCTTTACGCGCTCAAACTCGAAGTAGCCCTTTGGATTGTCTTCGTCCGCAACACGGAGATTGTCAGTGAGCGGTTCAAGCCCGCCCGCAGCCAGCATCTTCATCATCATCGAAGTGCCCGAGCGCGGAAGCCCGGACACGATTGTTATCGTATGGTTGTTCATTAGAATCTACTCGCGCAGTCAAACAAACCTTGAGAATCTAGCACAGGATCGCGGCTACCGGCATCGACGCGGCCTGATATCTGTTGACCCTTGAGCGTGGGGGGGGTACCCGGGCGCGATCACGGCTGCGAGCCCTGGTCCATCCACTGCTTGAACAAGTCAACCTTGTCTTTGGACCACGGTCCTCCTGCCTCCGGCGGCGGCATCCGTCCATTCGATACCGAATCGTAGATGTCATCGGCGTTGTCCCTAACGTCGCCGTAAGACCAAAGGTCAAACATGAAAAGCATGTGACCTCGGTCGGCCTCGGTCATCAGAGGCTTGATGTCCTTGTCAAAACTCACCTGCGCCATATCTCCTCCTCAAGTCGGTCAGTAACCCGAGAACTCTTCAGCGCGAATATCGGCGTCGCTCACGCCGGTTTCGCCGAGCCTCTTTCGCATCGCGGTGACCAATCCTTCGGGACCGGCTACATAATAAATCGGGGACTTGAGATCGTCTATGAACGGCATGGATTTGATGACGCGCTTGAAAGCCGTGTCGCGCATTCGCGTCGCAATCATCAAGTCCTCCTCGTGAGGCGCACTGGCAATCGAGAAGGTTCTGCTGTCGCCCTCGGCATCGGTCTCCGGCGGATCGATCAGGGTGAAACGCAGGAACTGCCCGGCCTTGAACTGAAAACCCTCGGGCTTCTCGAAATAAAAGGCAGCGGTGCCTTCGGCGATCTCTTCGCGACGCTTCAGTCTCACTTTATGTGTGGGCATAGCGATTTCCTGTCGGCAGATTGAACTGACTATCCAGAACTTATTACGCGCTGTTGGCTTCCGGCGGACTTGCGGGCTTAAGCGACTTACGCTATCTGTCAGCTAAACAGTGTTCTCCGCGGATCCTCAGGCGCACTCGGCGGCTCTGCGGTGAGTTTTTCTCGCAGTTCTGCTCACCGCAAAGCCGCTAAGGACGCCGAGGTTGCGCGGAGAGACGCCGCAATGCGGACCACCCTTTAGACTAGCCGGTCCCTATCAACGTTAGAAACAATCAAAGTCGTCTAAAATCGCCGCATCGACTTGACTAGTACCACCTGAAATCGTGTAGCCTGTCCGCCATGGACATGTTGAAGCCTCAGGATGCCGCCAGGTTGATCGGGGTTAGTTATCCCACGCTCAAGACCTGGATCTACAAAGGAACGGTGCGGTCGGTCCTGACTCCAGGCGGTCATCATCGAATCCCGCAGAGCGAGATCGACCGGCTGACCCAATCGAAGAAAACGAGTTCGAAAACACGCGGCAAACAATCTCCGTTGAGCGCCATCAGCGGACGCAACAAGCTGCTCGGCACGGTAACCGAAGTGAAGTTCGAAGGACTGCTGGCTCAGGTGACTATCAGCCTTGGCGATCAGTCGATAACTTCGATCATCACCCGCGACGCTTGCGAGGAGCTCGGCTTGAAGAAGGGCGCCAAAGCCTACGCCCTGATAAAGGCAACCGAGGTGATGATAGTTCGCGGGTGAAGCCCGTTGAGTTATGCTTCGTTTTGACAGAACTTGCATTCTGCTTTTTATGACGCTCGTCGTTGGTTTAATGGCGACGGCGTGCGACAGCGGTCCTCCTACTCAGCAATACACCGCGCTAACCGTTTCGGCCGCAGCCGATCTGACTCCGGCCTTCAGTGAGATCGGTATGCTCTTCGAAAAAGAGACCGGAACTAAAGTGGCATTCAACTTTGGATCGACCGGTCAGCTCACCCAGCAGATTGAACAGGGGGCACCGGTTGATCTGTTTGCGGCGGCGAATTCCTCGTTCATTGATGAGCTTGAGAAGAAAGGACTGATAGTTCCCGAAACAAGAGCAGTCTATGCACAGGGCCGTATCACAATCTGGAGCCGGAATGACAGCGGGCTTGAACTTGATCGGCTTGAGGATCTCACTCGGGCCGAGTTCAAGCGCATCGCCATTGCCAATCCGGATCACGCGCCTTACGGGATGGCAGCTCGAGAAGCGCTTCAGCGCGCGGGAGTCTGGGAGGCGGCGGAGCGGAAACTCGTTTTCGGCGAGAACATAAGCCAGACGCTCCAGTTCGCTGAGAGCGGCAACGTGGACGCGGCTATCGTCGCGTTGTCGCTTAGCATCAACAGCGGTGGAAAATGGAAGCTCATTCCATCCGAGTTGCACAATCCGCTCAATCAAACTCTTGCAGTCATCAAAGGCGCGAAAAACGAAGCGTCCGCTCGACAATTTGCAGCTTTCATTAACGCGCCTCAGGGCCGTCAGGTAATGCGCAAGTACGGCTTTGTGCTTCCGGGCGAGGAGGCAGCGCCGTGAACTGGCACGCGGTTACTCTTTCATTGCAGGTGACGGCCGTCGCGACCTTGTTGCTGTTCGTGATCGGTCTGGCGTTGGCCTATCTGCTCGCGCGGCGTCGAGTCCCGGGCCAGATCGTTCTCGAAACCCTGATCAACCTTCCGCTCGTGCTCCCGCCAAGCGTGATCGGGTACTACTTGCTGCTCGCACTTGGCCGGGGCAGTCCTCTTTTCGAATGGTTGGACATCCGGCTGGTGTTCACCTGGAAGGCCGCTGTCATCGCATCGACGGTTGTTGGGCTGCCGTTGATGGTTCAAACGGCACGCGCTGCGATCGCAAGCGTCGACCCGGCGCTCGAACAGGCGGCCAGGACGCTTGGATCTTCGGAGTTGGAGATCTTGTGGCGAGTGACGCTGCCGCTGGCGCGGCGCGGCATAGTCGCCGGGGTAATTCTCGGCTCAGCCCGGGCGCTCGGCGAGTTTGGCGCCACGCTGATGGTCGCCGGCAACATTCCAGATCAGACGCAGACGCTTCCGCTGGCGATCTATGACGCGGTTCAGAGCCGCCAATATGATCTCGCCGGTCAGATGGTGTTGATCATGACGGCGCTGGGCTTTGCCGGCCTTTGGTGGGCGCGGCGCCTGGAACAGAACGCTGGCCGGCGACGCGCCCGACCTGCCCGGTAAAACCTCGATGGAATCCACTCGACTCAACGTCAACATCAAGAAGAGACTCGGCGCGTTCGATCTTGATATCGAGTTGACCGCGGGCGCTGAAATACTCGTTCTGTTTGGCCCCTCGGGCGCGGGCAAGACCCAAACGCTAAACGCTATCGCCGGACTTGCGACTCCTGACTGGGGAGAGATCACGCTCGATGGGAAAGCGTTCTTTCTCAACAAGCCGGGAACCGTTTCAACTAACACTCCGGCGCGCAATCGCCGGGTCGGTTACGTCTTTCAACAGTATGCGCTGTTCCCGCACCTTACGGCGTTGGAAAACGTCGCCTATCCGCTCCGACGCAAGCATAACGGCCGAGCGCGCGCAGCGGCGTTGCTTGAGCGAATGCGTCTGACCGATCATTCGGACCAGTACCCTGACGAACTGTCAGGTGGTCAGCAGCAACGAGTCGCGATAGCGCGGGCGCTGGCTGCCGAACCTCGCGTGCTGCTTTTGGACGAGCCGTTCTCAGCGCTCGACGCCCCGATACGCGAGCGGCTGCACGAAGACCTTCGCGCCGTGCAAATGGAGGCAGGCCTGGTCGTCATTTATGTGACCCACAATCTGGATGACGCACTTTCGATTGGACATCGGCTCGCAGTCGTTCAAGGCGGCCGTGTCGAGCAGATCGGCTCAATTGAAGACGTCTACGTTCGGCCCGCGAGTTCAGCAGCAATGGAGGTGCTTGGAATACCCAACCGGATGGTGGCCACGGTCGCAAGCATTGCTCCTGATAAACTGGTTCTTGATTGGGATGGGCTGTTGCTCGACGCTCCTCTACAGCCGGTGCGAGCGGGGCAGTCCGTCCTCGCATACATTCGTCCCGAGGAGATCAGAATCCTGATTCCCGGTGAACGATCCACACGCGAGTGCAACAGTCCCGTCTCGGGCAAGATCACAAGCGTTCAGGTCGGGAGACACTTTCGCCTGGTTCGCGTAGGGCTGCACAACCGCCGGGTGATCGAAGCGCACCTGCCGTTGTCGTGCGAGCACAACTTGCTCCTCCTCGAAGCCGACGTCGATATCGAGATTCCCGCGAACGCCGTGGTGGTGTCGAGTTCTGAACGACCAGATTGAATGCTGAGCATGTACGGGCGGCCCTCCGTGGCCGCCCCTTGTTGCAAAG
>JBASRN010000069.1:0-56996 GCA_049273855.1 Blastocatellia bacterium
GTGTGACGAAGGAGGGGCGCCCACGGAGGGACGCCCGTACAGGTTCATCATCTTTACAGTGGCTGAGGACTACGAACTCGCGATGAAATGATCAGACATTGCATTCTGCTCGGCTAGATAAGATGTCGGCTCCTTGCCGGCAAAGGATTTGAACTCTTTGATGAAATGCGGCTGGTCGTAGTAACCGCAATCGAGCGCGATCCGAACCCAGTCCGGGTCGTTTTTCTGCGGCTCCATCTTCTTGAATACCTGCTGGAACCTAACAATCCTGGACAAGGTCTTAGGCGGCAGTCCGACTCGCGTATTGAACGTCCTATCGAGCCTTCGCGAGTTGATCCCCATCTCCCGTGCGAGGGTATCGATGGAAAGACAACCACCGGCGCGGAGGATGAGAGCGACTGCTTTAAATGCGCCTTCGTCGTGGTGTCGAAAATGATTCAACCGCGAGAGCAGAATCGTCTCGACTTGGCGTGCGCTCTCCGCGGCCGTCGCGGCGTCGGCGATTCTCGAGTGAAGCTCGCCAGCGATTCCTCCCCACAGTGCGTCGAGCGCGACGACTCGATCGGCGATCTCGTATTGAGGTAGCCTCAGAAAGGGGTATGCGCCTCCGGGCCAGAACCTCACACCCAGCACGCGAACTCTTCCTGTTGGCTGAATTAGCAGATGTCGTCGCATCTGGCCAACAAGCATCGCCATCGGCTGGCGTTCGGTCGTGCCAACAGGATTGCACTGATTGAACGGATCCGCCAGTTGGAACACGATCTCGGTGCATCCATCAGGGAGGATCCGCTCCTGCCTTGATGAGCCGGCAGCCGCGCTCTCTAGAACCCAGAAACACTTGACGTACTTCGCGAGTGGCTCAGCCGGATTGAATTCCTCATACTGCATTGATTGGAATGATTCTCGGGCGACGGCTCTTCTGTCAAGCACGGTGGACAACGCGTCCCCGTGCAGACCCCTCCGATGGCCGCCCCAGATCGGCCGATTCACATTCGGTGCTGACCGAACTGGCAAAAATTGCTTCGTTCAGATCGTGTCCTAACTTCAACTCTCAGCGCGATCCCTGCGTCTCGGCGACTCCGCGGTAAGCGGAGTCTTAGTCATCCCATCCACCGCGTCGCGGAGCCGCAGATGTTACGCTGAGAAGGTCTCAAACCAGGACACGACTTCGTTTACCTCGACTTGGCTACCCGCGCGCTTATACAATGCCGGTCGCTGGAGCCGGGTGACTTCGCGGCTTCAAGCGGGAGGGTCCAATGCGACAGGAAACGAATACTCGGATGATCGGTATATTGCGAAGAGCGGTTAGTCGTCCGGGCGGGACGGGTCTTCTAACGATGCTCCTGGCGGTGGGACTTGTGATAGCTCCCGCTTCGGACTCGACCGCGTTGACGCAAACTCCGCCGCAGGATCGCGCGGAACGCGCTCGGCGCATGTCGGTTGACGCGGAGGCAAAGGGGCTGGCGGAGCCGTTCAAAGGGGTAACGACGCACGGACAGGTATTGCCCGGACTGTTTGGAATTCACTCCAGCGGCGTGTCTAGCGATCCGGTCCGCAAAGCCGCAGACGCCTTTCTTGCAGCCCTGACCCTGGAGCAGCGTCAGAAGACGATGTTCGCGGTTGAGGATCCGGAATGGCGCAAGTGGATGAACCAGAGTTTCTATGTGCGCCAGGGCGTGAGCTTCAAAGAGATGAGCGAAGCTCAACGAGAAAACGCCTTCGGGTTGATGCGCGCCTCCCTCAGCGCCAAAGGGCTCAAGCTTACCCGCGACATAATGCGGCTCAATCACACGCTGGGCGAGTTGAATAACAACGACTTCGAAGCGTACGGGGAATGGCTCTACAACATCACGGTCATGGGAACGCCGTCCGTCAAGCAGCCCTGGGGCTGGCAGTTGGATGGGCACCACGCCATTGTCAATTACTTCGTTCTCGGCGATCAGGTGGTGATGACCCCGTTCTTCGCCGGGTCGGAGCCGGTGACCGCCACCTCAGGCAAGTTCAAGGGGGTCAGCATACTTCAGGACGAGCAGAACAACGGGCTGGCGATGATCGGCGCTCTCAACGAGGAGCAACGCAAAAAGGCAACACTCCAGACTTCCAAAACCGGAAACAACAACCTCACAGAAGCTTTCAAGGACAACGTTGTTCTGGACTATTCGGGAGTTCGCGCTTCGGATTTAACAAAAGCGCATCGGAAGCAGTTGCTCGATCTGATCGCGCTCTACGTGGACAACATGGACAACGGGCACGCACGGGTTAAGATGGACGAAGTCCGCCGGCACATGAACAACACCTGGTTTGCGTGGATAGGCGCCACCGATCCGGCAAGCGTCTTCTATTATCGCATTCACAGTCCGGTGATCCTCATCGAGTTTGATCATCAACTGCCGGCAAACCTTAGACACCTGGCCCGGGACCCACGCGCGCCTAACCGCGACCACATTCACGTAGTCGTGCGCACGCCTAACGGAAACGATTACGGCAAGGACCTGCTTCGGCAGCACTATCAACAACACCCACACGGCCACTGACACAACATAACGATCCAGTGACGGTCTGTCGTATCAGACACTCGCTTTGGATCAGGCAGTGATTCGCGAAGCACCCGGTGCATAATCCACTTCCTCAGGAACCTGCCGCCCTCTTCATCGTCCCTGGCGATATTCGGCGGCAGACCGGGGGTTCCCTGTACAACAGAAAGTTGGCCGAGCGCTTAAGCGAACGAGGCTTGCGGTTGGAGATGATAACGGTCCCGGACTTGCCCTATCTTGCCGGCCTCATCGCGGGTGTGATTATTGCTCCGTGTCTGCTTCTGCGACTCGCAAGGCGAAACTATGACGTCGTGGTCGAGGACGGATGGGCTCATCCAACAACGCTCCTTTTCAATCTTGCTTGCCGGCTTACCGGCGGCGTGCGGCTTGTCATCATCGTGCACCAGGTGAGGTGGCGCGCGACGAAGCCGCCAGTCAGGTTCATAGTGCGAATGGTTGAGCAGGTAGCGTTACGCTGCGCTCATCTAATCGTAGCGGTAAGCCACTTTATCGCCGGCGAAGTTGAAGGACTTGTCGGGAAAAGCGAGCGTATAGCACTGGGCCGTCCCGGCTCGGCTCCGCTTCCGGGTTCAGTCTGGGAACGAGGTGAGACCGAAGCCGCGCCGCTGCGGCTGCTGTTTGTCGGGAACTGCACCCGCCTCAAAGGGCTCGATCATTTGATCGCAGCGTTGGGGTTGCTCGGGGACATTCCGCTCAGACTCGATGTGGTCGGAGACGTGAACGTTGAGCGGCAGTACTACAAGAGGCTGGTGCGGCAGGCAAAGGCCCTGGGTGTCAGCGAAAGAATTACATTTCACGGAGCAGTGTCTCACGACCACGTGGGTAACTTTTACTCGCGGGCCGACATATTTGCGTTCCCGTCGCTGTATGAGGGCTTCGGCATCGTGTTGGCCGAGGCCATGCACGCGGGTTTGGCAATCGTTGCAACACGAACCGGGGCGGCAAATGAAATCGTTAGCGAAGGCGAGAATGCTCTGATTGTGCCGCTGGCGGATTCGGTGGCTCTCGCCGGCGCCTTAAGACGGCTCGCAACCGACGCCGCCTTGAGAGAGGACTTCGGCCGCCGCAGCCGACAGCTGTCCCATTCGCTTCCTACCTGGAAACAAACCTGCGATAACGTCTGTGATCAGATCGAGATCATTAGTCGAACGACTCTCGGTATGAAGCAAATGACGAAGACGACTCCCAGACGGTAACTTTCAGTCCTTCGACGCCTGCCGTACGCACTGATCGAGCCAGCTTCCTGAATATGTACCGGGCCACAGCCTCTGCCGTCGTGTTTATTGCTGCGAGCTCTGCAACTTCGTTGAGATTGCGATAGTGCAGGGGCTCAAGCACCGAGCGCAACTCAGCTTGAAAACGCCCGATGTCAAGAAATGTTCCGCTCGAGTCGATCTCGCGGGCTTCAGCTCTGACCTCGACCTTGTAAGTGTGTCCGTGAAGACGCGTCGCCGCACCGAAATCGCCGCTCAGCGAATGAGCGGCTTCAAACTCGCTGGTGACACCTATCTCAAACATTTGCATAAGGCCTCGCGGAGCTCTTTTGGATGGTGGAATAGCGTTAAAAAAGAGCTCGCCACAAAAACGCCAGGACACGAAGGTTCACGATGACTGTCTTTGTGTAGCTTCGAGACCTAGTGTCCTTGTGGCAAGACACCATCAGCCAACTCAACACGCTCTTCCACCACTAACCTTTTGGACTAGCTCTGGTAATCCAGAACAACCTGTACGACCTCGCCGGGCTGCTCGTCGATCAAACGATAAGCCTCCGCGGCGCGATCGAACGTCAACACGTGACTGATCAATCTATCCAGGAATAGCTCACTAAGGTATCTGACCGCCAGCTCGCGCCGGCGAAGAATGGTCCATCTCGGCGTCAACGACGGATCCAGATTCGAGACCTGTGAACACCTAAGGGTCAGTCGCTTGCGATGAAAGTCGCTTCCCAGCGCCAGCTCGGCTCGCTTCGTGCCGTACCACGAGACGATCACAACCCGCCCTTCGTGAGCCGCCGCCGTGACGGCGTCATCCACCGCGTGCGGTTGCCCGCTTGCTTCGATGACCACATCTGCTCCCGTTCCTCCGGTCATACCGGACACGCGCTCAGCGAGACTCTCCGCTGATGGGTCAATGACCATATCTGCGCCAGCCGATAGCGACAACTGGCGGCGCTTCTCGTACAGATCACTGGTGATGACGAGGCTCGCGCCCGCCTTTCGCGCAAGTTGGGTTATCAGCAGGCCCACCACACCCTGACCGATCACTATGACCCGTTCGCCGAGCCGGGGCGCGGCATCAAGGAGCGCGTTCAGAGCGGTTTCGAGATTGGCCGCAAAGATTCCGATGCGTGAATCAAGCTCCTGAGGCAGCCGGATCACAACCGTTGCAGGGACGGTGTAGCAGGTTTCATGCGGGTTGAAAGCGAAGACCAGGTCGCCCTCGCGCAGATCGGCGACACCGCTGCCGACGTCGACGACTCGACCAGCGCTTGCATAGCCGTACTTGACGGGGAAGCTGAAGCCGCCTTGAAGCGTAGGGAGCGAGGAGTCCAGCGATAGTTCCGCCGGAACCTCTCCTCGATAGACCATCATTTCGCTGCCGTGGCTTATGCCGGAGTGGAGTGCCTCGATTCGGACTTCGCCTGTGGCGGGCGGTCTTGCACTTGCGGCACGCAACTCCACGGTTCTGGGAGATGTGAACCAGACCGAAACCGCCGGACGCTCTCGACCGACCGTCGAAGCCATTGCTAGCTCTCCCCCTCAAGTAGTTTCATCAGCTCAATAGACGTATGAACCTGCAAGAGTGACGTCGCCTAATATCTCCCTTTGTGCAGCGAGAGACAAGCTGCGTACTCGCGAGCGGCGCAAGAGTTCGAACGCCGTCAACGCCGCCAGACTTGCTTTGGGTTCTCGCGATTCGAAATATCGTATAGTTCGATCCGCCACGGCGTGAGCTTCAACACTCCGAAGTCGGGACTCTCTATGCTGCCAAAAAACAACGCCGGGTCATAGCCAAGCGGAGGTGGAGCCGAACGAAACATCTCCCAGATGCGCCGCTTATCAACCATGTCGTCCCGCCACTCCGCTTTGCAGTCGGCGTAAAGCGGCTTGATGGGGTCGGCCAGATAGGCCAACGAAACATAAGGATTGTGCGCGATGTGCCTGGCCTTCAACGAATGGCGCATCGTAGCCACCCAGCCAGTAGAGCCCTCCCAGATAGGGTGAAGCACCCGCGATCTCAAACGGTTCTTGGTGTCGAGGGTAGCCACGCTGCACCAAACCGCGGCATGAGCCCGCTGCATGAACTCAGCTTCGATGTCGGAGAAAGAAGAGACTTTCATTCTAACCTCTCGTTGTCAGTTGCCGCTTTTTCAGGAGCGGCGTCGCGGCCGGAATTATACTACTGCGGTGACTCAGTCCCACACCGGCTTTGCGGTCTTCGGGCTGCGCCGGCGGTTGGGTCCTAACCTCAATAATAATTCTCGGCGGGGTCTCTGCGGCTCGGCGCCTCCGCGGCTAGCAGGGTTTCGACACTAATTAACCGCGGAGCCGCATCAGAGGTTACGCAAAGAATATTCGACACCAGACATCACTACCCACTGGGTCAAACCAGCTAGTGGGAAGGAGCGATGTTTGGCAAGTCGCACGAACTCATCGGCGTCGAGCAATATGGCGCGGGCCGGCACCAGCCTCGCGAGTTGAAAGAGCCCGGCGAGTTATATGAATACAAAGATGTGCGGATCAATCGCTCTTCGTTCTCGCTGCTACAGCTCTGGAAGCGGCCGCTTGGCAACGGCGAAGAGTTGTGCAAACGGGTCCTGGCGGCACTCAAAAAACAAAAGACTAGATCAACTTGTACGGGCGTCCCTTGTGGGCGCCCCTCCTTCGCTCAACCGCGCTTTCACATCCAAGAGGGGCGCCCACGGAGGGACGCCCGTACAGGTTACACAGCTTTCGAGCCTACTGACCCGAGGCACGCATGCCGCGGCTGACCAGTATCTTGACCTCGACCCGCCGATTCTGGCGGCGACCTTCGGCAGAGCTGTTATCCGCCGCTGGCCGCATCTCGCCGTAGCCGTATGGTGTGATCATTCGGCGAAGCGGGATGTCATGGTTCTCCTGGAGGTAGCGCACGACGGCGTCGGCCCGTTGCTGGCTCAACACTCGGTTGCGCGCGACGTCACCCGTGGAGTCGGCATAACCCTTTATCTCGATCACGTAGCCTTTGGTGGTCATCGCTTTTTGCGCAAGCTCATCCAGCGCCCGCCGGTCTTCTGCAGAAACGGCCGAACTGTTCACTCTGAAGTAGACCGTAGCAGAATTCTCTACAGTGTACTCGTCAAGTGAAGAGATGCGCTCGTGGGCCCTTCCCGCATCTTCCCTGGCCAGCTTCGAAATCTCTCCCAGTTCATCGACCTGGCCGGATAGACGCTCTTGGGATTGTTCGACCGGTCCCACCCGCTTATCTACCATTCGGGCGAATTTCAGATCAGAGGACTCGAACCTTATCTTGTCGGCGACAAGTTGACCTTCGCGATTTCCGATTCCGTCTACCTCCACCGGCAGACCGCGCACCAGACTGGTCACGTCGTAGTTCTTTCCCCATCTCAAAAAACCACCCTTCGACTTGACGCTGGTTTGATCGGTCAATACCACAACCGTCTCCATGTCATAGTCATCGCGGATGCTAAAAGTATCGGCCTCACGCCGGATGATGCTTCCCCTGACCTTTGCCTTCTGACCGCTGGCCATCGAGCGAATCCCGGGCCTGTAACCAGAATCGCGCGACTGACTGCCTGTCCTCGATTCCTGTGCGAAGGTCGGGGAAATACTTGCGAGCACAACCAAAACGATCCCGATAACAAGACGAGAATTCGTTGATGCGCTGGACTTCATTTGACTACCTCCTTGGGAGCATTCTTGAAAAGGACGACAGGCTAAGTTCTGCGAACCGCGGCGCACGGTCAATTCTGCATGCGGCTACCACAGCACTGGGGTTCAAGATTTTGAACGCAGAGACTTCAAGCCTGTCAATCTCGACGACTGAGCCGGGCTGTGAGGCAGGGCCCGACCAAAATACCCGCCCGCATTTCGCCGGCGGGATCTGCTCAAGCGGGGCTAGATCAATCTTAGACAATCTCGCCTATTCGCGCCATACCACTCGGTCGATTCACGTGTCCGGCGGGTGTCGCGAGAATCGTTCTTGTGAGGCTATTTTCTCTTTCGGACCTCAACTGCGACTGCAGTGCCTTCCTGTCCGGCTGACATCGACAAGCTGTCGTCTTCAGATTTCTCATCCCTGGCCGTTGCCGATGAAGTCAACTGCGGCGAGGCGCTTCCGATCGGGAACAATCTGAAATCGAGCCGCGACTCCACTTTCTCTTTCAGCGCACCAACTCCCGTTGCACGGCCGAGCAGGCCGCCAGCCTTGCCCGAAGTCTTCAACAGCACGATGTCAGTGTAGAGGATATAGTCGCACTCCTTCTGCCTCGCTTCGGTTTCGATCTCGGCAGGAGTGCGCGAGTCGAGCGGCACAGCGTCTACATCGCCATCAGTGATGCTGCTGATCAGCTTGCTGCGCACGTTATACAACGACGGAGAACGATCCGTCTTGTTGGCGATCGTGACGACACCTACCCGAATCTTACCGGGCTGTTTGGCTATTGCAGTGGAGCCGGTGCTGTCGATCTGCGGTTGAGACGTCTGGCGGCCGGGGAGCGGCCCGACCGAAGGAATTCCCATCAACTCCTGATAGTCCTTCGCTTCGGTATACCCGGCTGGGATTTCAAACAGGGCGGCGTCCAATGGCGTGGTCGTGAGTTCAATGACCTCCGTGGTCGAAACGGACGTCTGGCCGCCGTCGAGGTAGACGGTCGTGGTCACAAGAATCGGGTATCCCATCTTGCCCCCGCCAGACCTCCTGAAGCGAATCTCATCCCGGCAATCGGGCCGGCCACCTCCCCCCGGAGCCCCGGCCACGAGTGGTTTGTCCGGGTCACACTCAAAGTTGAATTCAAGGTCGATGTACCAACCATCGGTCTCAACACGCATCTTGGATGGGTAGCAAGCGTCGGGGCTTGACTCGACCGTCATTGAAGACTTGATATGTCGAGCGTTGAATCCAAACATCTTCTTGCGCTCGCCGGTATCGGTGATGGTTGAGTGGTAGGTCACAACTCCTCCGCGCCGCGGGGTAGTTGGCCGGCTGGCGCTCGGAGCTTGTTTTTCATCGGTTGTGGTAGCGGGAGACGCCGCGCTGACCATTGGTGTGACCATGTAGGTTCTGGCCTTGTCGTTGATTTGAACCGTCCGCTTGAGGTCACACTGGGTGATGGTGACCATTTCGAAACCGGCGCCGTAACTCTGACTGGAGCGCTGGCGCACGCCCTTGATGTAGATCGTGCCCTCACTGGTATTTCCAGCCGAGGCGTTCTTTGTTTTCATCTTGATGTCAGCCGAAGCGGTTCCGGCCGCCGAGAGCGACAGGACTAATGCGACCAAGGCTGTTACCCACTTGCTTTTCATGAAAGACCCTCCTGTTCGATAGTATAAAAGCAAATCCGGTGTTCGGTACCGGACTCTAAATAGTGCTTCGTTTGATCGCTCTTATCAATCCCCCTCGTAGTTCATCAGGTTCTTTGCCCAAAAACCGGCGGCCGCGACAGCGATCAAACATCCGATGCCGCCGGTCACCACCGAAAGCGTGGCGCCGATGAGCGCCGCAACCACGCCCGCTTCAAGCTCGCCAAGCTGCGGTCCCCCAAAAAAGAAAATCATGTTTACCGATGTCATTCGGCCGCGCAGGTGATCCGGGGTGATTAACTGGCGGATCGTCTGTCGCAGCACGGTGCTCACAGTGTCGGCCGCGCCTGTGATCGCAAGCATCACAAGCGAGAGCCAAAACCACCGCGACGCACCAAACACGATCGTGGCTGCTCCGTAGATGGCTACCGAGACGATCACCGCCTTGCCTTGCTTCCGCATTGCCCCGAACCTCGCGATCAGGAGTCCGGTCACGATCGAACCTGCTCCCGGCGCAGCGGCAAGCAAGCCGAGTCCTCGCGCTCCGACCTTTAGAATCTCAGCCGCGAAGATCGGCAATAGCGCAGTCGCCGATGCAAAGAAGGTCGCGATAAAATCCAGCATCATCGTCTGAACGATAATCGGGGTCCGCCATACGAAGCGCAGCCCTTCGCGAAGCGCGCCGAGGTTGAGTTGGGCGATCTCGTTTGCGGCGGCGGCACGGCCGCTCGCACGTATGAGCAGCAGCGCTACGATGACCGCAACAAACGACACGGCGTTAAGAGCATAGATCAGCGCAGGACCGCGAACGCTCAGAAGCAATCCGCCCAGCGCCGGGCCAACGATCGTCGCCGAGTTGAAGACAACGATCCCCAGGCTTACCGCGTTGGGAAAGTCTTCCGCGGGCACCAGTGTCGGCAGCATAGCCTGACGGGCCGGGCTGTCGAACGCGATCGCGGCTGATGCGATGGCCGTCAGTAGATAGATCGGCCACAAGCTCTCTCGCCCCGCGGCAGTCAGTCCGGCAAGCACGGCCGCGCTGGCCAACATCACGCATTGCGAGATGAGCATCAAGCGTTTTCGATTTACCGCATCGGCTACAACCCCGCCTGCGAGCGAGCAAAAGATGATTGGCAGGACGCGCACGAGTCCGACGCCGCCCAGCGCCAGGGGTGATTTCGTCAGCAAGTAAATATGCCAGTTGATGGCTACAAGCTGCATCTGAGTGCCGGTGACGGAAATCAGTTGGCCGATCCAGAGCAGGCGAAAATCGCGGTGGCGCAACGCGGGAAAGGAGGATCTCTTCGGTCCCTTACCTGTCTTCTCTATTTGGACCGGAGGAAGAACGGAAGACATAAGGGCTTATGATTTCATGTTTATCCATTCCCGCGCCACAGACTCGGGTACCTTTCAGCGGCTGCCGTTTTCAGCCGTGACGGTTACGATAGTCATCTTGCGAACGGAAAACGCGCCTGCGATTATTGCCGCGGGTGATGGTGAGATAGAGTCCGCCAGCGCCCAGTCCCGCAAGGTTCGATAACGTGCGTCTTCTGGGGCCGTAGCCACATGTCCTGTAGGGTCAATATATTTCAACGGATTGTCTAGGACATAGGTGTACTTATTCAGTGTCTGAGGGTTACCTGGAGACCCAATGAGAGAATCGGCGCTTGTGAATCTACCACCTGAACCTCCATAGTATCGCGCTTGGGCAAAGTCCAAGCCAGACTCGCTGTCTCGTTCATACGAAGTTAAGAACGCGCAGTGAAACTTTCCAACCCCAACGCCGTGTGCCAGTTGTCAAAGATCGAGGCCGCCAAAAAACGGCAACTAAAAAGCCGTTAAAGAGAGAAGCAACTCACGGGCTCAGCTTATGACAGCGGCGTTGGTCAATCAAGTGCGGGCTCGAAGAGCCGCCTGGCGTGAGTTTGGGGAAGCGAAACGAATCGCAATTTTGCAAGCCCGGCACCGAGCCGGTAGTCCGGCTTTCGACGTTCACGCGGTAAGCCAGGCCCACCTTCACAACTGCAACTCCGCATCGAGAAGGTCAAACGGCTACCACGCAAAGAGCAGGAGTTCGTTATCAAGTTCCTCGACACGGTTCTTGAGAGAGCCGGAATGTCTTAACCCGTGATTAGGTAGGTGAAGTTCCCCGTAGCCCGAATCGTTTTGGTCGCGAGATGAAAGACTAAGCGGAAGGGTCATCCGATAACGCGGCATTATGTTCGTCGACGCAGCGCGCGTGCCACTAAAAAAAGCCAGTGGCACTTGCGCTGCAACGACAACATAATACGCGTTATCGTACGCCCCGATATTCTCCTCGCGCTTGCGGCGGAAACTACACCGCCGCCGCGCGCTCCGGTTACCCACCCCCCCTTGCGCCCACGCCCCCCAGGGGGCTGGCGCTGCCGCTTCGCGGCTTCGATGGCGATCTTTTTACTTGCTTAGTAGCTTTTGATTGCTTAACGCAAAGTGGGCCCAGCCGTCCGTAGTGTTCACTGACATAAGAAAAAGCCCGGTGAGGTCGATGTTGGTACTGCAGTAAGAAGGACTGTTTAAGAGAGTGCCGCCGGCACCAGCAAGAAAGGTGGCCTCGCAGAGAACCTCTTGATCCGACACCCTATAGAACTTGATCACTGCCTTCGGGTAAGACAAATAGCCCTCATCGGCACAGGGCTTCGCAGCAATCACATCAACAAGTGAAACTCCAATCTGACCATTATCGGTTGACTGCCCCTTCTTTAAGATAACCTCACCCACATAGTGCACACCGCTCTCTTCGAAGTCTTGCCACCCTCGCACCACTGTCGGCGGCGTTGGTTCGGGCAAATGTGGTCTGCGACAACAACCTATCGCTAGGCTGATGGACAAAGTAAGGAAACTGATCACGATGACGCGCATGCTGAACCTACTCCTGCAATGATCACCGCTCGCTGCTCGGTGAAATACCCTTAATCTTTAGAAACTGCCTTATCTGTGAAGGGATCGATGGCCTATTGTGGCTTAGAGCCGCATCGATCATCTCCCGTGGTCGGGATGCATATGTCGTCCGGTTGAAGTTTGCAGACCTTTGATCAACGTGTGCCCAGTATGTGGTTATTCGGTCCGAACGGTCGTTGGCAAAGTGCAAACCAGGCTCCAAAGACGTGTCACTTAACTGTCTGGCGGAATCGTTGTCATGGGGACCAATGTCCCAAAAAGCACTGACTGCGTAACCCTCGCTCTTGAGAGCCTGCGTGAACTGACCCCGGTCTTTAACTACTACTTCAACCATTCCGCTTTCCCACACGTTGTTGATTCCCTGTATCTGTTGCCAAACTGCGGAGCCCTCTCCTCCATGCCCTCCATGTCCTCCCGCCAAATCAATGAAGTTTTGGACTGCAGCAATACGCTCAGATACTTGCTTTGCGCTTGCGGCCACGGCTATTCCTCTTCCACCGATCTGTTCTGGCCTGTTGATTAGCTGATTGAAAGCGCCGCCGGCGGCTTTGAGTTCTGCCTGGGTTGGTTTCTTTGCGTTGCCAACAGTCGTCAACTTCGATGCCAAGATTCTTCTTTCTTCATCGTTCAGCCGCTCCCAAGGTGTTGTCTCGGCAAGTCCATCAGGATCGACATAGCGGAGCGGATTGTTAAGAACGAAGACAAAGCGATTCATCGTTTGAGGGTCGGACGGCCTGATCGTCATTCCAAGGGGATCACAAGTTGTAAACCGACCCTGAGCGCTCGAATAGTATCTTTCCCCGAAGTAATCCAACCCCGATTCAATATCTCGTTCTTTTTGGGTGAACTTCTGCTTCGTGCTATCTGCAAGGCTGTAGCCCATTCCCGTCGTGCGCTGACCAATGGTGGCACCCAACTCCTCACCGAACGGTAAATAATCGTACCGCGCCTTCACCGTCCCGTCAGCCTTCGTCACCACTCGCGTGCTACCAAGATGATCGGTTGTCAAATAGCTCGTGCCGCCTCCTCCCGCTGGCGGAGGCACCGGGTCGCTGTGATATTCAGCTATCAACTGACCTCCTGCATTATACACAAAGACAGTTGTCCCTGAACCGTCGATCTTCTTCACCCGGTTGCCGTCGCCGTCGTAGAAGTACTGCCCGACCGCGCCATTGAAAGTCCTCTGCCGGTTCTCCGCGTCGTAGGTAAAGTTCGGCTCTGGGCGTCACCGGTCTGATTGCCTGCGTTGTCATACCCGCTTGCAAGCAAACGATTGTTAGCTGCGTTGAATGCCGACTGTGACTGCGGCGTCAGCGAGCTCAGCGTGTATCCCGTCGAGGCGCTCACCCATCGATTGCCGAAGCGGTCGTAGCCATAAGTCTGCGACCAACTTGCCCCGCTGTTCTCGCTCGCCGTCTGCAACCGGTTCAACGCATCGTAGCAATAGCTCTGACTCATAACCGTCGCGCCGATTGTAATCGTTTGAGTGAGCACGTTCCCGTTGTTGTTCGCCTGGCAGGTACTGCCGTAGCTATAGTCCAACTGCAGGAGACTCGAATTCGTGGCCGACGTCCCCAAGCCTATCTGCAAAGGCTGCAGCCGCGAGTTGAAGTTTGTGTGCTCCCACTTGCTATTGCCCAGCTTTGTTACCAGGACCGCGCCGTGCGCCGCGTATTGCATTCGATTCGCCGCGTCGCTGGCAGTCGCTCCGGCCCAGAACAGTCCTGTTGCCTGGTTCTTCACTCCTGCAAGTCTTCCAGCCGCGTCATACTCCGTCTGGACAACTCTCCCAGAAGGATAAGTCTGGGAGGTCATCTCGCTCGCAAGATTGTACCCGTAGCTGAACCCGTAGTTCTGTGAGTCCGTTTGCTGAAAACTCGACGTGGCCCGCCCAAGCTTGTCGTAGCCCGTATAGTTGCCTGCGCTGCTACTGGTGCCGTAAGTCGCCGCCACCAGTCTCCCAGTCGAAAAGCCGCGATTGAACCCTGCAGGCGCTCCTGCCGGCAGCAACTGCCCGTCGTACTTGTAGAACACCCCCGGTGTGTTTTGCGGGTCGTTCGTGTAGATCCGGCTGGTCACCCGGTTCAACACGTCATAGTTGTAGGTCGTCGTGATCCCTCGCGCGTCCAGCTTTGTATTCAAGTTCGAGTTAGCGTCGTAGCCGTAGTTGATCGCCCCACTCTCGGGATTGCTCGCTGACATCAGCCTCGACAACAAGTCGTAACTGAAAGTGCGCTGAGGCTGAGTTCCCTGAGTCACCGTCTTCAGGTTTCCTCTCGCGTCGTACCCATAAGTCGTCGAAAACGGCAGCACGTTCGGGTCTTCGATGACTTGCTTCAAACGGCCAAGTCCATCAGAGACACTACGCCTGACTTTGCCGGCCTGATCGGTCACGGTTGTCATTTCGCTCGCGTAGACGGTAGTTACGCTCCCGGTCCAGTTCGCGTTGGTTCCGGTGTCCGGCGGCGGAGTGGTGTGTGCGCCTGAGAACGTCGCTACCTCGTTCACTCGTCCGCCGAGATCAAAGGTGCTGCGAGACCAGCCGTCGGTGGTCGCAGACTGAGTCCGATATGGGTTGGTCGCAAACTTCGCTCGGCCGAGCGCGTCGTAGATTCGTTTGCTGAAGATTGTGAAGCTGGCAGAAGAAGCATGATTTCCGTCTTCCGATTCGCTGGCGATGAGCGGTCTGCCAAACCCGTCATAAATCGTCTTATACGCAAGCCATCGCGTCGCGTCTAACTGCTTGCTAACCGTAGTCGTGGCGGGCGGTGTCGGAGCCGGATAGCTCATCTCGGTCTTTGTAGCTTCGGGCAAGCCGAAAGCTACAGTCACTCGCGTCGGCCTATCGTAAGGATCGTCGTACTCGGTCTTGGCGATCAGACCATTTGGGTCTTTCCCACCTGTAGGCACGCCGCGCGAGTAGTGATACTGCGTCTTCGATACGTGACCAAGCGCGTTGGTCGCAGTGGTTGCAAATGCGTAAGTCAATCCGTCAGTCCCGGTAGTCCCCGAGTCCGGGTTCGAGCCGTCCCCGAAGTTGTCTGCATAAGAAATCGTGGCCAGGTTGCCGAGCGGATCTTTGGTCTTCACAACATTGCCGGCCTCGTCGTACTGGCTGAACGCGGTCGCGTAGGTGCCAGAGGCGGGCGGCGGGCTCCCGCTGATCAAGCGTTTCACCGAAGTCGCATTCCCACGCGGCTGGCTCTGCGAGACGAAAGGGACAAACAAGCCCGTGTTGTACTGGATCATCCCGGGGTTTGGTTGAATAGCCGCGTGGTTCCCGCCGTCGTTCAGATAGTTGTCGTATTCGTACTCGGTGTAAGCCTCGACGTTGCCCGAGCCGTCCTTCACTGTTTCACTCACCACAAGCCTGCGACGATGAATCACCTGTTCAGGAGTCGTGTACAACCCGCTCCCGCAGCCTGCATTAACACCGTTGCGGTTTGTGTAGCAGTAGCCGTTCTGGCTCGCGAGATAAGCCCGCGTGGTGTCTCGCAGCAACACGCCTTCAGTCCCCGCCCCAAAGTCGTACTCGCGGGTACGCGTCACGTTGTTGAAGTCGTCGTAGTTATAGCGCACTCGCTTGAGCTTGCCGTTCTCGAGCGTCGAGTCATCAATCGTCATCCGCGGATCGTTAGGCGGTTGTTCCTGCCCGTGCTGAGGATCGTTGGCGTAGGCGTTAGTGCTCGACCCGGGATCTGGTCCCCACACTACCAGCGCCCTCTGTGCCCAGGTCCTTGTCTCGATCTGAGTACCGGTCCCCGTCAGCCGCTCGACGCGGAACTCGCGGGCGTTCTCGAATTTCTCATTCGCTGTTCCGTTGGACCCATTCAGCGGGTGGCACGTCCTGTACTCGGCATCCAGCGCCAGAAAGTAATGCTTCTCGGACATCATCAACGGTCCGGTGACGCTGCCCTGACGCGCTTCCATGGTAACCGTCGGGTAGTTTGTCCCGCCTACATTCCCCAAACCTCGCGCACAGGTCCACACCCCATCCACTGTAGTCCCATCGCTGAGCGTCCGCCGCTGCACCACCCGGCGATTGAGTTGCGGATTGACCGTGCCCCCGCCTTCACACACAGCGCTGCCAAATTCATATGGAGCGTAATCTATCTGCGAGACTCCCCCGCCTGGATATTCAATCTCCGCCAGCTCGCCAAACTGGTTGTAGCGGAACTGAAAGCTTCTTCCATCCAGCAAGGTCAAGCCGGTGACCGCAGGTTGGTCTGTTATGTCGACAAACGCTGCGTTCATGTCCGAGTGGAAAAACACATCCGTATGAGGCTCGCCAGAGGTTGCGTGCTCGAACTCTCCAAAGAACGTAAATTGGTAGTCTCCGCTCAGGAACGGCCGCTGCAACGACCAGAAGTCCGATCGCAGATTGACCGGGTTGGCCGAGCCGTCGGTTGCTCCAATCAGCGCCGGATCGACGTTGATCACTCTGTCGGCTAACCCGTTGTAGCCTTTGATTGTCACCGAGGCGCCATTCGCCAGGGTTTGAAGCACCACCTGCCGGCCCAGCGTGTCTGTGTAGGTTATTGTGCCGGTGCTTGCGTTGTTATCGATCCCGATGAAGTTCCCGTTTGGGTCTGTGATCTTCGTGCATCGGCCGTTGGCGTTCATTCTCAAGCGCGTGCCGTCTGACAGAAACACATAGCCGTTCAACTGGTTATTTACGACTCCGTTCTCGTTGTCCGTCACGTAAGTGATAGCCGAGCCGTCCGCGCTGTGCCACGACCTTCCGCGATCACGGTCCGGAGTCCCATTGCACGGAAGATTCCTCAGATACGGCGCGCCATCGGTCAAGTCATCCCGCATCTCGACTTCGGACCCATCCGGCAGCACAATCCAGACTTTTGTCAGATAGTACTTGATAATAGGCCCCTGAATACCGCCGCAAGTGATCGAGTCAATGTCTATCCGCCGCACCCTGACCGCTGGCCCTTTCGAGATGAACCAGCCGCTGCCCAACGGGATGAGGTTGGGCTTTGTCAGCGTGCCGTCGTCGTAGGACGCCGCGAAGTGGTGGATGGTCAGCGGCGGTTCCCCAGTTGGGAAGGTGATGACTTCGGCGTCGTGCTGACCATGCCACAGCTTGCTGTTGTACGCGAGGGCCACGGTGTAGGAGGCGGACCCTCTCCCGCCCAGGGTCGCAAGCGGAAGCTGGATAGCGAGATTCCCGTTGGCGAGGTTGACAGTCTCGATCTTGTCCCGGTTGTAGGTCGAAAGCCCGGACACCCCTCCCTTGGACTCGGCAGGAGTGCCTTTGTCAAACGCGTTCTGGGCAAGAGCCGGTTTGATTGTGAAGACAAGCGCTGCGCTCGCCAAAGCTACGAACACAATCAGACGTGGGATGAACCGCTGAATGCTTCTCGACATGATAATTCTCCAAGGGAGTACTTCGTGGAGACTTTACTGACCATTCTTCACCATTGACCGCGACTTGCGTGTTAGCGAGGTGAAGAAGGTGATTCGCAACTCGCGCGCACGCGCCGGTGCTGTGTCAATTTATCTTGGCTCGACTATGAGCCTGCCCTGGATCTCGGGACGGCTCTCCTCGAAGAAGACATACTCGCCGATATCGAGAGCTACCTCGTTGTCGGCGCGCTTTCCTCGCCCGGAGGTTGCCACTCTTGCGACTGACTGTCTGGTTTCACCCGATACTACTCGTTCCAGAATTAGCGCCACATCAGACTGCGTCTCGTTCTCTGCCCTCAGGAGCACGCGCCCTGGCCTGACACGAGCAAAGCCTGGATAAATGTCGTCGCCGTGCACAAAGATGCGAACCATCTCTCTATACTTCACTTCGGGCTGACTCTGTGTGCTAGCTGCAGCCTTTAGCACTTCAACCTTAGACACCGGTTGGTTGTGGGCGCGCGAAACAAACACGAGCGCTGAACAGCTGACTAGCACCCCTAAGCTCAAAGCGATTTTGATCGGCAAGCTTCGGTTTCGCTTGAGCCTTGATTCAGCTTGATTGAGTGATTTGGTTTGTCTCATCGTTTAACCACCTTTCGTTTGCTTCCAATTAGCAGATCGCGATTCGCACGTTTCAGCGCTACCCACCCCCGGTGTCGCCGCCTCCGGCGAATGGCGCTGATTAAAGGCCAGTTGAGTACCGGCGCTCACTGTCGAGTGAGGGGCGCTAGAATCTCACCGACGCGTTTCTCCGTCGGCTCAAGCGCTTTGCCGATCAAAGTATCAGGGCGAATCGGAGTGCCACCCAAATCCAGGGACGTGACTTCTATACGGTGTTGTTGATATCTGGCCTGTGTGAGAGCCTCACAGCCCATCCCAGTCTCCCGCCAACGGCTTGTCTCCACCCGGGCCATCTCCGAAGGAAACCGTCACGTCCGGATTTCCCACTGTGTTCGCGTTTCTCAAATAGAAGGTCGAGTTGCTCGATCGGTAGAGCCCTATAATTGGCTGAGTCCATCGCTGCCGGAGAAGCCACGGACCCGACGCCTCGCGTTATCGCTCGCGCGCCTACAAACCGAGCTACCGCCGCACCCGTCACCAAAAGGACGAGCACGGCAGCGATCAAGATCCGCTTCTTGCGGCTCGGGCTGGGTATCGCTGGCCTATTACGCACGTGAGTCTTCTTCCTTGACATCGACCTCCTCATCACAAGACACACAACTCCATTTCGGCAGGACCCCTTGGTCGCGACAGCGTCTTTGTCCGTCATCTAATTTGTCCGTCATGTATATAGACAGATGAGTTCGAATATTTCGAATATATAGACAGATGAGTTCGAAGAAATTGCGCGATTTTTGGTGAAAAATAAATTAAACAATTTTCCGTAGCACGAAAGTTGGTCTGTGTAGGTCGCGCCAGCCACCGTTCTGCAATGGCTCTAGCAGCTTTGCCCGTCAAAATACCCAGGCGGTGAATCGGAGTTTCGCCCAGGTCCAGCGGCTGTGACTCCATCGATAAACCTCATCGCAGCTCGGCCAACAACGGCCGCCTGTTTAAGGCCATTCCCGCAAAGGTCGATCACAATCCATCCCAATCTCCGGCTACGGGTTTCCATCCCGTTCCGCCATAGCCGAACATCAAATCCGCAATGCCGCCCGTATTGGAGTTCCTCAAGAAAAACGCCGCGTTCGGCGCGTCGTGTAAACCCATTGTGTCCACTCCATCTCCGTTCCAGTCACCGGTGATCGGAACAAACCCCAAACCAGCCGGACCAAAGGTGAACACTATGTCGGCTATGCCACCTGTATTAGAGTTCCTCAAAAAGAACCCGGCGTTGGCCGGGTCGTATAGCCCCACCGTGTCCACTCCGTCTCCGTTCCACTCACCGGTGATCGGAACAAACCCCAAACCAGCCGGACCAAAGGTGAACATTATGTCGGCTATGCCACCTGTATTAGAGTTCCTCAAGAAGAACCCGGCGTTGGCCGGGTCGTATAGCCCCACCGTGTCCACTCCGTCTCCGTTCCAATCACCGGTGATCGGAATAAACCCCAAACCAGCCGGACCAAAGGTGAACGTTATATCGGCTATGCCACCCGTATTGGAGTTCCTCAAGAAAAACGCGGCGCCGGCCGGGTAATACAGCCCGACTGTATCGACTCCATCTCCGTTCCAATCGCCGGTGATAGGCGTAAGTCCGGCTCCTCCGTATCCGAACTCTAGGTCGAACCCGCCAGCAGTGTTTGAGTTCCTAAGGTAGAAGTGGTTATTGGCCGGATTGTAGAGCCCGATCGTGTCCAGACCCGGGCCGGCAGGAGTATCGGGTTCTTCAGTAGCCAGGAGCCTGCCACCGGCGTAGATGTACTCCTTCGAGGGATTGGCTGAGTCCATCGCTGCCGGAGAAGCCATAGACTTGACGCCTCGCGTTGTCGCTCGCGCGCCTACAAACCGAGCTACCGCTGCACCCGTCACCAAAAGGACGAGCACGACAGCGATCGAGATCCGCTTCCTGCGGATCGGGCTGGATATCGCTGGCCTTTTACGCCCGTGAGTCTTCTTCTTTGACATCGACCCTCCTTGCCTAGGAACACACAACTCCATTAGCTCGCATCGGCAGACGGGTTGGTCGCGGCAGCGTCTTTGTCAGTCATCTAATTTGTCCGTCATGTATATAGACAGATGAGTTCGAAGAAATTGCGCGATTTGAATGAAAAGAATTAAAAAGATATCTCTTTCGTGAGAAAGATCGAGGTGGTTTCATAGATCGAAGAAACGGAGATCAAGAGTCGGACGCGGGCTGCCAAGCTCCCGACGGCGTTCAGACTCTGGCCCTTTGAAACGGGTAAGGGGATTATTTCTCGCAAACAAGGAACGGTCTCATGCCTCGCTGAACAAGTTTCAGTCATCGGCCTTGAGGAGGGAGAGAAGCGAATGACGAGGATTCTCCAACATGTCGTCCAGGCATTCTTCAATTGCATACGAATCCAACTGGTATTTAGACCCGAGATTCGCGACGACCTGGGCGCGTAGCTTCACACATATCTGTTGAAGCTGGCGCGTTACTGTGGATGAGTGGACGCGCAGAAGCCGCGCGATGTCGATCCCTTGAAGTTCATCAACGTAACGCAATGTGAGAACGAACCGCTCGCGCTCGGTCAAACTCCTGCTCGCTCCAATCAACGAGTACTCAGCGGCCGAGTAGGAGAGGCAGCCACCACAGTAGAGACACAGCGGTAATTATGGCATGCGCCCGAGCGCCGATATCATAGCGGCGACCCTGCTGCGACTCCTTCATGGCCTTGAGCGTCCTGTCGCTCACACCTTCTCGCCGCAGCTTCAACACTTCAGCAGGCGACAGGTCAAACTGAGTTTGAGGGGCATGCTTGATGCTCGACGAGATGTAGTCCTGAGAGCGCCCGGATTTTACCCACTCGATCACCGTCTGGTTGGTTATCACGATCGGAACGGGCGGCATGCTCCTCCTGATCTGCCCGAAGAGATCTGGCTTAGTGGCTACCTGGTCGGGACCCGTTGGAACGGCTTTGGAGCCAGTCTTCTTCGCTTCCTCAAACGCCTCCACCTGAGCAACCAGTCCCTTGGCCTGCCACAGCAATAGATCGACGCGATTCTTCGGACCCCAGAACGCGTTTTCGCGGGGCTTTAACTGCGTCGCCCGCCGGTAATGATCCGCGGCAAGCTCCAGTTGCTGCTTCATCTCACCAGGGTGTTGCGTCTTGTAGGCAAGCGCTTCGTGCGCGACTCCGATGCTGTAGAGCCGATAAGCGTCGTCCTTTGAGTCCTTGAAAGGAGGCATGCCGACCAACCGGTCCAGTGCCTCCCTCCACAAACTCGCCTCCAATAGCTTGCTGGTTTCTTTTAGCGCTCCTGATGGCAGCGCGACGATCTCTGAGGAGACCCGAGGACTGAGTACGGCGAGGATGAGACCGGCTGCGTTATCAGCAAGTTTGAGGTAAATGGTATTGAGATCGTCAACTGAAGGATCACTCGACCCAACGCCCACTTCTCGTGCGTCCGAATAGACCGCGTCGAACCTGTCGGAGTAGAGGACGATCCCGGTCGCGACATCTTTGACTTCACACTTGACGCTCATCCGTCCGGCAAAGACCAGCGCCCGGTATGCAACATCGACGTATCCGTACACGTCTTCGGTGCGAGACATGCCAGTCTCCGAATCCGTAATAGTCCGCTCCCCGGTCTTCCGATACTCCGACCTTGTTCGGGCTTCGACGCCTGGAGACACGCCAAGCTCAGTAATCGTGCATGAGATCAAGGTGTCCGGCCGGCTCGAAACGGATCTGAGCCTCGGATCGTTCCTGACCAGCGTTTCTTGAATTGCGTGTTGTATCAACTCGGGTACGCGGGGAGTGACGGTCTTGAGCGAGATGACCTGCGTGCTAAACGTAGGGCCTGGCAGATAGACCCCCGGAGCGGTTCGAACTTCAATCACCGCCTTCCTGTCGGCTGACCCCTGGCTGGTTGCGGCGGGAAGGTTCGGCTCTCCACCCTCATAAGCCGAGACCCGAACCGCGCCGATGTTTAAACACGAGTATCCGCCAAACAGGAAAAGCAGCAGTCCCAGAGCCAATCTCGGTGCTGACATTGGATTCTCCTAAGAGTAGGACGGTCTGTTTGCAGCCTTCTCTTTTCCTGTGTAATGGCGTCTGGCTAGGATGAACTCGGCTTCGAGACCGTTTTGAGGATATGATTCGCCACTCCGAATCCGGCACAAGATACTGTTGAAGCGCTTCGGTAGTCCTCAGAACGGGCTCAAATTCTCCTCAAAGATGTTTCTCACAACCGCTATTGACGGCTCGCAACACCTGTCGGCCAAATGGGGCGATAGTTGCAACAAATGCCTGGGGGGGCTCGAAGTGTACAGAAATCCGACATCGAACCCCCCGGAGTGTATCAATTCAATTGTGTTCGCCTGATTGTTTCTTACATTCGTATGAAACGCGATCCGGCTCATTCGGGGGGCAGGTAGCGAGGCCGGCGGCAAAGGAACCTGAGATTTTTGTCTAGGAGTCTGCGTGGCAAGACCTGGAAGGCGCTTTATGCGCCTGCTTCTGATCCTAAGCTTGATTAGCACTGCGGCGGTCTTCGCGGCGCCGTTCGTGCCGCTTCCTCCGCTGAAAGACGAGCTGGAACTGGAACTCTCAGAGGCACTGGGGCGCAAAGTCACGATCAACTCAGCTCGGCTCACTCTTATAAGCGGTCCTTACGTTACGCTCACTGGATTGACCGCTCACGAATCTCCGGCATACGGCGAGGGTGCCTTTCTAAGGGCGGACCAGGTGCGCGCCGACATCGACATCATCCAATACTTACGAACGCGCCGGTTCGTCATCGATTCACTCACGCTATTGTCACCGCAAATCGATCTCATTAAGAACGCCGATGGTGTATGGAGTTGGACTACGATAGGCAGAGAGCCGTCGCAGGCAGCACTTTCTCGCGCGACGTCCAAAGCAGCGATAGGCTTTCCCGTTTTTGCGATCCTCTCGCTGTGGGATGGTAGCCTATCCACATCGACCTTCAAGAGGATCAACATCGAGAATGCTTCCGTGAAGTTGATAGACCGAACGGGTTCCGGACCGCCAGAGGTCATGTACAGGAATATCGACCTGACCGCGTCGTTGACTCCTAATGCCGACGGAGCCGGGACCGGGAGCCAGGCAAAGGGCGAGGTCAGCGTGCAGTCGGAGGACGACGGCGAAGCGGATTTGTTCAAGACCGCTCTCCCATTCGACCTCCAGATAGAGAGCGGAGCTCCGGCGCTCTCGATCAGCGGCTCAATCGGACCTGGTCGTATTGAAACCGGAAACATGGAGGTTGGCGCTCTTTCCATCACCGGGGACATTCATTCCGAGAAAGGCGGAGCCTTGACCGGCAAGGGGCAAATGTCGGCCAACCAGATGTTCATTCGTACGGCCAATCTCAGCGAGCAGGTAGCCCGCGCGCTCAAACTCGATCAGATCGGCGATATGAGTCCGGGCACCGGGATAGCCAGCCTCGAAACGGATTTCCTGATTTCTCGGGACACGATTCATACGCCGGGGCTGCGCATACAGCAACTCGATGGTCTGGGCGACGCGACCACACAAAAAGGGAGTTTCAAGATTGAGTCCGCGCTGACCGTGAACTACGCGGCAACGGTAGTCATGTCCGCGGATTCGACATCACGCCTCAAGCAAATCAGTCCGATGGTGGGTGTGCTGGTCACAATACTCGAGACAAATGATCGGGTCTCAGTGCCAATAAGCATTAGTGGAGACGTCAGGAAGCCAAAAATCCAGGTGGACGTTAGCCGGATATTTTAACTTATCTCGAATCAAGGAGGAGACGATGTCACACATAGCAATCCGCGAAAAGACTGCGGCGGCGGGTCTTGTAGTCATGGGCGCGGTTTTAGGTGTTCTTTTGTCAGGGTGTAACAACCCCGGAACGAGCTCCACGACTAACCTGAACGCGAACGCCAGTTCCATGGCGATGGCGAACACGAATGCCAACAGCGTCGCAGCCCCGGCCAGCACCAGCAGTCCAGAAGCAAGAGAACCTGAGCGATATAGCGCTACGACCATCATCACCATTCAGCCGACTGGCAATGCGCCTCAGGCTAACATTCCGCCGTTACAATTTGGTTTCGCGAGGATGGGAACGGACAGGAGGGTTTCATTCAAGCTGCCGGAACCGGTCGGCGAAGTTGTCTATCTCGAAAAGCCGCAACTTAAGTACTTGATTTTTCCGTCGCGCAATCAGTATGTGGAACTCGATCCGAACGAGCTAGGATTCCAGTTGGGCAATCTCATGAGTCCCGCTTCGGCGCTCGAGCGACTCAAGGAGCGCAGTCATTACGAAAGCCTGGGCACCGAAACGCTAAACGGCCGAGTGGTCGCCAAGTACCGGTTTACGGGAGAAGCTGATACTCGCACCAAGGCGGGCACGGCTCGGGCCGCCAGCGTCGTTTACGTTGATCAGGAGACCGGCCTTCCTTTGCGCACCGAGATAGAAACCACGTCATCGAGTGGAGCCGGCGCGAGAATCGTGACGGCGACTGAAAGTCTACAACTGAGCCCTGATCCCACGCTGTTCGAGGTTCCGACTCAAATGAGGAGGGTTACTTCGACCGAGCTGAAGCAGCAAGTACAGGGCTTCGTAAACGGCATGCGCCAGTTCGCCGCTTACTTAAGACAGCAAGCCGCCGAGACGCAACCTGCAGCAGGACAGCGCTGAGCGACAGTCATCTAAACCGGCCACGCAACGATTGAGTGCTCGTCCGATCCGATCGCGTCGGTATGATCTTCGAGATCAAATCCATCCTGGCGCTTCTCTTTGTCGGCAATTGCCGAAACAAAGCGCAATGTGGAATCATGCTGGCGCAACCTGGTGTTCAAGAGCATGGAGCTCAGGCTTTAGCCTGGTTTTGACTGGCGCGAATAGAAACCAGGCTAAAGCCTGAACTCCATGCTCTTGAGAGACCAACTCTTTCTTGATGGAGAAGAAGATGAAAAAACTGTCGATGATCGTTTTCGCGTTGATGCTGGCTTCCTTATCCGTGTCCGCCCAGGATTCGGCGGCTCATCATCACCATATGAACCACGTCTCGCTTACCGCAGTGGAGCAGGATTGGGCTAAGGCGCGCGTCGACAAATCACCGCGCCACCAGGAATGGGTGAAGGTCAAGAATGGCGATCGCGTAGTCAACTCATTCATCGTTTATCCTGAGGTGAAGAGTAAAGCGACGGCTGTCGTCGTCATCCACGAAATCATGGGGCTGACCGACTGGGTGCGCAGCTTGACCGATCAACTCGCCGAGGCCGGCTACATCGCCATCGCTCCTGATCTGCTTTCAGGCGCGGGACCGAGCGGCGGCGGGACGGGCGAGTTTGCCGATCGCAGCGCAGTCGGGCAGGCGATTCAAAAGCTCTCGCCTGATCAGGTCACCGCCGACCTGAACGCAGTAGCCGATTACGTCGCCAAGCTGCCGGCTTCGAATGGCAAAGTTGCGGTTGGCGGATTCTGCTACGGCGGAGCGCAGACTTTTCGGTTTGCGACAAACCGGCCAAGCCTCAAAGCGGCGTTCGTCTTCTATGGTAACGGTCCCGACAATCCCGAGGCTATCGCGAGGATCAAATGTCCCGTCTACGGATTCTATGGCGGCAACGACGCGCGGATTAACCAGACGATTCCAAAGAGCGAGGAGCTGATGAAGGCTGCCGGCAAGACTTACGAGCCGGTGATTTATGAAGGCGCTGGCCACGGCTTCATGAGGGCGGGCGAGGACCCGGCGAATACAGTTGAGGCTAACAAGAAAGCTCGGGACGAAGCGTGGGTTCGATGGAAGAGCATTCTGAAAAAGCTCTGACGGGGGCAGGCTCGCCGAAACGGCTCGAGTTAGTGCTGGGACAACCTTTTCTTGCTGTCTCTGAAGAGATTGGCAGGTGGTCGGCCGTCTTGACGGAATGCCGGTCGCGCACGCTGAAGGCGATCGCCACGATCGCTCGGGAAGAACTGGACTGGCAGCCTCCGCTTAGTTCGAACACAATCGGCACCCTGCTGTATCATATCGCACTGATCGAGGCTGATTGGCTTTATACCGAGATCTTGGAGCAGCAGATGCCCGAGGATTTGCGGTCGCTACTCAGCATTGGCGACCGCGAGTCAGGGGGTGCACTCACGAATGTTCACGAGCCGGTAAACCAGCACGCGCACCGGCTCGCGCTCGTTCGAGAACAGCTCCTTGGATCTCTGGGGAAGATGACGCTGGCGGAATTCAGGCGTATTCGGCACCTTCGAGACTACGATGTGACACCCGAGTGGGTTGTCATTCACTTGTTGCAGCACGAAGCGGAGCATCGGGGCCAGATCCTCGTGCTTCGAAAAGCGTTCACGGATTTGCAGGGCCGATTGCACAACGGCAAAGGGATAGCTTAAAGAAGGACCATTGAACCCCGCCTATTACACGGGTACTTTTAGCATCGGCCGCCAGAACCAGGGAAACGTCGAGTCGGCGATGTTCAGTTCGTCGTTCTTCGTCCTCATTATCCTTATATACTCCAACGGACGCTGTTGCGGAGTGTGTTTGGAAACGAGTTCGTCACGTTCGCCCCGGGTTGGCCTGTACAGGTCGTTCTTTTCACCACATTGATTGAGACCATCAGCGGTCTGTCGCAAGAACTCCATAGCGTTCAGATAGGGACCCGTTTCCGGGAGCGTTCGAGTCTTCGCATACTTTTCCCATAGCTGATATATCTCGTGGGTCTTTAGAAACTCGGCCCGGGTCAGCTCAAAACGCACGATCACGATCTCATCCTTGGTTTTCTTGTCCTTTTGGATGACCTCTGTGACCTGGTCGTAAACCTCGGCTGGAATTGGTCCGAAGACCGGTACCGTTTTCCCCGCATCATCCTTGGTCAGTTGAATGCCGAGCGCCTCGACCGTAGGCTCACGTCCGTCCAGCGTGGTCCACATGGCGAAGGCAGGCCCGCCCTGTTGAGGTGTTGCGCTGCGAGCGGCGAAGGTGAGGAAGTAGCGATGGGTACGCTCTCTGACCCATTGTGTTTGTCGCTCCGATGCGGGATCGAGAGTGGTGAAGCTATCATCGCTATACTCGATGATCTTCATCGAGGTTACGCCTCGCGTGAAAATATCATTTCCGCGCGAGGCCGTGAACTCGATCCGTTTGGGTGCAGAAGGCGAGTCGAGTTTGTAGGCCACCGAGGTTATGACCTCGAAGTCTTGAGCCAGACTGTCTTTGGAGTGACTCAACAGCGTGACATGCCCTTCGGGCGAAAAGCTAAAAAAGATCGGAGTCGAGAGGGTCGTTGCATCCGACCTCCACAGTCCTGATATTTCGAAGGGGCACTTTCTGGGATCCGATTTGGCGTCCGATTGACCCAAAGCGACCCCGCTGGCTGCCAGGCAAATCAACGCAAGCGAATAGAGAAAGGCCGCTCGTTTCATCTGAGACTCTCCTTTCACGCTCGGCGGCGCCTCTTAATAGAAGCAAGAAAGCCTGCTCAGTTGATACAGGCTTTCTTGCTCGCGCTGTTATGTTAAACCACCGAGCCGATGAAAGGTTCGAATGATTACGAAACCCTTCGCGAAATCCCCAGAAGCGTTTCCCTCGAACGACGCCTGCCTCTATCGACAGGAGTCGGGGTAGTTAGCTACCACGCACCTGATGAAACAACGGAGATTTCTGGGACATTCTTCTGCGCACCTTTGAACAACGGCTCTGAGATCGGCCAGGCACTCCGCAGAAACACTAGTAGCAGCAACTTTATTGCTGCCCGAGAATCCAACGAAGCTCACCATGAGCACGCTTAATAGCAGAACCTTTCTGAAACTCATCTCGAAGTTCCTCCTCGATTCTTGTCCCACTGGCTTAAACGCGAGGCCTGGGGCGCACCCATTTATAGGAATGGCTCCAAAGCCTCGTGTAGTTTGTCTTGGGCGAGCAGCCGGCCGTGTCTTAAACAGACCTGTGCCGATAGCCTGGAACGGAGGTGGACATATGCCTCGGCTCCCCAAGCTCCCCTGGGTACTCGCTACATGACCCAACTGGTCGCTCGTCCGTCAACGGGGTCAGCGATGAACTTTTCCCCCCTCTTAAAAAACACAACGACGGAGGTGTTCCTGCTGCTCTTGTATGGTCCGGAGACCCTACAAAGTTCACCTGTTTTGCCGCTTGCGCTTATTTTGGTCGCAGTTGTATCGCTCATTCCTAGATCCTCCTTAAGGGTTAGAGGTTGCGTTCCTACAGTACTGATGAATCAGGCAGTACTAACGGCCTAGCAAATATATTCAGTGTCCAAGCTGTTGCTTCACCGAGCACCAGACCGACCCCGGGATACAAAAGCGGCCCTCGGTGATGGCATGCGGTCAACCCCGATTCACTGACCCCCCTTTTTTTGCATCGGATGCACGTCACCGTAAAACTTTGCGTCCGGCACGTGAAGCGACTGATTGAGTCGCTTCAGCTCCTTGAAATAGAAGAACGGAATCCGCGATATCGGGGTAGCATCCAGCGGCGAAGACGTGGAGATGTGATCTTCCATGCTCCAGTCCAGCTTGTACAACTTGAACTTTTCCCCGCATAGGTTGAGGGTCTCTGTCACCTCTTTAGCCACCAGAATGTTGTTCATAGTAAGGTCCTGGTACAACAGCTCGTTATTGCGAGCGCGTCTTTCCCAGGTCTTCACTATCTTCAATGCTCGCTCATATTGGGCCGCCGTGATTTCAAGTCGCAGCATCACTTCCATATCTTTGCGAGGTTCTTTCACAAACTGGTTATAAGTTTCCGGCGGGATCGTGCCAAAAGCCCATTGGCCGCCAGCAGCATAAATGCCCACGGCATCTATTTGAGTCTGCCGTCCGTCCATTTTGATCAACATCGGGAATGTCGGTCCGCTGCCATCATAGAACGTTCCCATGCGCCCGGCGAGGACGATGAAATACCTGTGAGGGTCTACTCTGACCCAGCGCGTCGGCGCGGAGCCGGGTTTTACGAAAGTCACGGTTGTGTCATCGTACCTGGTGATATCCATCGAGGTCGTGCCCAGCGCGAAGCCTCCGCCTTCCTTGTCTGCCTTGACAACGATGACCTTCGGCGCTTTGGGATTATCCACCATATGGACGGCGCTGGCGATCTCTCGCAATTCCGAGCCCTGGCCCGACCCGGATAGCACTGTCAACTTGCCGTCCGGCGTAAACCGATAAAGGATCGGGTTTGCGTCGTCAGATTTTTCAGCTTTCCATGTCCCGACGATGTTGAACTCGCAACCTTTCTGGCCCAATGCCGCGGGGGTCGCCGTCAGGCAAATAAGTATGAATGCAGAGATAATGGCAGGTCGTTTCATCTACTCTCCTTGAAGCAAAGGGCTAAGAATAGAAGTCGCCTTTCGGCAACTCCTATTCTCATATCCAGGGAACGGGCAGTTGGGAGCTAAGAGGTTGCGCGACCCTTAGCTCCCAAAGTCCTTCATCAAGACCACATCCGATAGCCGTACATCCTGCGTTCCTTGTTTATCTGCTCCTGCTGTTTCTTGTTATCCTCCATCATTTGCTCGCGTGACCTGCGAGGGTTGGCCCAGGAGATTTTCCGCAGCACGGTAAACAGGCTCGCCTGTGGATCGACGTGAAGCCAACGGTTGGTTGCATCGTTGATGATGAGCAGGAACGACGTGTGACCATAGATGTTCGTATCTATGGCTATGTGGTTCATAGCGAAAAGCCGGTAACGGATGGTTTCGATGTCATAGGGATCACCGGTCAGGAAGGTCCAGCCAGGCCGCAGAGCCCTATGCATCTCAGCATAGGTTTTCAGTGCTGCCGGGTCGTCTTCTTCCGGTTTAACCGTGATCGAGTACATGAACAGGTCCTTACCCATCCGATCTTTCAGGACTTCGTGGACTCTGACCAGATTGGAGGTGACTATCGGACAAGTACCCTCGCAGGTAGCGTACATCATGTTAATCAACACCTGCTTGCCCTTGATCAGGTCATCGTAGAAACGAACCTCCTTGTTTTCATGGGTGAGAAGCCGGGCATTGGTGAAGATCTCAGGCCCAGGGGACGCCACGTGCGGCACACCCTGCACTGGCGCACGAAGCAAGTTTGACGGATTGTCGCTTCCGACGCTCGTGAAAAACTTTCTCCTTTTCATTAGCCCAGATCCTCCTTCCTATACAGCGGCGTGTCACCCCTGGCTACGCGGTCTGCATTGATTTCCTCTCTGCGTTTGCGTAATTGAGCCATGCTCTCGACAACGTCCCACCGCACCATCATGAATGCGTCTTCGTGATTCATGTTGTGGCAGTGGATCAGGTATCGCCCCACGAAGTCCCTGAACGCCAGCCTGACTCTCAGCCTGTGCTGCCCGGGCACCGGATACACATCCCTTCGCGAGTTGTTGCCGTCCTCCCACGGAGGCATCGCGACAGTAGTCCTGTTTTCCGGCAAGCATCCAGTTTGACTTTGGCTGCCAGCGTTGCAGACGGTTCGCTGGAGTACCCGACCCTCCTCCAAGTGAATGTGTACGGGATGGAGCCAGGAGCCCGCAAGCGTATCGTTCCTGATTACCCATTCCTCCGTCGAACCCTTCAGCACCGCATGGTCTACTCGGAATGGGTCGAATGGCCCACCTTGACCGGTCGGGGGAGCAAAGAAGTTGTTGGTGTGCTGCGTATTGTCCTCAGCTATATTCGAGTGAGAGATTCGGAAATTGTTCCCATCCGGTTGACCGGGGATGAACCGGAAACCCCACTCGAAGGGGTCGACCCCCGGCGCCGCCGCCGGGATCGGAGGCAATTCAGTCAGCGTGCTCGGAATCGGCGGGGTATCGGGAATGATCGCGTTCCCGACAACGTCGAACCGCATCACGACCGTGCCGATGGGTACCCCTGTCGCCACGGGAGGTGGCGTCGGGTTACTGACGAACTGCGGAGTTTGCACGTTCTCTTTCAGATAGACCGACTGGCCAACCGAGAACTGGCTGAAGTCTATGACCACGTCCATCCGCGACGCCACGTGTACTTCAAGGAGGGGGAACCCGCTGGTGGCGCTACTATCAGCCGGTTCGCGCAAGAGATTGCCGTCCGACGCGACCACCGTCATCGGCTTTTGCGCACCGTCTGGACCGTGGAGGCTCAATGTGAAGGGCAATACCACCCCGGTGTTGATGATCCGGAAGCGGTATTTGCGCCGCCTGACGGACAGTTTTGGCTGGATCTTGCCATTGACTACGAATTTGTCCGTCCCCGGAGCCGCGGAGCCCACTACCTGGAACAATTCGGTGCGCCCGGTGGTGGTGTTGGTGGGGCAGAATCTTCTCGCGCCGAGTATCAACGGGAAGTCGGTAATGCCGAAGTAGGCAGGCAGCCGATTCGAGCCTTCCGTGTTGAACTCCCACGGTGGACTCTTCTGGTCATACGAAAGATACGCCCCGTGCATGCCCAGGTAGTTGTTGTTGGCAGTCTCGGCCATCAGGTGGTCGTGATACCAGTAGGTATACTGCCCTTCGCGTGGATCGCCTTTCGGAAATCCCCCGAAGTCATCAATGCCGGCGTAGGCATTGGCGTAGTGATTGTCCTTGAACAATCCTGTATCGAAGAAGTCGCCCGCAAAACCGTCGCTTTCTGACGCGGTATGCCCGTTGTGCAGGTGGACAGTAGTCTGGTTCGTGCCGAAGCTGGAGGTCGTCTCCGGCAAGCTGTTCTTGAATCGCACGAGCGACGGTACGCCGTAGGCGTTGAGGATCGTCGGACCTGGGTATTGGCCATTGAAACCCCAGATGTACGACGGCAAGTAGTTACTGTGGAATTGATGGGTCCCGGCCTTCGCCTCCAGTTGGTAGGTAACGGCAGGGGTGAATTCATCCCAACGTTGATGGGGGTCACGTGCGGCCTCGCCGTGGTCTGTGTTGGCTTCCTCGGTCGGCGCAGGACTCAGGAATTGCGGTATCGCAGGAGATGGGACCGGGAGGTTATCGAGGAACGGCGTGTGTGGCGGACTCGGGTTTGCAACGGCGCCGCATAGCACCGGTTCCTCAACCGCGTCCCATGCATGTACGGTCGATTTCCTCGACGTCAAAATAGTCGGCCCCAAGATGGTACCGGCCCCCGCTGCTGCGCCCAATTTCAGCACGGTCCTTCTGGTCAGTTGTCGCCCCTTGCTCTTCATTTCCTGTTTTGGCTTTCTGCCGTGGGGTTTTGACATTACAAAGGTCCTCCTTTCAGGATCTAAGGTAAGAGGTTATACATTGTTCCACTGGTCACACCTCACCTGGGACGCTAGGCGCCTTTTTGAGCACACCAGAGGCTACGAGGCACGAAAGGCAATGCAGCCGCAAAAGCAGCAAAAAGCATTGCTTGCAGTATGCTCTCGCACCGGCCTAAGCGGTGAAGTGTCAGCTAGCAAAGGCCCAAAATCAAAACATTGGGGTTAAGAGGAACGGGACACGTACTCGAAGCAAAGCCAGAGATATGACCTTGAATCAGCCAATCCACTTGAGAAAAGGTTCTAAACCCGGGTGGAAACAAGAGCCGGGTTATTCGCGTGAAGAAACTAAGCAATCCTTTTTGAATTTGGTGCGCGGAACTTGTATCACAGCCGATATCGGGTGTCAAGAACTTTTTCTCGGGTGTGTCATTTAATACTTGTTGTTCCGGGAAGACCCCCCAGACCGGAGTTGAAGGGGACGATGACCAGAGGGCGACGAGTCGAGGCTTGAGGCGCAAGCCACCGAGGTATTCGCAGCGGACAGAAAGAGGGAATTCGCCGACGATCGCTGGAGCTAAGCGATTACTCGATTCTTTCGCAACCCGGCTATGCGTTGCGCATCGAACCCAAGTTCGCGAAGAATCTCTTCGGTGTGCTGGCCGAGTGTTGGCGCGGGTCGCTGGATGCCACCTGGAGTCTCCTCGAGATTGATGGGCACGCCGGCCATTCGGATCGGCCCGATAAGCGGATGCTCCACAACGGGGTTCATCTCCATCGCGGTGACTTGCGGGTCGTTGAGAAACGCCAGGTAGTCCTTGACTCCACCGCACGGAACGCCTTTCTCGACGAGCAACATCTCCCATTCCGCCGATGTCCTTAGACGAAAGAGGGCCTGGAGCGTTGAGTTTAGCTCCTCGCGGCGTTCAACCCGCTTACCGTTCGCTGCGTAACGCGGATCGGTTCCCAGTTCCTGGACGCCGAGAACCTCGCAGAGCATCATCCAGAACTTGTCAGTACCGGCCGCGATGAAGATCAGATCGTCTAGTGTCTCAAAGAAACGATAGGGATAGACGCCGAGAGCGCCCTCTTCGTCGCATTCCAAAGCTTCGACGAAATAGTGCGATTGGATTGACATTATGCCTTGCAGCAAAGAGGTCTCGATCCTCTGACCTTTACCGGTCTTCTCGCGGTGATACAACGCTGAGAGCGCGCCGGCGACTATCAGCATCGAGGCCTGATAGTCAGAGGCGGCCACCGAAGAGATCGCAACGCTGCCGCTGTAACGCGCGTTGTCGTTAGCAACGCCGCTGAGCGCTTGCAGCACAGGGTCATAGCCGGGCCGGTCTCGATGCACTCCCTTTGTTCCGAACGCCGTTGAAGAACAGTAGATAATTCGCGGATTGATCTCTCGCAACGAGGCGTAGTCTATTCCGAGTCTCTCCGTCACCCCGCGCCGGAAGTTCTCGATCACGATGTCGGCGCCCCCGGCAAGTCCACAAACGATCTTGCGGCCATCGTCGGAGGTCAGATCGAGAGCGATGCACCGCTTGTTGCGATTCCAGGCTTGATAGAAGCGGCTCTCACCTTTGAGGAATGGTCCCCACGCGCGCGCATTATCACCGGTGAGCGGTTCGATCTTGACAACATCGGCTCCCAGGTCGCCCATCAATGCCGCGCTGTAAGCGCCATTGATGAAACTGCAGAAATCCAGGACCTTAACGCCGGCAAGCGGGCCGGTCGTTTTAGTCTGAGCACTTAGCGTTGGGTTCATATTCTTTCGAACCTGTGCAGCCGGCCGAAGACTAGAACTAGGCTACTTCGTTTTGGCGGTCCCGCTTTTGCGAGTGAGAAACCTCTCCATCAACCGCCGCGGCTCGTCAGTGCGATAAGCCTCGGCGAACGATTCAACGCCGCGCGCAATAGCCTCCTCGAGCGGAAGTCGCTCCCACTGGGCAACGAGCGCTTTTTGCAGGCGAACGGCGCGAGGCCCCGCCCGCAGGATTGACTCGACCCAGTTCGCCACGACTTCATTGATCTGCTCTGCTGGAACAACGCGTTGAACCAGCCCGCAAGCGCCAGCTTCCCGAGCGCTCATCGTGTCGCCTGTGTACAGCAGCTCAGCCGCCCTCCCCCAACCAACCAGTCGCGGCAGCAACGCCGCCTCGATCACCGACGGAATTCCGACTCGGACTTCGGGCATCCCAAAAGTCGAATGGCTCGTGGCAACACGCAAATCGCATGAGGCCGCTATTTCCAGCCCGGCCCCCAGACAATGACCGGAAATCCGGGCAATGACCGGAACGGGCAACATTCGCACCGCCTTACACGCCTCGTGCAAACGAATGATGAACGCGCGGGCCGAGTTCGGGTCAAACCCTGACATCTCTTTTATGTCGGCGCCGCCGATAAAGGCCCGCTCTCCCGCACCGGTTAAGATCAGCGCGCGGAGCTGCTCGTCATCGCGCAAGCTGTTGACGGCCGCCGCGAGCCTGGTGATCAACGAGCTGTTCAGAATGTTGTGGCGGCTCTGGTGATCGATGATGATTAGTGCAGTGTGTCCGCGCTCGCCGTGATCTTCGAGCGACAGGGTGATTCTTGGCGTATCGTCTGATTCAGTCATTCGTCTCTAAACGAATCATTTGCGAACAGCCTTCCTGCCAGCCGCGAACTCTAGCGGAAGCGTGTGAACCAAATCAACCGCGCGGCGACTATTTGAGTCGCCTAAACCGCCAACGCCCGATGCGGCACCCATATCAGGGTCTTGTAGAACTTGATCCGACGTGCGAGCGGCGTGGCCTATGTATGCAAATAGTTCACTGCTGTTAACATGACCTCGGAAAAAACTACCTTGTGTCAGGGGCCGAACCACCCGGAGGTCTCAAAATTCGTCAGAAACGGCGTGTAGCGTTGTCGCCAGGGACTTGCACGACAATTGCCCTATCCTAGCTTGGATGAACAGGTTCGAGATAGCAGCAGATTATTCAACGGTCGTTTTAAGCCCTGGTACGGGCGTTGCGACCGCAGATTCTAGCGATTGTATTTTGTCCTTGCCGCGGGCGTCCGCGGTGACTACTGAGCCGCATCCAAGAGCAGGCTGTCATAGGCCGGGCCGGTTCCATTCATCATTGATACGGATCCGGTTGTCAAATTCAAGCGAACCAAATAGTAGCCCCCCTTTTGGGCTGTAGGAGAATGTGATGACAAAACTGTCGATGTTAAGAGCCCTCGTAGTATTAATGGTAGCGGTCGTTGTTCCTGTAACGGCCCAGCAAGGCGTTGCTTCAAGCCAGAGCACGAACAGCGCCGCTCCCAAAACCCAGGTCCCGTCCGGCGCAAAAATGAAGGTCAAAGGCACGATCCTCAGACGCCAGGACCAGAACTTGATAATGCGCGACCAGACTGGATCAGAATTGACTTTGCGTCTGGCCAGCAATGTCAAGATCGAAGAGAAGAAGGGCAATCCCTTCCGCAGCGGAAAGAAGTATTCCGAAGCTCAGTTGGTCCGCGGGCTTTTCCTCGAAGTTGAAGGACGCGGAGATTCCTCGGGCGCACTCGTAGCCGACAAGATCAAAGTAGATGATGACGATCTTCGAGTTGCCCTCACGGTCGACTCCACCGTCGTGCCGATCGAAAACCGGTTGGGCGAAACGGAAGGCCGTCTGACTCGCACCGAGCAAAATGCGGAGCGTCTATCGGGTCAGCTCGACGAGTTGAGCCAGGTGGCCAATCTGGCCAAGGGTGGCGCGGCAGCAGCCCAGGAAACCGCAGACGTGGCGGTTGACGGCGTCAACAAAACGAACGACCGCATCTCGTCGCTCGATGACTATGAAGTGCGAAAGACCGAAGCCATTATGTTCAGAGTTGGAAGCGCGGTTCTTAGCCCGGAAGCGAAGGCCATCCTTGGCAGCATCGCAACCCAGGCAAAGAGCGAGCGTGGATTCGTTATCGAAGTACGCGGCTTCGCGTCGGCCGATGGTTCCGAAAACCTGAATCGCGCTCTGAGCCAGCGCCGCGCCCAGGCGGTGATGCGCTACCTGGCGGAGAACGAAATTCCGCTGCGCCGAATCATCCTCCCGTTCGGGTATGGCGAGGCGATGCCGGTAGCCGACAACTCGACGCTCGACGGGCGCAAACAGAATCGCCGAGTCGAGGTTTCGGTTCTTGTCAGCAAGGGTCTCACAAGCCCGGTGAACGTCAATCGCCCTGTGAGCTCCAATCGCTAGCGGGAGCCGCACGCAAACAGAGGGGCGTGACCGCAAATTCGAAGCAGTGCAGGTGTCCTGGAGTGATAGGATAGAAACCGGCTTCGAGTCTACGGTCACGCCCCATTGATTTGAAGCGCAAGTCTGGTAGGGAAGGAGGACGGTTTTGCGACTCTTCTCGTTAAGCATCTGTCTGATGCTGTTGCTGAGCCTGACTCCGGGCGCGGGATCATCTGGTGCCGCGGCGAACCAGGATTCGCCTCCCCCGGCCCGGCCCCGGCGCGTTCTCCCGGTTGAGGCGACGCCTTCGAAGAATTCGACTCAGAATCAAGATGACGTTATTCGTTTGAGCTCCCGATTGGTGCTCGTGCCGGTTTCCGCGTCGGACGCCGCAGGCAAGCCCGTGCGAGACCTGACCGCTCAGGATTTTGCACTCGAGGAAGAAGGAAGGGCGCAGCCGATCGTGTCCTTAGGCGAGCCGGGAAAGGTCCCCACCGAAATCGCTATCCTTTTCGATGTGTCAGGGAGCATTCACGACCAGTTCTCTTTCGAGCAGCAGGCGGCTGTCCGCTTCATCAAAGAAGTGCTCAAGCCTTCCGACGCTGTGTCGGTATTTTCGATTGGCACCACGCCGAACCTGGTAAAGGCTCGCACGACAAACGGCGAAGAGGCAATAACTGGCTTGATGTCCATCGCGCCGGTAAAGGCCGCAACAGCATTTTTCGATTCAGTCTCTGAAGCATCGCTGTACCTCGGCAAGACCGGAGAGCCCGGAAGCCGCCGCGTGCTGATAGTGATCTCCGACGGCGAAGAGAACTATAGCGTGCGTTCGACGCTAAGCAACGCACTGCGCGAGTTGCAAAAGAACGACTGTCTTTTCTATTCGATCAATCCCAGCGGGTCTTCAATAACACTGAATAACAAGATCAGCGTCAAGGGGCAAAGCTTCATGGAAGCGATGTCATCACAGACCGGCGGCAAAGCGTTCGTACCTGAGAAGATCACCGATCTCGAAGCTGTGTTTCGCCAGATCGCTGAAGAGCTTCAAGCGCAATATCTGTTGGGCTACTACTCGACGGATGAGCGGGCCGACGGCGGATTCAGGCGGATCAGCGTTCGCGCTCCGCGAAGGCCGGACCTGCGAGTCCGCGCGCGGCAAGGCTATTACGCACCCGGTTCCTAACGAAAACCCTTCCCGGCCGTCTAATCCTCTCGCCAGCGTGGTAGCGAGCCACGCGTTTCCTCACGATCTCGGTCCAGAATCTCCAAGCTGCGCAGACACCTGAAGCCCCGCTGGCAATAACGGTCTACGCTCAAGCCTTCCTCGGTTATCGGTTCGTATCTCCCGGTTGCCTTTGCGCCTTTGTCTTATGGGAGCAAATCGCAGCTTGACGCGTTGACTGGGCTTACTATTGGGAGTATAACCACGCAGGCGGAAAAGGTGCTCAGGGTTCTCTTCGCAGTTCCACTCTCGTCGGACGATAGACTAAGAAGGTTTCTCTCAACCCGTTAGCTTGCCTTCCAGTTTCAGAATCGAACACGCTCTGGGTACAGTCAGAGGCAGCCAATCGCGAAAAGGAGTTGATGATGAAGAAGTTCAGCCTGCTGATTCTCGCTATTCTCGTGCCGATCTCCGGGTTCGGGTATCCACAGAAGGAAGCCGCAAACAAAGGTGGAACGCAACAGATCGTTCCACCCGGTTCAAAGCTCTTCATCGCACCAATGGAGGGCAACCTCCACCCCTTCATAGCTGCCGAGATCATGAAGAAAAAAATCCCAGTCGTCGTGGTGACAGACGAGAAGGAGGCCGACTTCATTCTTGCAGGTGCTTCGATTAAGGGCGATGACAAGTGGTATCACACCGTCTTCGGCGGCAAGGATAAAAACGAGGGTAGCGTTCAGTTGTTGAGCGTCAAAGATAAGATCATGGTTTGGGCTGGTGAAGCGGGCGACCGATCTCTCTGGTGGGGGAACTTCAAACGTGGCGGACAACGCAAGGTGGCAGATCGAATTGTTACCAAGATGAACGATCAGCTTTTCAAGAACTCGCATTGAGATACAGAGGTCATCGAAAGCTGTGAGCAGTCGAGGGCGGCGAAGCCTTTAGAGTGCTGCGACCCGTGGCCGCTTCGGTTCAGTTCTCGCGGAATCGCGTGGAGATACGAAGACTAGCAAACCGGTGACAGGTCACCGCACTCCAAAGGCTTCGCCCAAATAGTGTTGGACCGCAGATACGTCGTTGATCAATGACGACGTCCTGAATCAAGACTGGCGCGATGAAGTGTTCGTCTCTTTCGGCAAATTGCCTTAACTCGTCTTACCCACCCAGTTGTGTCGCAAGTTTCGGACGCCCTTTTGCACGGGCAATTTCCAGCGCTGTGTTGCCTTCCTTGTCCCTAAGAACGGGGTCGCCGCCGGCCAAAAGCACCGCTTTCATCATCTGTTCGTTTCCCCGAGAAGCGGCTTGATGCACTGCAGTCCAACCCTGCGAATCCGCAAGGTTAGGACTCGCGCCGTGTTTGAGCAACCACAGCGCTGGTTTGATCCGGCCCCAACGAATCATCTGGTTGAGGAGGGGCTTTCCGTTGTCCATCGCCCGATCGATCTTCGCGCCGTGTCGCAACGCGAGCTCGGCAAACTCGAAGCCCTCTCGCCAGAGCGTAGCGGGCAATGCAGCCGTCGCATCGGCGCCTCGCTCGAGCAACAACTCGAACAACTCAAGCTGACTTGAAGAGACCGCGAAGTAGACTGCGTCCACGTGGTGGCTCCAACTGCGCACGCTTGCCTTTACGTCGCCGCCGTGATCAAGCAAGAGTCCGGCGATCGCAAACAGCCTATCTTTGATCTTCTTATTCGCGGCTCCCAGCCGCGACCCGGCGCAACAATGAAGCGCGGTAAGACCGCCCGGGTCGCGAGCCATCACAAATGCCGGGTCGCTCGCCAGGGCTTTCTCGACGCGGCGCATGTCGGCGAGCGAGGCGGCGACGAAACCGTCCACCACTGCGCCGGCTCGCCGAAGCTCTTCAATGTAAGCGGGCTGTCCGACGAATGCCGCAGTAATGATCGCGCGAGAAGCGGGCCACCCGCCGAGTTGTTCAGGGTCGGCTCCGCTGGCGAGCAGCCACTTTAAACACACGACCCTTGAAGCCGTCGCGGTGTCGTGTCCCTTGTGAGGCGCCTCTTGAATCAGCGAATGGAGGGCACGGTAACCGCGCGACATCGCGTTTGGGTCAGAGCCATTCTTCACAAGCAGATCGAGGGCTTCCTTCCAACCGAGCCGGCCGGCCTCAACGATGACCTGGGGAGAGCGAGCGGCTTCCGGATCACGTTTGACCAAAACTTTCACGTCGGCCAGATCACCGGCGCGTAGTGATTCGATCAGCTTCTTTGTGTCGGTCTTTGGCATACTTGTTTGGCCAATCGCGTCGAAGAGGGATCGCGTCGGCGAGTTTAATAGGATACCTAGAGCGCTTTAGGCCGTAAACCACAGAAAGGCCTTCGATCTACTCGGAAGTAACTCCCGGGATCCTTGCATTGCTTCGGTTCCGGATGGCGTCTACATCAAGTGGGCGGGTCTGAGTGTGTTCCGGGCCCGGCCAACGATTCGCTCGCTCGGATGACTCACGCTGATCTCGTTCAGAGAACAGCAAACATTTCTGACGCTAACCCGGCTGCCTGGCAGCGATCCGACTCGCCGGGGACCATCAATGGAGGATTTATGCCCGAACTAAATGGAACTATCGACGTCGTGCTTGGCTTTGTGACGATAGTGCTTGTTCTCAGCCTGATAATCCAGTCACTTCAGAATGTGATAAAGCGATTGCTTCGCATGAAGTCGAGACAGACCGAGCAATCGCTCAGATTGCTTTTCGATTACGCGCTGACCAACGATCCGACCAAATACACGGAAATAAAGTATGCGTCCCCGATCGTAAGTGCGGCCTGCAAGCTCGTGGGCAAGGACGAACCGCAAGATATTGGCAATCGCCTGCTTGAAGCCGTCAAGGTTCAGGTTCGCGAGATGGGCCGAAAATCATTTTGGGGGAACGCGGTGCTCGATTCTATTTCGAAGGATGACTTGACCAAAATTCTGAAATCCGTCGAAGGTCAAAAGCTCGACGACAAAGTGAAGAAGGCGATTGACGGCAAAGTCGAGCAAGTCGAAGCGTGGTACGACACCGTGATGCCCGGGATTGCGGAGCGGTACGAACGCGGCATGAAGTGGATGGCGGTTGCGCTGAGCGCCATCGTGGTGGTCCTGTTCAACGCCGACGCGATTAATATCTACAGGTATGTGGCAGCCGACTCGGCAGTGCAGGAACAGCTCATCCAATATGCCAAGGACCGGGAAGACGAGCGAAAGAAGGCTGACAAAGACGCGCCGCCAACTCAGCCGGGCGCTGCTACTCTGCCCCAGGCGTCGGCTCAGAAAGACGTTGAGCCAGACGACTCAACGGAGCAGGAACAGCTCAAGAAGGACATCGAGCAAGCGAGAATCCTGTATGCCGATTATCGGAGGCTTGGGTTGGCGCCCTTCAACTGGAGTGACAGCTTTGCGGACTACAGCACGGGTTGGCGCACAATACTCGGGTGGTCGGTCATGACGCTCTTGCTCAGTCTGGGCGCGCCGTTCTGGGAGGATGCTCTCGAGTCGTTGTTCGGTCTGAAAAACACTCTGCGGAATAAGGGCAAGGAACAAAAAACGCCCTGATCAACCAGGTGGAAGGTGCGGCCGGCCGCGGAATCGCACCAGTTAGCTCTTCATGATTGTCGAGACGACCAGGCCGCAAAGAACCGAGGCGCCTGGCGCGGAAGTTCACGCGCGAGGAGCTCTTCCACTTCACTTGCCGAAGTCAGCTTCATCGCGTCCTTCATAAGCGAGCGCACGCGCTCCATTTCGATTGAACGGATCGCATTTTTGACCAGCGGGATTGAAGCCGGTACGAGACTCAACGTGCGAATCCCCAGCCCGATCACGGCGATCGCGTGCAACGGGTCAGCAGCCATCTCGCCGCACAGCTCAAGCGGCACTTTCTCGGTTTCTGCGACGCGAACCAGGTAGGCCAGGGTGCGCAGCACCGCCGGGTGCAACGGTTGATAGAGGTGCGCGACGTTTTCGTTCGCGCGATCAACCGCCAGGATATACTGAATCAAGTCGTTGGTGCCGATGCTCAAGAAGTCGGCTTCGCGAGCGAACAGATCGGCCATCATCGCCGCCGCCGGCACTTCGATCATCACACCGATCGGTAGCGCCGCGCTGTGCTCGACGGCGGCCTCGGCCATCTCCTGCTTCACCTCGGCGATTATGCGTTTTGCTTCGCGAAGCTCAGTGATGGTGCTTATCAGGGGTAGCACGACGCGAAGGTGGCCGTGCAGATTCGCGCGCAAGATCGCGCGAAGCTGAGTGCGAAACATGTGTTCAACTTTCAACGAAAGCCGTATCGCGCGCAGCCCAAGCGCCGGGTTGTTTTCTTCCTCGAAGCCTTCGAGCGTGAGCTTGTCGCCGCCCAAATCAAAGACCCTGATGCTCGCTCCGGCTTCTCCCGTCGCCTCGGCCAGCTTGCGATAGACAGCGTATTGCTCGTCTTCGTTTGGCAGCTCCGGCAGCCGGTTCAAGAACATGAACTCCGAGCGATACAGCCCAATGCCTTCAGCGCCAAAGCGAGCAAGCGATTCGATCTCGGTCGAGAGTTCGACGTTCGCTCGCAGCGTTACGCGCGCACCATCGAGTGTCTCAGCAGCCTCGGTAGGCTTGACACCGGGACGCGCTCGACGCTTCTCGTCGCGCGCTCGCTTGAGCGCATAATCCTTCACCACCGATTTGGTGGGGCGGAGTATCACCTCGCCGGCCGCGCCGTCAATGACGATCGCGTTGCCGGTCTTCGCGTAGCGAGTCACTTCGCGCAGCCCGACGACTGCCGGGATGCCTAGCGCGCGAGCGATGATCGCGGTGTGAGAAGCGATGCCCCCGGCGTTCGTAGCAAACCCGAGCACGTGGCTGAAGTCAAGCTCGGCCACGGTCGAGGGCCATATGTTCTTGGCCACCAGGATTACGTCCTGATCCAGTTTCGAAAGCTCGAACTCGTCTTTGCCTGAGAGGATGGTCAGCAGCCTGGTGGCCACGTCTTCGAGATCCGATGAGCGCTCGCGGAGGTAAGTATCGCTAACTTGTTTGTAGGCTTCGATGGCGCGGTCAGTGACCGCGCGCACCGCCCACTCGGCGTTGACCCGGCGAGTCCGAATGTCATTCTCCAGCTCGGCCACCAGACGCTCGTCTTCGAGCATCAACAGATGGGCGTCGAGTATGAATGAATGCTCGTAGCCCAACTCGCGGGCGAGCCGGACCTTGAACTGGCGCAACTGCGCGCGACCCTCTTCGAGCGCCTCGCGCAGGCGGCGGATTTCCATACGGACTTGCGAAGCAGAAACGCCGATGTAGTAAAACTGGTGACGGCCTCGTTCATCGAGTCTGAGAACGCGCCCGATGGCGACTCCCGGCGAAGCTGCGATGCCTCGCAGTTTCACGTCGCGCGAACGCGTCAGGCTAGAAGACGCCATCCGACACCTCCTCCCCAAACCTTGACTCGATTAGCTCGACAAGCTCGTCCGCCGCGCGGTCTTCATCTTCACCGTTGGTTTTTACGATCAGACAGGTTCCGCTCGAGGCTGCAAGCAGCAGCACGCTCAGGATTGATTTGCCATCCGCGGTCTCGCCCGTGTCCCGGCGAACAAGCTCGACGTCGCTGGTGAAGTGGCCGGCGCGGCGAACAAGCCTGGCCGCTGCCCGCGCGTGCAGGCCAAGTCGATTTGATATTGTCACGATTCGTTCTTGCATTGAGTCAGGCGGTCGCATCCCGCAGCGCTTCGTCAAGCGAGTGATACTTGAACTCGAATCCTTTCTCAAGAAACCGGCGAGGAACACAGGAATGCCTTTCGAGTGCGAGGTGTTTCGATGGCGCTGAAAGCTCGCTCCCAGAGCAAACACGTTTCAACAGGAAAGCCCTCGCCGGGAGGCGCGTTTTCGTCGCATATCCTGTCTCCGGCGTCTCCGTAGATCGCGAGCGAGCCGGCTTGAACCCAGGCCTTTGGTGGCATGGAGCATCGAGAGATCGCCTCGCCGACTACGTTGACCGGATCGATTCGCGATTCGATGATTTCCTTTCGGTTCTCGGGTGTATAGCGGCAGTTGACGCTCTTGCCGGTGAGATTGACGACGGCTGCCGCGCCATCAAAGAGCGAGGTCCATTCGCCAAGAGACTTGCCATCCCAACCGGTTTGCTTAACGGGTCCTGGGCCCTGGTTAGGACGGCGAGTCAGCACAATTACCTCATAGCCTTTTGCGGCCAGTTCGCCGGCTAGCGATTGGCCGAGAAACCCGCTGCCTCCGGCCAGGATGACTCGCTTGCTACTCATAGAGATAGAAGTGCGGCTACTAGTTAAGAGTGCGCGGGTCGGCGGCGTCGCGCAAGCCGTCCCCCAAAAAATTCCACGCCATTACCGCGATAAAGATGAACACACCCGGAATCAGCATCCACGGGAAGTCGCGCAGTGTCCGCGCATTCTGAGCCGCGGTGAGCATGTTTCCCCAGCTCGCTTCGGGTTCCTGAATTCCCACACCCAGAAAAGACAGAGCGACTTCGCCAAGGATGTAAAAAGGAACCGACAACGTCGCCGTAACGATGACAAATGAAAGCGTGTTCGGCAGGATGTGACGAATGATGATCCGCCAATGTGAGAAGCCAAGCGCGCGAGCTGCGGTGACATAGTCATTCTCTTTCAGCGACAACACCAGCCCGCGAATGACGCGGGCCTGGGTAGCCCACCCGATGAACGCCAGGATTATTACAATGATGATGTAGATCTGAATCGAACTTAACCCGGTTCCGAACACCTGGCGAAGGATCAGAATGAAGTAAATACCCGGAAGCGCCAATAGGACTTCGACCGCGCGCATTGCAATAAAGTCCACGGCTCCGCCGAAGTATCCAGCCGCGCCGCCGACCAATAGCCCGATGATACTCGAGATGATGATCCCGACTACGCCGATCGACAACGAGATTTGCCCGCCATACAGAATGCGCGAGAAGGTGTCCTGGCCAAACTTGTCCGCACCAAACAGGAAGATTCGGCCCGGCTCGTCTACACCGAACAAGTGAATGTTCGACTTGATGATCCATAAGATGTGATAACTGTCTCCACGAACAAAGAAGCGAACTGGATACCTTCTTGAAGCGTCGACTTGATAAGTCGCGAGCTGAGGGTCTGTTTGCGTAGTGCCGTAGACGAACGGGCGAGTGAGCCGGCCCTGCTCGTCGAAGAATCTGATTGCTGTCAGCATAGGCGGGTGGAACGATAGCTGGGTCATGGCGTCGTCGTAGCTGTAAGGAGCGAGGAATCCTGCAAAGAGCGCCGAAGCGTAGAGCAAGGCAAGCACGTACAGCCCAGAGATAGCAGTGCGATTTCGTCGCAGGCTTCGCCAGAAAAGCTGCCAGGGCGTTCGGCCGCGGCTACGTTGAAACTCACGTGTTTGCCTTTCCTCATACATCGCTTATTCGACTCTGATTCGCGGATCGATTATCGCGAGCAGCAGATCAGCTATCAGGCTGCCGATCACCAACATCAACGCCAGCATGACAACCGAAGCCATGACCACCGGTTCGTCCTTGTTTGAGAGCGCTTCGAAGATCAAAGTTCCCAGTCCCGGCCAGCCGAACACGAACTCGGTTAGCAGCGCTCCCGATAGGAGCGTTGCTAAGGCGAACCCGAACAAGGTGACCAGCGGGTTAATCGCGTTGCCCAGCGCGTGCCCGTAAACCACCCGCCACTCGCTTAGCCCTTTTGCTCGCGCTGTTCTGATGTAGTCTTGCGAGAGCGTCTCGATCATCTCGCTTCGCATCTGCCGGACATATTGTGCCATCCCAATCGTGCCGAGCACGATCGTCGGGAGCACCAGATGCCAAAGGCCGTCGGTAAATCGCTCCCAGGCTGTCATGCTGCTCCATAGGGGTTGATTGTGAATCCCACCCACCGGGAACCACCCGGTCCTGGCCGCAAATAGAACCATCAGAAGCGAAAAGAAGACGCTTGGAATCGAAAGGCCGAAGAACGACAACACCCCTACCAATTTGTCCGGCCAACGATTACGGTACACCGCCGCGAGCGTGCCGAGCGGGATCGCAATCGTCCAGGAGAAAACCATCGCTGAGCCGGTCAATAGCAGCGTATTCAGCACGCGCTGGCCTATCAGCGTCCAAACCGGCATCGTCTTGGTGAACGAGTAACCGAAGTCGCCGCGCAACGCCGGCCACAGCCAATACCAATAGCGCTCAAAGACATTGTTGCTGTCCAGATGGTAAAGCCGCTCCATCGATGCGAGGTACTCGCGGGAGATTGCAGGGTTGAGCCGAAGGTTGTCGAGGTAGTTGCCGGGCGAAATCACAAGCAGCGCCTTCGTTACAAATGTGACGACGACGAGCAACGGTATCACCGCCAGAAGTCGCCTGATCACGAAGGTCCGCATGACTTGGAGTCTGAAGTGCTAGCCAGGGCAGCAACCGCTCTGCCCTCGACTCCGTCTCGGAGTCTTACTGCCTTACGTAGATTTCTTCGCAGTTCCACGTTACGCGTGGTGGGAGCGCCGCCGCCTTGATATTCCCAAACATGTTTTTGTAAGCGACAGCTTCGATTGCAGCCACCAGGTTGATCTCCGGCAACTGCTCGGACCAAATACGCTGGACTTCCGCCCACAATCGCTTGCGCTCGGCCGCGTCCGGATGCGTTTCGATCTCCTGGAAGAGTCGATCTATGCGCGCTTCCCAATCGGTCGATGGTTTGCTCTGGTTCGGAAAGCAAGCGTGGTTGAATCCCGAAGAGACAACGGTGTTCTTGGTGCCCGCAGGACCGGGAGGAGGATTGATCTGCCAGCCGAGCACAATTGCATCAAAGTTGTACGATTGCTGCAACAATTGCCCGATCGCCCCTAAGGCAGATATGGCATTTACATTGGCCTTGATCCCGACCTCTTTCAGGTTGCGAGAAATAAAACTGGCCGTCTCGACTCGCTGGCTATTGCTTGCGTTCACCGACATGTCGAACTCGACGGTGTGACCCTCGGCGTCTTCGAGGAACCCGTCGCCGTTCCGATCCTTCAACCCGATCTCGGCCAGCAGTTGGCGAGAGCGCGCGGTATCGAGTGGGTACTTCATCACGTCATCGCTGAACCAGGTCTTATCCCCGGGCGAGACAAACGAGTAAATCGGAACCGCGCGAGACGAGAAGACGGTCTTTGCGAGTCCTTCCCGATCGATTGCGAACGATACCGCCTGGCGAAATCGCTGGTCCCTGAACAATCGCAACTTCCAATCCATGACAAACTTCTTGTGAGTGCTGGGATCGGAACCCGTGTTCTGATTGAAGGTAATCCAATTCGTTTCGTAGCTTATTCCGATGTCCTCGATCTTTACCGACGGGCTCTCCATGCGTTTGACCAAAGCGTGATCCTGCGGTCGCACGCGAGCCATGACGTCGATTTCGCCGGCCTCGAACTTTGCCAGAATGGTGTTGAAGTCTTTGACGATGACGAAAACCAATTGATCGAGGTAAGGCAGCCGCTGCCCTTTGCTGTCGACTTTCCAGAAGTACGGATTGCGCTCGAGCACCACGCGCTGGCCGCTCACGTACTCCTTGACCACGTACGGTCCCAGCCCGACGATCTGGCGCGGGTCGTCGTCCAGTTTCATCGTTTCATTGAATGAACCCGAGCGCCACGGGCCCTCCCACTTGTGCTTGGGGATAATCCAGAGATTGTAGATCAAATCCAGGAATGTGCCGCTGGGCTTGTGCAAGTCAAATCGCAGTGTGTGATCATCCAGCTTTACGACATCCGGATAGACGGGATTGCCGCTGGCGTCGCGGTCTTCGCGAAACATGTCGCGAATCGGTGTATGCACCCTCGGATCGCGAACCACGTCATATGTGAAGATGACGTCGTCGGCTGTGAACGGCTCGCCGTCGGACCACTTGACTCCCCGACGCAAGTAAAACGTCCATTGTTTCGCGTCCGGAGACACCTCCCAGCGAGTGCAAAGGCCTGGGTCGAAATCGGGAGTATCGGCCCCGTTGCGATAGTCAACAATGCAGCGGAAGACATTAAACCAGATTACGTCGGCCGTGGCGTTATCCGTAGCAAGCAGGATGTTATAGGTGCTCAAGTCATCGGGCGTCGCCAAGACGAGGCGGCCGCCATGCACTCCGGCCTCTCCGTTGTAAGTGTAGACCTCTTGTGGCAGCTCGCCTTGAAAGGGAGGATTCGGGACCCCTGAAGTCGTGGCAGGCCCACTGGTCGTGCAGGCGGCGATGGCAACGATCGCAGCTATCACCGCAGCAACGGCGATGTTCTTCATTACAGCTCTCCCTGGTCGAAGGGCCTGATGGGTGACTCCTGCCAGGCTTAGAAATTAACTTAGGCGGAAACTCATGTCAAATTAAGCACCAGCGCGGCCGAGCGCCGCTGCTTGCTCACTTGTGGTCGCTCCTCACAATTAGTACGGGGCAGGGCGATCTTCTGATAACGGATTCGGCAACTGATCCGACCACCGCGGTGAGGATTTCCTTCATCACTCCAGCGCCACGCCGGCCGATAACGACCATGCCCGCGTTGACCTCGCGCGCGTAGTCGGCTATCACCTTGCCTGAGTCGCCGTGCCTTGAAACTGACTGAAGAGCCACCGCCGAGCGATCTACTCCGGCGAGCATTGTTGCGAAGCGCTCGGCCGTCAGCGCTTCAACAGCCTTGGACAGCTCTACTTCGGTTTGCCGCTCGTCAAGCAGGCCTTCTTTTATTGCGACTCTCAGATTGCTTTCATCCTGAACGTGCAACACGTGCAGCTTCGCCCCGAACTGGAGCGCGAAATCGTAGGCCGTTTTGAAAGCGACTTGAGCGTTTTCGCTGAAGTCCGTCGCTACCAGTATCGTATCGATGAGCATGGCTGACGACCTCCGGAGAAAGTGATCAACGCCGAGTTACGAGCTCAGTTCTATCGTCGATAAGTCGTGACTCGCCGTTGCCCACTACCAGTGCTCTCGCATTAGCTTTGGAAATATGGTGAACGCTTCGAACATAGTGCGGCGCTTCAGGGCCGACCCGATTATGATGGCGGTCCAGGCGAAGTACAACGCCGTAATGACTTCCTTGCCGCGCCGCGCGAACAGTTCGATATGATCGACGCTGATCGAAAGCCAGCCCCCCAACTGGAGGGCCAGGCTGTTGTGCGTCTCAACTCCTTCGGCGATTGCCAGCGGCTTCTCGAAACCTGACAGCACAAATTGGGCAGCCCACAACCCGAACAAGAGCGCGGCTTCCCACCACGCAAAGCGCATATTAGCCAGCAACAATGCGCCCAGAAGCGATTGCGCGATCGTCATCAATACTTCGAGACTCTGATGCTCGTCGAAGAAGATCGTGCCGACTTGCCCGAGCGCCAGCCCGTACGCGATTGGAAGCATAGCAGCCAGCATCGTCCATTGGTTGATATTCGAGCTGACCATGTTCATCAATGCCAACGGCGCTGTGGTTATGCGCCTGGCCCAGTTGAACGCAGATACTTTCTCCGGAAACTCCGATAGAAAAGGCGCGACCCACTGAACGAACACAAAGGTCGAGAGCCCAAGCCCGACGGCTATCGCTTTCAAGCTCTCGAGAAATGGGTGCGCCGCAAAATAGAGTATCAACCCGCCGCCAACGAATAGTCCGGTTATCATCGCGTTCCTGATCGCCCGCCGCTGGCGAAGAATGAATCGCGGTATGCGATCCAGGTCTTCGACGTTTTCCTGCGACTGCGGCGGAATTCTGTTCAGGAAGAAAAGATAAACGAAATAAATAACCGAAAGCAGAGCAGTATCCAGCAGGGTCAGCGTGCCTTTGAACCAGACAATAAAAAAATACCCTATCGAGACAAGTAAAAAGACGATCTCGACCGCATGCTCGTCTTCGAGACCGATGTGATCGAGTTTCTTTTTTGACCGCTTGCGATGAAACAGGGCAGCCGTCGCATAGATCATCGGCCACCCCAGACCAACCAGCAGTCGCAAGCTCCCCGTAAAGTTCGCAGTCATCAGCGCGGTCGCGTGCCGCACCTGATACGGGTCGGTGCTGAAGCGTGTTGTTTGTCCGGCTTCCCAGGCGATGACCGCTTCCACCGCAAACTCCGGAAGCGTCTGAAGCCAGGCAAGTATCGCAAGCGCCAACCCTTGAGAGACCAGGAACTGCGCAGCCTCAGCCGCCCACGCTATGAGCATCGCCGAGCCAAGAACAGAAGGAAATGTCCAGAGCGCCGAAGCGGCTGCCCCAGCCGATGAGGCTGCGTGTTGAAGGAAGGCTACGCTGGCGGTGACTGGCTTTGCGATTGATTTGATAACGGCGAGTCTTACCATTCGCGGTCCAAGACCATAACGTTGGATCGGTCGGTGTGCGAACCGCCCGAGTCGCTATCGGGCCGCAGCATCAAACGCGACTCACAATCAATAACACAGGAGATTGCTCGTTGCCTAGCGCCGAAGTTCTTGCGTCGTGCAGGCTTCTCGGTTCAATATGGTTGCGACAGAAGCCCAAACGAGCTCAACGTGATATGCAGAAGGAGAACAGATGAGGGGATTGACGGTTCCATCGATTGTAGCAATTATCCTGGCCCACCTTGCGGTGACCACGACCCCGGCAGCCGTCCACGCATCGTCTCCTCCGGCCTCGGACTGCCCGGTTATTCTGACCCCGAGCGTCGCCGTAGCCCCCAACCAGCCCGAGATTCAACCCGGCTCGACCGTTGGCATTATCAACGTGCTGTGCGACGTGAAGCTCCAGATCGTCGGATGTCTCTTCGGGCCAACAGCCATCTCGATAGCTTGCGATGCAAACGGCGACGGCATGCCTGAGTTGGCGATCCCGCTCGAGAACGTGACGTTGGTCAACGGGCTACTTGTCGAAGGAACACTGCCGGCGTTGGAGCCTCAACTTCCGGGGACCGCGTTTCCTCTCGCTTGCTGCGGCGGCGTTGCAAGCATCACCTTGACCAGATCAGTTGGTTCTGGCGATGACAATGTATTCGGGCCTTTCGTCCAGTCGCAGACCTGCCCAATCGACCTGGGTATCAGGGCGCCGGTCGTCATCTCCGCCTCGCCGAGCGACGGGAATTGTGCGGTGGCCCAGAACATTCTGATAACCGGTTCGTGTTTTCTGCTGGCTGATGGCAAGCCGAACGTGACTACGGTCTTCGCAGTTGAGGAGAGCAATCCCGACAACGTCATTCAAGCAAGCAAAGTTGTCATATTGAACACGAATTTGATCGACGCACTCTTCGAGTTTGGTCAGCTAAGCGCGGGCAAGACTTTCCTTATCTTTGCTAGCGGGCCTAACGGGACCAGCCGCAACCTGACCGCGCTGCCGCCGCAGGCGCCTCAGGAATGCCCGCTCGGCAACGAGCAGGGTGTTAAGGTGACCTTCACATGCAAGACTACGTCTGATGGTTCAACTCCAAACGATACTCCACCACCTCCGACGCCCATAATTTTTAATTGTCGGGTTGATCGGAATTCAGCCGGAGCCTTCCTTCTGAGGCTGGATGGAACAAACTTCAGGGAAGGCCAGGTGGTGACGATAAGCGGCATCAGGCCCCGCAAACTTAAGTTCAAAAACCCTCAGATTGGCAATCCGCCGTTTGTTTCAACGATCGTGGCCAAGGGTGGAGTATGTAAAGCTCTGCCTGGTGTTATCGTAGTCTCCGATCCGTCATCGGGTCTCGGAAGTCCGTTTTTCTGTGGCAGGCCATGTCCAAACTAATCGGCGGGTTGGCGTAGTTGAGAATGAGGCGACTTCAATAAGAGCTTATTGTGATTGACTCGGCGGCGTCCGCATCGTTGACTTCGTCGGCAGCTCGATTGCCCGACTCGAGCGCGCCGTTCATCCAGCCGTGCCACGCTGAGGTGTGTTCTCCCGCGAAATGAATCCGTCCTTCGGCGCGTTGAGCGATTGGAAGCAGAGTGGTCATCTGACCCGGTTCGAAGTAAGCAAAGGCGCCTCGCGCGAATTCGTCCTCGTGCCAGATCTGGCTGACGCCTGACTGATACACGCCGTTCAAGTTCGAAAACACATTTCCCATCTTGCGGAGGACAAAGTTCTGCCGGTCGGTTTCGCTCATCGCCGCGAGATCAAGCGCCCGCTGCCCGCCCGTGTAGGCGGTCAGTATTCCGCGCGGTCCGGACTGAGTGAACGTCGGCGAGTACGTGTTCTGGATCGCCAGGTCGGTTATGGCGTAGCCGCTCAGCCCCGACTGCTCCCACACCCGCTTGCGGAACTGCTGGTACGTGCGGGTGACCGGTGTCAGCTTCAGCTCGCGTATCGCTTGCTGCTTGTCTTCCGAGAGCGAAGGAGTGATCTCGATGTCCTTCAGAACCGGGAATGGAAGCGTGCAGATGACGCGATCGGCGGTGATGGTCTGAAGCAAACCGCCGTTCGAGTAGGTGACAGTCACGCTGCTTTCGTTCTGGTCGATCCGCTGAACGATGCACTCTTTTTTAAATGCCTTCTTGACCTTCTTTTTGAGCTTGGCGGCGAGCTGATCGTTGCCGCCGGCGATCTCGTAGAAAGCCGGATCCGAGGCGATGGCTTCGGTGACCACGCCGTCCAATGCTGAGATCGAGTCCAAACCGAAGCCGAGAATGCCCAGTTGTGAAGCTGCGATTATGTCTATCGCGCCATCGGAGGCGCCCAGGTCCTGGAGCAGTTGCTTCAGCGAAAATGCGTCGATCTGCCCTAAGTCCTCAGGCGGCCAATTGGCTTGCAGCGGATTGCCGACCTTCCGCATGTAGTCCTGGAGGTAAAGCCCGATCAACCCAAAAACTCCCGCCGCTCGCTCGCTCGGCCGGAGCGAGAAAGGGATGTTGGCATTCCCCGATGATGGAATGCGGAAAAGCTTGCCCCGGATGTTGGCTATTGGGTCGAGTCCGAACCGGAACACAGGGCGAATAGGCAGGCCGAAGTTCGTCACGTAGCCAAAGGTGAACTGATGCGATTCCGGAAAGCTAAGGGGACCGGCTTCGGCGTATTGTCCGTCCTCAAAGCCCCTGATTGTTCGCAGGCGGCCACCCGGCGATTTGCGCGCTTCGAGGATCGTGATCGAGTGACCAGCCTTCTTGAGCTCGAATGCGGCCGCAAGACCGGCGAGGCCGCCGCCAAGGATCACGATGTTCTTCGGCTGGCCTTTCAACTTGAGTCCGCCGCGCCACTCGGCGCGCGCGACGTTAGGCAACAACGCCAGACCGGCAGCGTACAACCCGACCTCTTGAATAAATTGACGGCGACGGATAGGTCTCGACATTCTTGCCCTCTACTCTGTTGTGCTATCCTACTGGCGAGCGTAAGAGCTTTTCAACCCTTTTCAAGGCCTCTCGATGGCACGCAGTTTTCAATGTCATCTCCAGGCATCTTATCTTAAGGAGTTGAGGTATGAGAATGGTACGACCTGTAAGCTACAAGTACATTCTGCCGATTCTGCTGGCAGTCCTTCTGGTGGTCCTGGGCGCGGCTCCGGAGAGTTCTGCGCATCGCCGTCCGTATCGACATCACCATAGCAAAACCAAAGGCGCACTCGTAGGCGGCGCAGTCGGCGCCGTGGGCGGGGCGTTGATTGGCGGTAAGAAAGGCGCGGTGATCGGTGGGGCCGCTGGAGCCGGCACGGGCGCTTACGTTCAGCATCGAAAGAACAAGAGGAGCAGGCGGTATCACCGGAGGCAGCGATAAGGCACGCCATGTTCGCGGAGGAGGAGCTTGTTGAGCTTCATCATCCTCCGATCAAGTTGTCGATCACCTGCGGTAAACAAGCGAAGGGCTTTTGATGGCCGGCCTTGGAGCTTTGGTCAGGCTTCTTCGCTGCGCAGCCCGCCGGTCTCGCTTCGTGGACTCTCGCTTCGTGGAGTCTCACTTCGTACGCCGGGAGGTTGCGCTCCAATCTTGTCGAACAACTTCTTCTTTATCAGATCGTCGTAGAGCCGCCACTTCATTCGCACAAGCTCGTCGTCCTTGATCGCCGCCAAAAAGCCTATCGGTATCTCGAACCCGCCGGCGCCGCGCCGCCCGCCCCCGTAGTACCGGCCTGCTTCGGTCGTGCCCAGCGCTTCCTTTAAGAACTCATCCGGGTTCAGCGTGACCTTGTTCGTGCGCATTGAGCCTACGACCAGCTCGCGGTCGCCCTTGATAATTATGCCGTAGACGATTGCGGTGTGAACGTTCTCTTTGGTGAGCAGGAAGTCGGCTGCCTGGGGGATCGAGTCGCGGTCTTCGACGCGGAGGAATCCCACCCCCGATATCGAGTAGCTCTCCCGGATCTCACGGTCTTCGAGCGCCTGACGAATAACGTCCATCACCTGCTTTGACCGCTTGACCGACAGGATGTCTTCCAGGAGCGCGCTGTCGGCGATCGGCGTCAGGAATGTCGCGGCTTCCATTTCTTCTTCGCGGCCTCGGACGAGTCCCGAGGTCTCGCTTCTGATTCCGTGCATAAGAGCGGTTGCTAGCTTCACGTGTCCTGCGTCGTTTTTGTTGAGTTGGAGCAGTCCCTCGCGGATATACTGAGTGTAGATGGTCGCGGTCGCGCCGATCTTTCTGATGTCTTCGAATGCGGGCTGAACGCGGTCCTGCTTTTCATGGTGATCTACGACGACGAGAGTCTTCACGCCGGCTTCGGCGAAGCGGTCGGTCAGCGATGCGGTCGTGCCCTGGTTATCGACAAAGACCGTTCCCTGATACTGCGAGAGGTCGTAGCCCTCATTGAAGCGAACCATGGCAACCTCGGTGAGCTGAACAAGCGCGAGGTTTTCCTGATGGCTTATTCGCCCCTCGTACATGATATCGCACTCGATTCCAAACCGAGCCGCGATCATCTTGTGAGCCCATGCCGATGAGATTGCGTCGGGGTCCGGATAATCCTGCATCACGATCGCGTGGCGCTCGCCGCGATGTTGCTCAAGTAGCGCGGCCATCTCGGCCGCCTTGCTCATCGGGCGCACGTCGGCGGTCCTCGGACTCACCTCGGTGAGTGGCTTCCGTTCTCTGGACATCTGAACTCCCTCCCATTCTCCGTAACTGCGTGTTATTGTCTTCGCTCTATCTGCCACCTAACAGCTACCGCTGATTCTAGTCCGAAGGCAAGCCGGGCACAACAACGGTAGCGGGGATCAGTGTATTATCTACTGTCCCTTTCAATGAGCGCCTGAGATTTGACGCCGGCCCGCTGAGACGCGAAGCGCCGAGGTCAAGTGGAGAAGGCGCCCTCACCACAAGCTCTGCGTCTCGCGGTTAGCGCGGTTGGGGGCTTGTATAAAAAAGAAACCGCCCGACCGGCGATTGGATGGTAGTGATGCAATAGCGTGTTTAGAAGAGTCTCGCCACTAAGTCACCAACGACACGAAGCTCCACAAAGCCCTTCTTTGTGCGGCTTTGTGTCTTGGTGTCTTCGTGGCAGGAGAGGCGGCACCAGGCATCAACACATTATTACTCCACTACCGATTGGATTTGGATACGGCGCTTGACGCGAAGGGGCTCCGGCGTATAATCATTCGTTTAACCAGGTCAAGCCATCGCCGACATGGTGTAAATGAAAGACTTCCGCATACTCCTCAAGCACGTCAGACCTTATGCCGGACTCTTCGCAGTCGCCTTTCTTCTGATGACGCTCGTCGGCGTTTTTGAAGCCGGACGCACTGCGCTGCTCAAGTCAATAATCGATGAATTACCCGGCGCCTCCAAAGGACCAACCACCGGCCTCGCCTCGCTTGTGGATGCACGCAGGTACCTGCCGCAGGGCGTCGAAGCGCTCCCGTTCATCGCAATGCTGCTGGTAGGGTTTACCATCGTTCGCGGCGCCTCGGAGTATCTCTCGAGCGTTTTGATGTGGCGAATCGGCGTCAGCGCGGTTGTCGACCTTCGGCAGCGGCTTTACAATCATGTTCTTCAACAGTCGAGCGAGTTCTTCACCGAGCATCCCACCAACGAACTGACGACTCACATCTTAAGCGATGCCGAAAAAGTTCAGGTCTCAGTTTCGACGCTGCTCGCGGATATGCTGCGCGAGGGGTTGACCTTCTTGGCGTTGCTCGCTCTCGTCTTCATTCTCAATTGGAAACTGACACTGGCCGTCCTGATTGTCGGACCGCTTGTTTACTTGTTGACATCCAGGTTTGGCAGAAGGCTCCGGCGGATCGCGCACTCGACTCAGGAAGGCACCGAAGAAGTCCTCGACGTCTCGCAGGAGACGATATCGGGACACCGTATCGTCAAGGCATTCGGGATGGAGCGCTTCGAACAGCGGCGCTTCAATGATGCGCTGCGCCGACTGGCAGACCACCAGGTTCGCGCGGCAAGGGTGGTCTTTTTGTCATCGCCGATTCTGGAACTGGTCGGCGTGGTGATGGCCGCCGGATTCGTTGTTTATGCCAAGCGGGAGATCGAAGCGGGGGCTATGACGATCGGCACGTTCGCGTCGTATATTGTCGCGATGCTCAGCATGTACGACCCTCTGCGGCGGCTGTCCCGAATTCAGAACCATTTCCAGCAATCGTTCGCCGCTGCGTCACGAATATACAAGCTGCTCGATACTCACACCGAGAAGACAGACCGGCCGGGCGCAATCGAACTTGCGCCGCTTGCGGATCGGATCGAGTTTCGGGATGTATCGTTCAGGTTTAGCGACTCAGACGACTGGACCCTGAAGGATGTGAAGCTCGAAGTGCACCGGGGCGAGGTCGTTGCGCTGGTGGGATTGTCGGGCGCGGGCAAGTCCACGCTCACGAATTTGCTGATGCGCTTTTTTGACGCTACGCGCGGTGTGATCGCGATCGACGGCACGGACATCCGTGACGCCAGGCTTGAGAGTCTGCGCGGTCAACTCGCCCTGGTGACTCAGGAAGTGATTTTGTTCAACGATTCGATCATCAATAACATCGCGTACGGCAGGACGGGGTTTGACCGCGAGAAGATCGAATCGGCGGCTCGCGCGGCCTTCGCGCACGACTTTATTATGGAGCGCGGCGGTTATGACACGTTGATTGGCGAGCGCGGCGTAAAGCTTTCGGGAGGCGAACGCCAGCGGGTTGCGATCGCTCGTGCGATATTGAAGGACGCTCCCATCCTGATCCTGGATGAGGCGACGTCGGCGCTTGACACCCAATCGGAGCGATGGGTTCAGCGGGCGCTTTCGAACCTGATGCAGGGCCGGACGACTATCGTTATTGCGCATCGTCTGACGACTATTCACCGAGCTGATAAGATCGTGGTGCTCAACCGGGGCCAGGTGGTTGATTCAGGGACGCACGACGAGCTGATGTCGCGAGGAGGAATCTATCGCGACTTGTACGAGCTTCAATTCTCGGATGAACTTGTGGCGGAGACTGAACAGAAATCAGTGAGTGGCCTGATTGAAAAGTAAAGGTCACTTGTACGGGCGCCCCTCCGTGGGTGCCCCTCGGTGAAGGAGACGCGGACCGGGTTGCGAGAGGAGGGGCACCCACGTAGGGGCGCCCGTACAGGTAGCAAAAGAGTACCAACTTCATGATCAAAAGCATGACCGGATTTGGGC
>JBASRN010000071.1:0-21464 GCA_049273855.1 Blastocatellia bacterium
AGAGGGAACGGCGCGTTGCAATTCAACGCGGGAAGCATCCGGTGCACAATCACAGATGGAGACATCCGAAACAACACAACCATCTGTGGAGGTGCTGCGCCTGTGGACTGCAACGGCAAGACCAAGAGCGGCAAAAAGTGACCGCATCTGAGCTTTGCTCGACGATCTGAATCCGGAGGGCCGGCTGCTTCGAGCAGCCGGCCCTCTTTTTTGTCACGAGGATTGAATTGAGGAATTGCGCGCTTAGTGCGCGTCGATAATGGCATCGGTAATGCGTGCGACTTCTACCATCTGTTTCACGTCGTGTACGCGAATAAGATGCGCGCCCCTGGTGATTGCAACCGCAACCGACGCGGCTGTGCCAAAGATGCGCTCGCCTGCGAGCCGCCCGGTCAGACGGCCAATAAAGCTCTTTCTGGAAGTGCCGATCATCAATGGCAGGTCGAGGTCGCCGAAACGGTCGAGGCAGTTAAGTATCGCCAGGTTCTGTTCGAGCGCTTTACCAAATCCTATACCGGGATCGATGATGATTTGATCCCGGCTGACGCCCCGCCGCAAAGCCTCGGACACGGCCTTAGTCAGATCGGCGTCGATTTCGGCGAAGATGTCCTCGCTCGGCTCCATAACCTGCATCGTAGCGGGGTTTCCACGCATGTGCATCAGAACCAGCGGGGCGCTGGCGCGCGCCGCCACATCGGCAATCGCCGGGTCAAAGCGAAGCGCGCTGACGTCATTAAGAATCCCAGCGCCAAGCTCTATAGCAACCTGGGCCACCTCGCTCTTATAAGTATCGACAGCTATGGGGATGCGCAATCGACCGGCAACGGCGCGGAGGACCGGCTCGATGCGAGCTATCTCTTCCCCCGCAACGACGGGAGTGGCGGCGGGCCGTGTCGATTCGCCGCCGACTTCGATTATGTCCGCGCCGTCGCCTTCCATTTCAAGCGCGCGATCAACGGCGCGTCCTGCATCAAAATGCTCGCCGCCATCCGAGAACGAGTCCGGTGTAACATTGAGCACGCCTGCCACTATCGTGCGTTCGCCTAGCTGCAACACACGCCCGTCGCGAAGCTTCAAGCTGAAACGTTTTCTCATCGGGCGAAGGCTAACGGGTCTAACCGAGCTGACGCAAGTTCGGGGATCACAGCAAAGGCCCACACGACGGGCCGTTGACTTTAATTTGCCGTTGGTATCAACTTAGCGTGAACGTCAGGGCTGGCAGATGAACAAGCGAGACATAACAGCGCGTCAGACCCGGCTTGCGAGCATAATGGAACGAATCGCCGCGTCCTACGACGAGGCGACGCCGAAGATACATCACCTCGACCGAATGCCGCTTCCGTCGCGTGAAGATGCCGCCGCGATCATGCAAGCAATCGAGGAAATCATCTACCCCGGCTATTACAGCGCGGGCGGCGTTACCCATCAGGGCATAATCTACCGGGTGCAGGAGCGAATCGGGTGGCTGTTCGAGCACCTGAGCGATCAGATATCGAAAGGGCTCCGTCATATGAAACACCTGGACGGAGAGCTGTCGCTTGCCTTCGATGACGCGGCTGAACAATGCGCTTACGCTTTCCTCGAATCGCTGCCTTCGATCCGCCGAATGCTAGCCAAAGACATCGAGGCTGCCTATGACGGAGACCCGGCCGCTCACTGCATCGACGAAATAATCCTTAGCTATCCCGCGGCTTACGCGATCACGGCATATCGTGCCGCCCACGAACTCGACAAGATGGGTGTTCCCTTGCTCCCGCGGATGCTGACTGAACTTGCGCACTCGCGGACTGGAATCGATATTCACCCCGGCGCGCAGATCGGCGAGTGCTTCTTCATCGACCACGGAACCGGCGTGGTCATCGGCGAAACGACGACTATAGGAAACAGGGTTAAGCTTTATCAGGGAGTGACGCTTGGCGCGCTCTCCTTTCCAAAGGATGAGAAAGGCCGGCTGATTCGCGGGCATAAGCGTCATCCCACCATAGAGGACGACGTTGTGATCTACGCGGGCGCGACAATCCTTGGGGGCGAAACGGTGATCGGCGAAGGCAGCATCATTGGCGGCAACGTATGGTTGACTGAATCAGTGCAGCCCGGCTCGCGGGTGGTTCAAGCCGAGGCGAAGCCCCGATTCCTTGCGCCCGACGAACAGCTCCAGGAAGTGTGAGTCACCGCAGCCATCGCTGGCCCTTCGGTTCGTTTCTTCACACACCACACCTGCTCTTTCTGAAGTGCGCACCGAGGCCGTTGTCGCTGGAGGCAAGGAGACGAAGATGCAGGCTACCGAGAAGCTTTACTTCACCGACTCGAGCAGACTGGAGTTCGACGCAACCGTTCTCGATCTAACCCCCAAATCACAGGGCTATCAAGTCGTCCTTGACCGTACTGCCTTTTATCCGACCGGCGGCGGGCAACCGCATGACACCGGGATGCTTGGTGATGCTCGCGTGATCGACGTCGGCGAAGACGAATCAGGCGTCATCTATCACATTGTGGAGGACTGTCCGTCCATCGAACTGGGCGCAACCGTGAGTGGAAAAATTGACCGGGTTCGCCGGCTTGATCATATTCAGCAACATAGCGGCCAGCATGTTTTGTCTCAAGCATTCATCCAGGCTTGCGGCGCCGAGACCCGCTCATTTCACCTCGGGACAACAACCTCGACTATTGACATCGACCTCCAATCGCCAACCGATAAGCTGATTCAAGTAGCAGAAGAGATCGCCAACGCACTTGTCTTTGAAGACCGTCCGATGCGAGTGCACCTGGTCACCGACGAGGAAGCCGCCCGGTTCCCGCTCAGGAAAGAAAGCGCCGTGCGCGGCAGCATCCGCGTTATCGAGATCGAAGACTTCGACTGGTCTCCTTGCGGTGGAACGCACGCCGCGCGCACCGGGCAGATCGGGTTGATTGCCGTAAGGTCCTACGAACGCGCGAAGAGGATGACTCGAGTCGAGTTCGTCTGCGGCCGCCGCGCGCTTGAAGACTACCGGCTTGCGCAAAACACTGCGGTCCGAGTCGCGCGGTTGTTCAGCGCTGAACGAGACTCGTCGCCGGAGTTGGTGGGGAAAGCCCTTGACGAAAACCGGGACCTGAAGAGGCGCATGCGCGAGCTGCTGGAGCTTGCGATGACGGCCGAAGCTTCGCAGAGATTGGCCGCCGCGGACCGCGCTCCCGGCTTCAAGCTAATACACGCGGTGTTCAACGGAAGAGATCTGGAAGAAGTGAGAATGCTGGCTTCGAAGATCGTCGGGGCGGAGCCTGCAATCGCACTACTCGCAACCAGCCAGCCGGATGGCGCGCGCCTGGTCTTCGCACGATCCAAGTCGCTAACGGCCGACATGGGGAAGCTAATGTCTGACGCTTGCAGGATGCTCGATGGACGCGGCGGGGGAAGACCCGATATGGCGCAGGGGGGCGGCCCGAACGCCGACAAGATCGAAGAGGCTGTCGAGGGCGCAGCCAGGTTAGCGAAGAATGCCGAATAGCCGCGGGCGAATCGAGCTTGAGTTTTTCGAACGCCCGTTCGATAATGGGTTTTCCCCGCCGGGCGCCGCGGGCACCTAGAAAAGCGGAGACAGAATGGCTAACTTCTCAACGAGTACGATCACCAGGAAATATCATGATGCCATCGTAGACTGGCAACTCAAGAATTTTCCCGAGCTCGAAATCCTGGAAAAACATTGGGACGACTATTTCCGCGGCGTGCCGCCCTTCCAGCTTCTCGCTAAGGTCGGCGACGTCAAGAGCGACATGGTTGAAGTGGGCCAGTACGCAGGCCGCAAGCGCTTCGAACTCGCCAGGGAGATGGTTGGCAATGCCTTCTTCAGCGCCCGCGACATCGTACGGGCCCAGTGCTCGACCGAGCTTGGATCAATCCAGCAACATCGCCTAACGCTGGACCTTGCGGTCAGTGACAAGGCCAAGTTTGCGGTTCTTAGAATTATGGCCGAAGAGCTGCGCCACGCATATCAGATGTTCTGGGTTCTCGACCAGGACTCGACGTGGAAGAAGCCCGGGCTCGGCGACGTCGCAAAACAGACGATCGAGGAACTGCTGTCAATGGAACTGGGCGGGCATGTGCTTGACGCGTTCAATATCGACTTTGCCGACTTTCTCGACAACGTAACTTATGCGACCGTGATTGACCTGGTGGGAAAGTACCAGCTCGAGATGCAGCAAGTCTTCAGCTATGCGCCGATGGCTCGTAGCATGGGGCCGATGCTTCAGGAGGAGGCGTTTCACCTGGGCAGCGGTCGAAAGCTCTTGAAAGAGATCGGTCAGATGGCGGCGCGCGGGGAGGGTGACTACAGTATCGAAGACATGCAACGGGCGCTCAACCTGTGGATTCCGCGCGGGCTTGAGATGTTTGGCAACGAGCACGGCGGCGAGACGGCTATGACGTTTGGATTCAAGGATAAGACCAACGGCGCGGCACAAGCCGAATACATCGAAGAAGTGATCGGGGTCATTCGAAACACTAATGTTGCAATTGTGCAGGAGCGCTTACCCCAAATCTCTCGTGAAGACGCACACGTCCTGATCGACGAGATCGAGAGGAGCGGCGATAAAAAGCAAGGCATCAGGCTGGAAGATCTGCTTCTGATGCCGGACACGAAGTTCTTCCGCAAGCGAGGGCCCCAGGAGGTCATTTTCAAGCCTTACGATGTGAGAGGGAATCTGCTGCAGGAAGGCGGCGGCGAGCTCTCGGCGGAAGGCTACCTGCGCTACCTGGCAACCGTTCTCCCCGGGAAATTCATCGGCAGCCGCGAGTACCGAAAGTACGTCGATCAGATGGGTGATTATCTCGCCGGCAAGTGAAGTTCATCTCTTGGCTACAGCATGAACAGGCGGCCTTCAGGGCCGCCTTTCCTTATATAACTACCTCGCTGCATGAGGCTATCCGCTGAGCTACCGAGCGTTGCCGCTCCTCGAACATTGATGCTATCGTCTCGCTCTTGGTCTTGGAGGACATTTGCCGCACACAAAAGAATTCTGGGCCATCTATCTAAGCGTCGCCATAAGCTATCTTGGGGTTGGGCTTGTTGCGCCCTTGATCGCGATCGTTCTCTCTGAGCACGGCGAGAACAGTTTCATGGTCGGACTAACCGGGACTGCGATGTTCGCGGCGTTTACGTTGGCCTCGTTTCCAATCGGGGCGGCAACGGACCGCGTTGGACCAAAACGCATTCTGGTTTGGGGGCTTATTGTCTACGGACTGTCGATCTTTGTGTTCGCGTTGATCAAAGTCACCTGGCTGTTCTTTGTAGTGAGGGCAATCGAGGGATTGGGCGGCGCTGCGATCTCCGTAGCTGCGGAAACGATGGTGAGCAAACTGAGCGGACCCAATGAACGCACACGCCGAATGAGTCACTATGCGTTATCGGTTGGCATCGGTTGGGCTGTGGGCCCGATCGCGGGGACACTCCTTTACAAGATTCGGCCAGAAGTGCCATTTGTCGTCTGCTGTGCGCTCAGCCTGGTTGCGGCCATCTGCGCCTCCGCACTCATTCGTGACCCGGGATCGACCTCGCATCACGTGGAGGGACTCTTCAGTGTTTTCTCTCGAAGGCTCGTTGTTCCGGTCTCGGCGGGCGCGCTTTACGGGTTCCTGATGTCTTCTCTGGTGACGCTGTTTCCTCTCTACCTGAGGCTCCAGCCGGGGCTGAATGTCAGCGAGGTTGCGATGGGGGCCATAATCACGGCGGTAATTGCGGGGACCATCGTCAGCCAGGTGCCGATTGGACGTGCGGCCGACCGCTTCGGCAAGCGCCGAACCCTTCTGAGCGCCAGCACATTACTGAGCATCGTATTCGCGCTGATGGCCTTTCATTCAGACTGGCGCATCTTTATCGCGACCGGGGCTATGGTGGGCGCGCTAGCGGGGAGCTTGTATCCGATTGGGTTGGCAATTCTCGGCGGAGCGGTAAAAAGGGAGCGCCTGGGTGCGGCTACGTCGCTCTTCTCGCTCGCATTCGGAGTGGGCAGTCTGATTGGGCCATCGATTGCGGGTCTTGCGATGGTGCACCTGGGCAACAGTTGGCTTTTCTACCTGCCTTCTATGCTGACAATTGTCTTTGTGGTGGAGATGATCACGCTCAACGGTATCCGCTCGGCGCCCGAACGTGCCGCGGTTCACCGCAGGTCGGACCCGCCGCCGACTGCCCGCGCATCCTAACTGCCTTACTTTCCGTTATAGGGAGCAACTGTTGTTGTGTATTGTATCAGGCATCACGCACTAAGTGTGAGCGGCATTGTAGTATCGTAGCAATCGTGGGGATAGTGTGAACATCGTGTCTTGCAGAACAGGGTAGCCGACGAGTGGAAGTTGCTAAAGGCAGCTGCAGGATGCGTTGTCCACAGGCGAAGAGTTTCAGGCAATTCTCAACGATCGATACATGACACATGCATTGTGACCGCTGCTTGAAAAACACCAAAGTGGCGGGCGCAGTGTAAGCGTTTGCTTACTAAAATTCATTCAGAGTGAAAGAGGTGAACCATTGGCATCAACTGCAGCCAGGAAGGCACCGGAGTCCGGCGGTTCGTCGGGCCGGAAAGCCAAAGCAAAGAAGCGGCGGAGAACGAAGGGGCCAAGCGAAAAAATTCGCTCGCTGGCCGCTTTGAGCCTCGCTAACAAAGTGGGCTACCTAACCCTCAGCAGCATCGTCGGCGACAACTACCGTGATGCGGAGGCTTTCGAACGTCTGCCCAAGCGAAACGTCAAGTCTGGCGATACCGTCTACCCGACGCGTCAAAAGGCCCCGGTGCTCCTGTTGGTGAAAAGCGGGAGCGTAACCATCACTCGGCCAACTGCATCAGGGTCGGAGTTCGATGTTAAGACGGTCGGTCCTGGCTCGATCTTCGGTGATATGCCGTTGCTCGGCCAGTCAATGCTTGGCGCGTACGCCGTAGCTGCCGAGCCCTCAAAGATCATCTCCATAGGCGCGGCGGATTTCGAGAAGATTGCCGGAAAATCCCCGACAGTGGCGCTCAACGTGATTCGGCAACTCGGGCCGAGGCTTGTGGAAACGGAGCGAAAACACGAGCAGGCGGCGTTCCAGCCAGTCACCTCCAGAGTGGCATCGCTGCTGACCAGACTCGCCAAGAACAAGAAAGAGGTGGTCGGCCATACTCATCAGCAGATGGCCGATATGCTCGGGGTGTATCGGGAGACGGTGACCAACGCGATCGCCGAGTTGAAGGCAGATAAGCTGGTCAAGGTTGGCCGCAAGCGAATCACTCTTCTCAATCCTGAAGCAATTCGAAAGATGGAAACGATCTGAGGTGTAGGCAATTGCCTGTGGGGCCGCCCGGCGAGTAGAATGAACAACGCTGTAGGAAGGCGCCGGAGCCGGCCCCAATGGAAATACTTTGGATCGTCATCCTCGCGGGTTACGCCATTTGCGTGGCGCAATCGGTGTTTGCGCTGACCTCGAAGCGGCCGGTGATGCAACGAACATCGCTTGCCGCGCTCGGCGTTGCTCTTGGAACGCACACCGTCTGGCTGGTAGTAAAAGGAGTCCGCGCAAACAGGTTGCCGCTGATTGGGACCGAGGAGATGTCAGCGTTTCTCTCCTGGTCGCTTGTTGTTTTCTATTTTATTGCTTCGCGGTGGTATCGCGCAGCGGCGCTCAGAGCTTTCGTGTTCCCAATTGTCCTGGCGCTGGCAACAATCGCGGCAATCTCGCCTGGTACACAAGACGTTCCCCTCCCTACCGATCAGCCGCTGCAGGGTGTTCTCCTGCCGATCCATGTCGGTCTCATTCTTCTGTCTTACGCGGCATTTTTCATAACGTTTGGCGCCGGATTGATGTACATAATTCAAGAACGCGAGTTGAAACATAAACGGTTTGGCACGATTTTTTACCGCCTGCCCTCGCTCGATACCTGCGACGCTATAGGATCGAGATCAATGGCAATCGGGTTTGCTCTGTTGACGGTCGGGATACTCGCCGGGTTGTGGTTCACACATGCGAGGTACGGCCTCTATTGGCAGGGCGGGCCTCTGGAGATTTTTTCGGTTGCGACCTGGGTGATCTATTTGCTCCTCATTCAAACCAGAATGAACGCCGGTTGGGGTGGCCGAGCCGGCGCTCTTGCGTCAATTGTCAGTTTCTTGATCGTTGTATGTAGTCTCGTTGGTGTTCGCTATCTTGGACACGGCTAGAAGGGCTGGTCGCGCGAGCCAAACTCGGGTCCGGCAAAACAGCAACTCTCTCACGATCGTTACAGTTCCGCGTTGAACGATGAACATTGTCCTGGTAGGAATAAGCCACAAGACGGCGCCGCTCGAGATACGCGAGCGGCTGGCGTTCAGCGAGTTGCATCTTCAGGACGCGCTTGGCGAGCTTGTGGACCAGGACTCCGTAGACGAGGGTCTCATCGTTTCAACCTGCAACCGTGTCGAACTACTCGCGTCGGCTCCCTCGGGCGCCGACCGCGGACTTGGCCGGTTGATGGAGTTTCTTTGTGAGTTTCACAGTCTCGATCCCGGCGAGCTAAACGGCCACCTCTACCGCCATTCCGATGCAGAAGCAGTCAAGCACATCTTCCGAGTTGCATCGAGTCTGGACTCGATGGTCGTGGGCGAATCTCAGATCCTGGGACAGGTCAAGGACGCTTATCAAGCCGCGGTGGAAGCAGGGACCATTGGCCGAGTGCTCAGCCAGTTAATGAACCGCACCCTCCACGTCGCCAAGCGAATTCGAACCGAGACCGGCGTAGCGCTTAATCCGGTTTCGGTCAGCTCTGTTGCAGTCGAACTCGCTCGGAAGATCTTTAACGAACTCTCAGACAAGACAGTGCTGCTCCTGGGTGCGGGTGAGACCGCCGAACTCGCAGCCCGCAGCTTGATCGACGCGGGGACAAGCAAACTTCTAGTTACGAATCGCACTCCCGAGCGCGCTGGAGAAATAGCGCTCAATTTCGGCGGCGTCGCCGTGAGTTTTGAAGCCGTCTACGACGTGCTGCCGTCGGTCGATGTTGTTCTTTGCTCAACCGGCGCGCCCAGCTACGTCATTCGCCCAGCCGAGACCAGAAAGGCAATCAGGTCCCGCAAGCGCGGGCCCCTCCTCTTTATCGACATATCCGTACCAAGAAACATAGATCCATCGATCGCCGATATCGAGAACACATTTCTTTTCGACATAGACGACCTTGAGTCGATTGTACGAAACAACTTGCGCGAGCGCGCAAGCGAAGCCGGGGTCGCTGAGGCAATCGTCGAAGCCGAAGTTCACAACTTCATCAAACAACTGCGCTCCCTCGACATCGGTCCCGCAGTAGCCGAGGTTAAACAACTGCTGTCACAAATGGCGGCCAGCGAGTTCAAACGGAATCGCAAGCGGCTCGGCGGCTTGAGTCCCGAGCAAGAAAGCGCGATCCTTGACGTGTTGCTCCCCGCGTTAGTGAACAAACTGTCACACCCCGTCATCCTGCACCTGCGAAACGCCGCACGCGACCGCGAACCCAACGAAGTGATCGATGAGCTGCGAAAGATGTTAAAGATTGAATGACCTGGGGACAGCTTGGTTGAGCAAATAACCATCGGAACCCGCGGCAGCCAACTCGCACTCTGGCAGACCAACTGGGTCAAAGATGAGATCAGGCGCCGGCATCCCGGCGTCGAGGTCATTGTCAAAGTCATCTCGACCAAAGGCGACCGTGTTCTGGATGTTTCGCTGCCGAAGCTGGGCGAGCAGGGTAAGGGCCTGTTCACAAAGGAACTCGAGGAGGCGATCCTTGAGGGACGCGTGGACCTTGCCGTACACAGCCTGAAGGACCTGCCCACCGAGCTTCCGCCGGGTCTTCAGATTGGAGCGTTCTGCGAGCGTGAAGACGTCCGCGACGCGCTTGTCGCACGCGAAGGAATCCTATCCTTCGACGACCTTCCGAAACGAGCGTGCCTCGGCACTAGCAGCCTGCGCCGTCAGGCTCAGCTTCTTGCGGCGCGGCGCGATCTGCTGATCCAACCTGTGCGCGGCAATGTGGACACTCGATTGCGCAAGCTCGAGCGTGGCGAGTTTGATGCGGTTGTTCTGGCTGCTGCGGGCCTTCACCGATTGGGCTACACCACTCGCATAACCCAGTATTTCGCCCCTGACTTTATTGTACCGGCAGTCGGACAGGGCGCCCTCGCAATCGAAACGCGCAAGAATGACACGGCAGTGAATGAAATCGTCCTTGCGGTCGATCACGAACTTACGCGACTAGCATGTATCGCAGAGCGCGCATTTCTCAAAGGGCTTGGAGGCGGCTGCCTCGTGCCAATCGCTGCTCACGCCGAAATCGAAGCGGGGCTCATACGGCTTACCGGGCTTGTGGCCAACCCCGACGGTTCAGAAGCCGTTCGAGGAGACCTGTGTGGCCCTCTTAATAATGCGGAGGCACTCGGGCAGGAACTGGCCAACGACTTACTGAGCCGAGGAGTGGGGAGAATCCTGGCAAGCGCATGATTGTCTGCCGCAGGCTCCATCTCAGTGCCAAACGTTGCATAGCCCCCTCACTTTGTGTCAACGGATTCCTCCAACTCGGATTTTAGCTTGACCGCAATTCGATTGAGGATCGAGCCGACGCTCACCGGCGACAGGTCAAGTCTAAGCGTGCTCCTGATCTCACTCAGCGTAAACCCGTCATAGTGCCGCAACTTGAAGATCAGCGTGTCTCTATCCCGATGCCGGTCACTAACGGCTCTGTCCAATGCCCTTTCTAATTCCTCCCTGGTGATTGTTGGCATCGGAGTGGTTGCAGGCGCGCCGTCTAAACGGCTGGTTACAGCCTTGTTCAGAATTCCGTCCCCGCTACTCTCCATCAACTCATCGAGCGAGTAGCTAACCTTCGGTCTCTTCAGAGCCTTTGCCTCGCGGAAATAGTCGCGTACGACGTTGACTGCTATCATCGAAAGATATTGGAAGATCGAATTGTCGTGCTCGCCCTCGAAGCTTTGGATCGCGCGGCTCCCCTCTTCCACGAGCCGCATGTACACGGCTTGCACCAGGTCGTCAATGAGATCGTCTGGAAACTGTGGCCTTCGGTCGACTTCGTCTCGCACCTTACGCTGAAACGTCTTTACGACGCTTCCCCTGATGAGAGAGTGATAGCGGCGTACAAACTCCTCCCAGGCAGCCTCATCAGAAGGACGCGTCGCGCACCGCTTCAGTAGTTCATCAACCTCGAGAGCCTCCACCGTACGCATATCCCCTCAGAGAATTGTCCCCGTGACAGGACCGCGCAGACGCGCCATTGGGACCAAAGTCCTGTCTTTACTGCGAAACGATTTACGGCCTATTGTCTTCTAGAAGAACTGCAACCCGCCCGAAGATCGGCGACAAGTATATCAAAGACCACGTGCAGCTTGTAGGGCATTTTGCTGAGAGCGACGGCTTCAGAGGTTCCATTCCAGCGGGAAGTGATTGAGAGGGCCTTGCCCGCCCCCGAGACCCGGGGCAGAGAGGATAGCCTCGCAGATGTACTGTTTCGCAGTCGGGATTGACTCGCGCATACTTCTTCCTCGGGCCAGCAGGCACGCGAGCGCCGAAGCCATGGTGCACCCGGTCCCGTGGGTATTCCTCGATCGGATCTTTGGCGAGCGATAGAAAGCAGCTCCGGAGGAGTCAACAAGAAGATCAGTTGCGCTGGCTGCATCCGCGCCCCCGCCCTTCACCAGCACCGCACGCGGACCTAACTCTAGAATCGCTCTTGCAGCCTGTTCCGCCGAAGTCTCATCGTGAACGGCCATCCCAGTGATTCGTTCAGCTTCATTCCAATTGGGCGTTACCACTGAGGAAAGCGGAAAGAGCAGGTTGATCAAAGCGGCAAGGGCGTCTCTGCTGATCAGATCGTACCCGCTCGTGCTTCGAGCTACTGGATCCACAACGATATGCGGGACTGCGCTGGTGGAGAGAATGGCAGCGACCTCCTTTACGGCTTCCACCGTTGGCAGCATCCCGGTCTTGACCGCCGCGATCTCAAAGTCCGCGAACAACGGTTGCAGTTGGCCCGCGATCGTTTCGCCCGACTGGTGACGCGTTGCCAGAACCTGCCGCGTGTTCTGCATCGTCAGGCTGGTGACTACGCCAAGCCCATAGCAGCCGAACGCGCTGATCGTCTTGATATCAGCCAGCACTCCGGCGCCCGCTGAGGGGTCGAACCCCGCGATTGCCAGAACCACAGGTTGGTTGTTGGTCGACATACTACTTCGGTGATACGCTGCCGAATCGCTTTATGGTTTTGACGACGCGTTCCAGATCAGCAGCGCGCGCAAACAACGAAATCGCCGCTATGCCAGCCGCGCCTTCCTCGATCGTCTCGTGAAAGTTCGCCAGCGTTATGCCGCCAAGAGCCAGCACCGGAATGCGCACACTACGCGCGACAGCTCCGAGTGACGCAACACCAACCGGCGGCCCATAACTCCGCTTGCTCGATGTTTCAAAGACCGGTCCAAACACCACGAAGTCCGCGCCGCCATTTTCGGCAGCTACTGCTTCTTCCAGATTGTGAGTCGAAACTCCAACAATCATCTCAGGTCCAAACGCGCTCTTGACGGCATGGACGCCAAGCGAGCGCGTCGTCAGATGAACGCCGCCCCCTGCACATCGCGCCACATCCGCACGGTCATTGACCATCACACACGCGCCGGTTTTTCGCGCGATTCGCACTGCGGCTTCCGAAATGGAAAGTATGTCGCGAGCCGGCAAGTCACGCTCGCGAATCTGAAGTATGTCGACTCCGGCGGCAAAAGCTCGTTCGATGAACTCAACCAGGCTCGCCATTATCGCGCATCTGTGTTTCGGAGGGGGCGTCAGGGAGAGCCGATCTGTTATCAGGTAAACCAGAGGTTTCGAGTGATCCAGCGGTAGTTTCGGCACCTTGCCACTCCGTTTGAAAGGCCAGCGCGGTCCGCTTGAAGTTAACAATCTCCCACACGCCGAGCAGAATATTCAACAGCCCGAGCCCGGTCACCGCTCCGCGAACGTAGCCGCTCTTCATTGCCAGCGCAAGCCACGGCCACTGGATCTTGTCGGCGGCCAGCACCAATAAATAGTTTTCATTCCAGGATGGGCTCGGTACCCATGGCAGGATTACCAGCAGTACGCCGATCTCGAAACAAATCAGGATGAAGAATACGATGGTGACCTTTGCAGACATAACAATGATGCGCGAGTGTCTAGCGTGATGTCACGAAACACAACCACTCATCACTGACGGTATCATGCGCTCTTCACGGCCTGCAACTGCGCTATCCGCTCCGCAACGCCGCGGTAGGTCACGTCGACTCCGTATACCTCCATGAATACGTCGACCGCCTTATCGATCTCGCCAATCTCTTCGTAGCAGACGCCGATCTCGTATCTGAGTGCCTGATATTCATCCTCGGGTCTGTGGGAAATCTTCAGCCCTCGTTCAAACCATCTTATCGCAACCTTTGGCATCTCCTTTAGCTTAAAGCAGACGCCGAGCATGTTGCAGCAATGAACGTAGTCGCCGGTAAGATCTTCGATACCAGCCATCCTGAAAGCCATCTGAAACTCTCCAATGGCCTCGTCGAGCAGTTCCATGTCCTTGTACGCCAAGCCGAGACTGAAATGGGTTTCGAAATCGATCAACGGGTTCAAGTCGTCTGTGTTGTCTCTGAGTTCTTCGAAGATCTCCTGCAACTCATCGCGGCCCATCTCGACCTCGGAGAAGTGCTCTGCAGCCGGCTCCTGCACGACGTTCGCAGGTGCCTCTAACAAGCCAAAATCGGAAACGGCCTTCTCGCCCTCTGCCGGCGAGCCCGCTGCGCCGCTCCCGTTCGGAGCTGGCGCCTCGGTTTCAAACTCCTCCAGCAGCGAATCCGACTGGTACGAGCCGTCGATTGACGTGCTTATGTTAGAGACCAACGAGTCGATCAAATCAGCCGTGCCTAGCTGTTGCTCGGACTGTTCGTTCGAGGGAACGGCTTGTAGATTGAGTTCCTCAATAGCCGTCTGCTCCCGAAGATCGCTGGTGGGCAGTTGGACCAGCAAGTCCGGATACAGCGGTCCCGATTCTTTGTGCACCAGGAATGGTGCGGCACATTCTGGCGCGGCTTCGGGAGCCGTCTCAACATCCCACGTCCCGCCCGACTCAGTATCCTTCTCGCCAAACCTCATCTCAAAATCGCTAGCCAGCGGCTTATCAGTTCCGTCAATCGAGAGATCGGGCAGGTCCTGCAGGAGGACCGTGCCGACCGCGGGCGGCTTGATTTTGCGTGCTTCAGAAGTTTCAGATTCCACCTCGATGGCCGGCGCAACCTCGTCAAGGCTCACACCCAACTTCTCGTAGCGAGACACGATCTCCGAGTGGTCGCCGTGTTGCTGGCGCAACCTGTCTAACGTGTCCCGGGCGATCTCGACGTACCCCTGGGCTATGTAAAAGTCTATGCCTTCGAGCTCATCACGCAGCATACGGGGCATCGTGTCCGAGGCGAGCAGGCTCGCGGAGTTGAACACCGAGTCGGCCGCGTCGCTAGCGATTTCATCGTTAGCCGCTTCGCCGCTTGGGTCTACATGGAATCGAAACACGTCCTCCATAATCTCCGCGCTGGAGGACTCGTCCGGCTCGACCGCGAGATTTGTTGACCCATCGCTCTCAGGCACTGTGACAAAACCTGCGTGTTCAGCCAGCGCGCCCGTCTGGTAACTGCCCCAATCGACCGGCGCGGGCAAGGGGTTGAGGTCGAATCCGCCAGCGCCGTTACCTGATGTCGGGCCGGCGATATCAGCGAAGCTGGTTTCGACGTTGAACGGTGCTGGATCGCGCGGAGAGCTTTGACTTTCGCCGGCCTGCGTAAATGAGGATTCGACTAGCGGATCGAGCTGATGAGCTTCTGAAAGGTAGTCGCTTGCCCGCGCTGATTCACCGCGCGCCTCGTGAATACGCGCCAGCTCGAGGCATTGCGCCGCTGCCTTGTCCATCATCCCAGCCCGCAGGTAGATATCTTTCAGCTTCATGTGTACTTGAACGTTCTCCGGCGCATGGTTGAGGATCCCAGTGAGGGTCTCGACTGCATGTGCCACTTGTCCATGACCGGCTAATATCTCGGCTTCTGAAATTTGCCTTATGACAAACGCATCGTCGAACGCCGCTGATTGATAGTCCAGCGGTCCCGTAGCTCGCACAACATCTGGGGAATCGGCTTCTACTATGTCACGCACACCAAGGTTGTAGAGCCGCTGAAGGTGCATGGGCTCGTCAGGCTCAAGCCGCGCGAGTTCCTTCAGCGCCGCGATTGCTTCTTCGTCATCACCGTTGCGCATTGCTGCTTCTGTGAGCGAGCTGAGCGTCGAAACCAGGTTGTGGTCTTCGCGTATGCGCATGAAGATTTGCGCAAGCCGTCTGAGTGCGCCGATATGGTTGAGGTCTTTATCGAGCACCCGCCGTAGGAAGTCGATAGCCTTGTCTTCTTCTCGCTTCGCGATCAAGACTTCAAGACAACCGTCGATCTGCTCGGCAGCTCGATCCAGATCGCCCGTCTGGAGAAACCTTCTCCCAACCTCCAGCAAATAGTCATACCGGTTCTTGTCTAGTTCGACCAGGCTGAGAAACGTTCGCTCCGCATCGTCCATCATCCCCGCCGACAAATACGTACGGCCAAGAATGCTGAGAACCTCGACGTCACCGGGATTTCTCTCGAACGCTTCGACAAGAATGTTGATCGCACGGTCGGTCTGACCTTGCTGGGAATAGATCGTCGCGATAGCAGTAAGCGCCTGCCGGCTATCCGGGTTGATCGTAATTGCTTTGAGGTTTGCGTTGAGCGCTTGCTCATTGTCGCCCTTTCGCAGGAACTCAGCTCCGGCAACGATAAACGACTCGTGCGCCTGCTCGGGCATTCGCTCCCGCGAGTAGATATCGCCGAGCTTCATGCGAACCGACGTGTTAGAAGGATCGAGATCGGCGATCTTCTGATAAGCTTCTAGCGCCTTTCGCGTTTGTCCCGCACGCGCGTGAGAGTCAGCTACTTGCAAGTACTGCTGCCTGGCTTCGACCAGGAGCCCCTGTTGCGAATAGAGGTTCGCCAGCTTCATCGAAGTCTCGACGTTAGTCGGGTCTAGTTTTGATATCTTCTTGAGCATCGCGATGGCTTTGAGGGTGAAGCCGCCCTCGCGATGGCTGTCGGCGATTCGGGAGAAGTTTGTTATCGCGTCCTGAATTCTTCCAGCGCGCACGTAGAGATCGCCAAGAGTGTTAATCGTCGTCAGGTCCGCCGGATCGGCATCAACGACCTTTCGATATTCATCTATCGCCGCCGGGATTTTGCCCTGCAGCACATATTTTTCGGCGGTGCGCAGGACCTTGGATTTGTTCAAGGACATAACGCCTCCCGAGGCCAACACCTCGTCGACTGCTCTTTCGTCCGGGGGCAGCGGCGGGGTGCTTTAAGATTGTTGGAAGCGATTGACAGGGCTTACTTTTCGCGTAGGTCAAGAACACCTTGCAAAAACTGCACGCCGTGGAAAGTCTTTCGGTGAATGGCTGAAGGGCCGAGCTGCGCTATCGCTTTCTGATGCTCGCGCGTGGTGTAACCCACGTGCGAAGCGAAACCGTAACCCGGATATTCTCCGTCATACTCTCTCATCAACCGATCGCGTGCCACCTTTGCCAGAATCGAAGCAGCCGCCACCGAAACGGAAAGTCCATCACCTTTGACAATAGCTAATTGAGGGCAGTGCAGGTCGGCGAGCTCTTGACGCCCGTCTATTAAAACATAGTCAGGTTGCGGTTGCAATGCTTTTACTGCCTGATACATGGCGAGCAAAGAGGCTTGCAGAATGTTGATTCGGTCAATCTGGTTGTGCTCGACTCGCGCCACCTTGAAGGCAATTGCCCGCCTCTCGATCTCCGGGGCGAGTCGTTCCCGCTGAAGCCTAGTCAGCTTCTTTGAATCGTCGATCCCTTCAGGCACGTCCCCAAGATCCAGGATCACCGCGGCCGCTACAACCGGTCCCGCAAGCGCCCCCCGTCCGACTTCGTCGGCTCCGGCAATTAACCGGTAGCCCTTCCGTACGAATCGTCTTTCGAACTTTGTGTCACAAGCCATGAGAGTTCACGAGGATAATTGGGAATGAAGAACGGATTAAAGCGAGAATGAAACTGAGAATTGGTAGTTTGAAACTGCAAAACTGAACCCGGCCAGACCTCCATCTTCAATTCTCATTTCAGCTTAGACCTTCACTTTCGACTCCAGCGCATCTACTCGATCGTACCAGCCACCGGACTCGACGCCGACGCGTACAACTTCTTCTGAATCCGGCCCGCCTCGTATGCGAGCCTGCCTGCCTTCACCGCATAGTTCATCGCCTGAGCCATTGCAATGGCATCGCGCGCGCCCGCTATGCCGGAGTTCATCAGTATTCCGTCAACTCCCAGCTCCATTGCAAGCGTCGCATCCGAAGCGGTGCCCACTCCCGCGTCTACGATTAAAGGCACTTCCCGAATCTGCTCACGGAGGATCCGAAGCGTTGTAAAATTCTGAATTCCAAGTCCCGAACCGATCGGCGCCGCTAGCGGCATCACAGCCGACGCTCCTGCGTCTACCAGCCTTCGAGCCACAATCAAGTCATCGTTCAAATACGGCAGCACGACGAATCCTTCTCGAACCAAAACCCTCGTCGCATCAAGCAAGCCCTGGTTGTCGGGAAACAGCGTTCGCTCATCACCCAGAACTTCGAGCTTAATCCAGTTGTTGTCGAGTGCTTCGCGAGCAAGCATTGCCGTGCGGATCGCTTCTTCCGATGAGTAGCAGCCTGCCGTGTTGGGGAGTATGTGATACTTCTCCGGATCGATATAGTCGAGCAGCGACTCCTTTGACCTGTCGGTAAGGTTCACCCTGCGCACAGCGACAGTCACCATCTCGGTACCCGACACCTCAAGCGACTTCTTCATCAACTCGAAGCTCGCGTATTTTCCTGATCCAAGAATCAGCCGTGAGTGAAACTCGCGACCGGCGATTATGAGTGAGTCTGTCATCGTTTTTTCCGCTTACGCGTTGATTCGTAAAACCTGATCCGCGATTTCGGAGACCGGACTTCGAAAGGCTCACGAAATCACGAATCAAGATTCAGGCACCCGCCTCCCACGAAGTGCACGATCTCCACCTTGTCCCCGTCCGCAAGCGTCGTCGATGTCCAATCAGCGCGGCGGACTATTCTTTGATTTATTTCCACGGCGAGGCCTTCTGACTTCAATCCCAATCTATCCAAAAGATCCACAATGTGGATTCCTTCAGACAACTGCGTCCGTTCGCCATTCACTATAACGTTCAACTGAGCCCCAACAAGGAAGGCGTTCGCGGGCCTTCGCAAGGTTCACGATCTGCGGATCAACTGCTTAACCTCGCCGCGTCCGCGTTTTGACTGGCCTTCGATCACGATCGCGGCGGTGCCTGCTGTGAAGGCGGGAATAGCCAGGCTGAAGCTTGCGACGCCGTCAGTCGCTGATCGTCCAATGTACACCTGAGGTTTGAACGCGGTCCCTATGACCTTGATCGTGACGACTGCGTCGCTCTCGGCCCTTCCCCCACAGCTCACCAGGACCCTCAATCCCACGCTCTTTCCAGCTGTGAAGACCTCAGGGGCGAGCACCTTGAGTTCCATCTTTTGTTGCTGGGCATTGCGAACAAGATAGTCCGAGACCACTTGATCCAGATCTAATCCCGCGCTCCGCGGTCCGGCTGGTTCCTTCTTCGAATTCTGTCTGGGCGCGTCCGAAGCGACGGGCCGGCTGGTTTCACTGACAGCGCCATGCTTCGGTGGCATGAGGTCAGCCTGATCTCTTACTGCGGGCTTCCTCTCATTAGTCATCGGAACTTGATTCGTTCGAATCGGCGCGCCCGGCACGGCGGGCCCTAATGACCCTAGCAACTGGGTCTTTCCGGTCTGTTGTCTCGCTGAGTGATTGATCAAGTCTTCTATGCGTCCCGCCTTGATCGCCGCGATCATGACCTGATGTTGACGTTTGAGGAGCGACGCGATCGCATCCTCGGTGGCGCCCGTGCTCAGTTGTTCTGAATAAGGCGTGCGCTTTTTTACGACGATTGTTCCGCCGACGTACACGAGCGATTCAAACGCGGGGTTGTCAACGCCACAATCCTCCGTCTGAACGTGATAGACGTGTCCTTCGTGCTGGACGTCGGTGTTGAAGCCGCTGATCATCTCGGTCGAAAGTAGCATAGCGAATTTTCTCAGTCAATAATGTGCTACTTCGCCCGCGTTCTGTTTTCATCAATTTATGTCGGAGCGAGGAGGATTCCTTCGCACGTTTTTGCACGTTGCTGTGACCCGAACCGTGACCCACGACGTGGAAACCAGCTCATGATTCTGAGCCTTACCCAGGGAGATGATTGAGCGCCTGGCTTGTTCCGGTCTGGCAGTAATTCCTTTTCCAGCGAGGAAAAGATTTGCGGCGCGGCGCTGTGATTAGTTACACTGCGCCGCCCCAACACGAAAGTGGAGGTGATGTATGGGAAGCATGGGTGTTCCGATGCTGCTAAAACGCTTCGCAATTGAACGTGTATGCGCGGTACTGGCGCAGCGTCGGGATGGGAACGGACTTCCGCAGCGCGGGCGGCTGCACGCTGAGATGGTGCTTAAGGTGGTGCACCAGGGGTGGCGCGAGTCGATGCGCGCAGCCGTCCATCTGGAGGACCCTTGGTTGGACCGCTGCGACCCCTCCGACCTCCATACCTCATGGATCTACCCAGACGCACCGAGCCCTGCGGAGCTCCGAGGTCGATTCTCGGATTCAGCGAAGTCTCGACGGTAGCCTATGAGTGACAAGGCGTTTGCGGCCGAAGATGTACCGCAAGCTACGCAGGCTAAGCCCACCTGTGGGTGACGGTCGAATCGAATGTGGAAACACGAACAGGCCTATTCGATCACCTGGGCGATGGCGAGTCGAGTGATGGAACAGATGGGCGTCGCGGTCGTGGCCGCAATCCTCGAGATTAAGCTGGATCGAGATACGAGCGCAGAGATTTGTGACGTCATCGAACGACGATGGTCGGCTATAAGGATTCCGGGTCACACCGCCAAGTAATCGAGCCTGTCGCGCAACCGCCTGACGGACGACTGATCAACCGCCTCAAACCTATTCTCCTCGATCTACATTTGGAAGCATTAACCTCATTCCACGTCGGCCAAAGGATACTTCCCGCCCAGGCTGAGGGAAGCCGTTATTGCATTGGATTCAGTTTGAAAACTGATGGTGCCGCGCTCTGCCTCTAGGGACCTGGTTAGACTTTCCGCACCGTGCGCACGCTTGCCGCTATCTTAATGACGCTGAACCCGTTAAAACCTCAAACCCTTCCCTTCTAGCATTCTCGTCGCATGCAAGATAACTGTAATTATCTTGCATTCTGCTAAAGCCGTTCGCTCGCGTGGGTGAGTTCGCGCCCTCTACTTCCAAGACTCCCATGAAAAGAGAAGCCATGACTTCGGTCGCCTCTACGGACAGATCGCTGGCCATCACGCACGCAACCGAAGTGCGATCCTTTGTACTTTAGTCGGCCACGCGTACTTCTTGACATTCTTGATGTAGAGAAATACTGTCGAGCTCTTTCTCGGTAACGAAGTCTGGTGACTTCCTGCAGACTGAGTTTGCGAACGGCCCGGACCCAAGTTGCCGAGGGGGCTCGGGGAAGCTTCGGAGTTGAAGACACCCATCATGGTACTCTATGAAATCTAAAGAGCACATGAAGATCAACGACTTGGTGCGGCGGCGGCTCTCGCAGCTGTGCTCGAATCAGTCATCGGAGCTGAAGTTGATCTTCGCACTTGCTCTTCTCATCTCCTCGTTTACTGGCATGGCTCAACAGAAGAAATCTTCGTTTGCGGATTTGACGAAACTCTTTGCTGAATGGCGAACGTTTCAGCGGCCCAAACTCATTGACAGCGTTCCGGATTATTCCGCGCCCGCGATGTCCACTCAGCATCGGGAACTCTCTGAGTACCAACGCCGCCTCGCCGCCATTGATACCACCGGTTGGCCCATCAGCCAGCAAGTTGATTGGCATGTCGTGCGGGCAGAGATGAACGGGCTCGATTTCGACCACCGCGTGCTTAGACCGTGGGCAAACAATCCTGCTTTCTATGTGACTGTCTTCTTGGAGCGGAGCGACCAACCAGCGCGAGAGGGTCCACACGCAGACGGCGCAGTCGAAGCCTGGAAATATAGATTCCCATTAACCGCTGAACGCGCCGCTGAAATGCACGCGGCTCTTCGCATTATCCCCAGACTTCTTGAATTAGCGCGCAACAATCTCGTCGGAAACGCGAGGGACCTCTGGATTTATGGAACCAGGGACGTGAGAGAACAAAGCTCATCCCTGCGTCGTCTAGCAATCCTCATAGGGAACAGTTCTGCCGAGCTCCAGTCTGACATTGCGCGGGCGACGGAAGCCACAGATCGGTTTGTTGGGTGGCTGGAAGCACAGGCTCCTTCAA
>JBASRN010000086.1:0-7744 GCA_049273855.1 Blastocatellia bacterium
GTCAAAGGGCTGATCGCGGGCATATTAATCGGCGTTTTTGCGAAGAAGTTTAACTCGCTCCCGCTGGGAATCGCGTTCGGGCTCGCAGTCGGGTTGTTGCTTGCCTTCCTGGCCGCGTATATGCAAGGAAAGTACTACTTCGAGATAATGCTCCCCGGCAGCATCCTCGGAGTTATCGTTGGCTTTGCCACGCAGAAGTATGGTCAGTCCAGTGCGCAAACGGCAGACGCTAGCCGTTAGTCACGAGGGTTCTCGATCGCATAGTGGCGGGGCTCCATCTCGATAGGAGATTCACGTGATTGCAGCGCTTCTGCTCCTTCTTGTGCTACCGGCTGTCAGTTTCACACAGGCCGACAAATCGCCGGACGTCTGGAAGCCGTTAAATGTTTTTGTAGGTTCCTGGGAAGGAACCGGCAAGGGGCAGCCCGGCAACTCTAAGATCGAACGCGAATATCAGTATGTGCTCAATGGAAGGTTTCTTCAGTCGCGGAATAAATCGATCTATCCGCCGCAGAAAGAGAATCCAAAGGGCGAAGTGCACGAGGACTGGGGGCTATTTAGCTACGATCGCAACCGGGCGCAGTTCGTGCTGCGGCAGTTTCACGTCGAGGGGTTCGTTACCCACTATGCCTCTGATCGCGAGCCTTCGGACGGCACGACGTTGCGGTTTGTTTCCGAGAGCATCGAGAACATCGGAGCAGGGTGGAGAGCGAGGGAGACTTACAGGATCGTCAACGCAAACGAGTTTACCGAGACCTTCGAACTGGCTGCGCCAGGAAAAGAGTTCGAGGTGTACACCGAGAGCCATTTCAAGAGAAAGAAGTAGCGCGTCTGATCACGCCTTTTCGCTTCGACAGGTTAGAAACTGACTGGCCCGGCATTTTATGACGGAGGAAATTCATGCAAGTTGATCTGAAGGCAGAACACGCACTGACCGAGGTCAAAGCGGCTACCGGCAAGACGTGGGATGAGTGGTTTTCAATTCTCGATAAGCGCGGCGGAATCGCGAAGGGCCGGCGGGACATAGGCAACTATCTCTACGGCGAGTGCAAGCTCGATCCGTGGTGGTCTGCGACGATCAACGTCGAGTACGAAGCCGCGCGGGGCGTGGTCGAAAAAGACGGCCGGCCTAAGGGCTACATGATCTGTGTGACAAAGACAATCGCCGCGCCGGTCGATAAGGCGTACGGAGCCTGGGCCTCGGCCGAGGGTTTGAATGAGTGGTTCTCAAAGAAGAACAAAGCAGACGTCGCCGACGGCGGAAGCTACTCGAACGCCGACGGCGACACGGGTGTCTTCAAACGAGTCCGTAAGAACAAAGACCTGCGATTCACGTGGGAGAACCCGGCGCACACTTCGCCGACGCAAGTTGACGTGGTCTTCCAGGACAAGGGAAAGGGAAAGACCGGCGTGATGGTGACACACGACCGAATCCAGAAACGCGAGGAAGCCGACGGACTACGCGACGGATGGGCGCAAGCGCTCGACTGCCTCAAATCATTACTCGAAGGCTGACCGTTGACGGATGCTTGGGATGCTGGCCGCAGAGCGGCTGCCTATCGATAGCCCGCGCAAAGGACGGGAACCGCTGGGCCCACTTGTGATGTTCTCGTCTATCGAGAGGTAGCCGCTACCCGGCACCGCTATCTGGCAACCCCGCGAACTCATGACGCGCATATCGACGGACATGTCCGCTGGCCGCGGCGTCTAGCGCTCGCTATAATCGCAAATCGCTTTGGGAGTAACTCGTAGTCCTCATTTATGCGGAAAGCTGCGGGCCCAGGCATTCCGTCCTGAAGGAGTCTGTCGGATTAGTGGATCTCTGCGCAACCCTTGCGCTCTGCGGTGAATTTTCTTTGCGAGTCCGTTCAACGCGGAGCCGCCGAGCACGCAGAGGGTTGCGCAGAGAGCAGCACAATGCGAACTCCCCTCTGTTTCCGACAAGCTCCTGATGGCAGCTTACAAAGTCTGGGTGGTACCAACTTTTTGACGGGAGGAATCGACGAATGTTGTCAGTAGGAGACAAGGCTCCTCAGTTCGCGCTAAGCGACGGTGACGGGAACAAGGTCAAGCTGTCGGATTTCAAAGGCAAGAAGGTCGTGCTCTACTTTTACCCGAAAGACCTCACGCCCGGGTGCACTATTGAAGCTTGCGCGTTTCGCGACGACGCAGGCGCTATCAAGAAGCTCGGCGCGGTGGTGCTTGGCGTCTCGGCCGACGGTGAGAAGACCCATCAGAAGTTCACCTCAAAACACGGTCTTAACTTCCCGCTGCTCGCCGACGTGGACCACGAAGTGTCTGAGAAGTACGGCGCGTGGCAAGAGAAGAGCATGTACGGCAGGAAGTACTGGGGCATTGCGCGAATCACTTACATCATCGACGAGAAGGGCAAGATCGCTCAGGTCTATGCGAAAGTGAAACCAGCGAGCCATAGCCAGGAAGTGGTTCAGGCGATCAAGGCGCTCGGAACCTGAGAGCCTGACTTTGGAGGCAGATCGCTGTTGGGCGCGACCAGTTACCCTACGCCGGCCCGCGCGACTAGTGCACCTGGTATTTTCTGATCAAGCCGCGAACCACACCCTGAATCGTTACTCGGTCGGCCTTAACAACGATCGGCTTGTATTTCGGATTAGCCGGCTCGAGCCGCACGTTGTCGCGCTCTTTGTAGAACTTTTTCACCGTCGCGTCCGAGCCGTCAACCAGCGCCACAACCGTCTGACCATTTGTAGCCGTCTGCCGAGACTCGCACACTATGAAGTCCCCTTCGCGTATCTGCTCGCCAATCATCGAATCGCCTCGCACTCGAAGGGCAAACAGCCTGCCGCTGCCGGTCATGTCACGTGGTATGGAGAGCGTTTCCTGACTGAGAATCGCTTCGATCGGCTGACCGGCCGCTACCACTCCCAGCAGCGGAATTTCAAACTCGTCTTCCGCCGGCTCGGGTCTCACAACTTCGATCCCGCGGCTCACGTTTGGTATGCGGCGGATCAATCCCTCGCGTTCAAGGCCCGACAGAATGTGGTGCACGCTTGCAGGCGAGCTCAGGTTGAACTGCTTGCCGATCTCGGCGATCGTCGGCGCGTAGCTGTACTTGTCGCTGTAACGGCACAGGTAATCGTAAATCTGTCGCAAGCGCGGCGTTACCGGCATTGGAATCTCCTTTTCCGTTTCCCCTACGACGGCGGCCGAAACTGCCGTCGAACCGCATCTGAAAATCTGCCGAACATTCTCGAACATCCGGGAAACTATGTCAAGCAAATTCTTCGGCACCCTTGGTTAGGGTTTCCCATCGTGCGAGTTCCGGTGTTTGTCACGATTTCAGCGAGGGGCGGCCACAGAGGGCCGCCTCTACAAGGCCCTCGCCGTCATCCTCGACCTATCAGAAACGAGCGCAACAGGGTGCTGCCCCCGAAAAATAGTTGTTGACAAGGCTCACATTTCTTCGTATATTTTCGCTCTATTTTCGAGCAGGAAATCGAAAATCAAAATAAGACGGACGGAGAAACCCCAAATGACTTTGCAACAAGCCATGCGAACAAACGTTAGAATAGAGCCGGGACGCCGGGTTAGGACTTTCGGTGGGTGGTGTCGCCGCGACCGCGTGCTGCTCGACGGATGCGAGATCGGAAGGATTCAGATTCGTCGTGGACGAAGCCGGACTGAAGTGATGACCATCGGGGCCGCGGGCTTCGTACCCGGGCACGATGTGGACTGGTTGGTGAGCGAGGCTGAAACGCGCGGGGTGGTTGCGCTTCGCAGGGGTGGACTTGGACTTGCCTTCAATCGCGCGGCTGGCAGGCGCCCTGTGGAACTCCTTAAGCAAAGCGCTGGATAGGCGAGCACGGATGGGCACACTGGTGTTGATGGCTCCAGCCCTGAAGGGCTGGAGCCACGGCCTCCCCTGCTTAACGCCCGGGCTCGTCCCGACTCAACGGGGCTGCGACGCGGATCGTGAATTCCGTTCCGCTGACCAATTCGAGATGATCCCGCCCCTGGATAAATACGGAGCCCGCACCCGCGCCCGCGCCGACAGCAGCGCCGATCGCGGCACCTTTGCCGCCGCCGGCGATAGCCCCGACCAGCGCGCCAATCGCGGCGCCAATCCCGGTTCTGGTCACGGTCTGCGTCGTCTGGCTGTTCCTCTCAGAAACGGTGCCTTCGTTATCGACTCGAACGTCATCTCCGTTTGGAGTCCGGACGCTTACGATATAGCCGTCGAAGTTGTACGTCGAACCGTTGCGCATACGAATCCGCTCGAAGCTGAGCGAAAGCTCCTCTCGCCCCGACACTCGAGTCGACCGGTCCACGCGCGAGACATAACCCTCTATGACGGCCCCGTCGTAGTTTGAAGGCGACTGCACTGTCATACTGAAGCGCTCGCCTTCCCTCGCCTGCCGGGTCGTCAATCCATTGTTGAGAACAGCCACCAGCTCAGCGCCGTCTTGCACACCGAACGGGCCTCTCGGATTGCGTCCAATCGGCGGGGTGCCGGTGTATAGATCCAACTGAGCGACTTCTGAGATCTTATTGTAGAAGCTGTTCACTGTGACCGGCTGAGTCAGACGGTCGATCTCTATCCGACGAGTGACCCGAAGCTGCCGGCCGGTGCCCAGCGCATCAAAGCTCACACTAAAATCATTGCCCCGCTCGCCAGTCGAGCTGACAACCAGTTGATCCCCTATAAGCGAAGCCTTGACTCGAACAGTGCGCCCGCGCGTCGTTTGCTCGGTCCTCTCCTGTCCGTCCGCTTCAAACGTGGCCACTTGAGCGAGCGACGACGCGATAGTCAGGTTGCGGCCGCGCCGTTCGATAGCGAGCATCTCCGGGGCCGAAAGGCGGTTGGAGAGCCTCTGGCGGAGCCGCTGTTGTTCGTCAGCACTAAGTCCTCTGGTAGCTCGGCTGACGGTTCTCATGACGTCATCGCTCCGCGAAGCATCAAGCCGGTAGGTTCCCGTTAGACGATTGGCTTCCCGATTCCGGCCTGGCCGGTTTCCACCGGTCCCTGGCCAATTCCCACCAGTCGTTGGGGTGGGGCCGTCCCAGCGCCAGGTCACATTGTAGTAACCCGCCAGAACGTCAAGGTCTGAGCGAAGCGCCCGCCAATCCGTTTCCGCAGCCGCACCCAGATTGTTGCGTCTCATGAAGCCGTCGATTTGAGCGGCGCGGTTCAACACCTCGCTCACATCGGCGGCTACGTCTCGCCTTCCCCTGAACCGATCCCTCAGGCTTACTGTTGCCGCCTCGAAGGCTCGGACGAATTCGTTGATGTTGTCTTCCTGTCTGGTGCCGTCGATCCGTGTCCGATCAAGCGCAGCATCCAAACTTTGACGAAACTGTGCCGAGCGCGATTCAATGCGCCCGAGAAGCTGATCGACTTGCTGATAGGTGACTCTGTACGCCCGCTGTTGGGCAACCGCGCTGAGACCTGTGCTCAGAATCGTCACCGTCAGCGCCACCAAGAGTGTTGCTGAAAAGAACCGTCTTGTTCGTTGCATGATCCTCAACCTCCAAAAATGTTGTAATTAGGTATTAGTTAAATGCAAAACTCCTCTACTCAGAGTAGGAGTGCAATACCAGTGCCGCGCTAAACTGCGTTCCACTGTGTCCTGCTACCCTACACGGATGCATTGTTGTAAAGCATTCGCGCGGAATTGCGCACGAGATCGTCTCAAGCGCTCTATGGACCTCCCTTCGTTTTAGCTCGAAAACCGCCGCTTGTTTGCCAAAGCGTCGACCAGTAGAATAGCGCAGCCCGGTTTCGGGCCTCGTGACCCAAGCAAATAAGCGCCGCGATTCGAAGCTCGGCAGCCGAGTTTATTTGTACCGCGATGTTTTATCCCGAACGGTGATACCTATGAGCAAATCAAACAACTCCGGAAAGAAATCAAAAAACAAGAAGTCAAAATCAGCGAACCCGGGCGAGGGGGGTGCTGATCCACTGATCGCCACCGGGCCGCTGGCCCTACTCATTGCAACGCGCAAAGGGGCCTTCATCCTGCGTGGCGGCAAATCTCGGCGCAAATGGAGAATCTCAGAGCCGATCTTCCTTGGCCACATGGTTCATCACATCGTGCAAGACTCGCGAGACCGAGCGACCATCCTCATGGCCGCTCGCACCGGTCACCTCGGACCTACGGTCTTCAGATCCAACGATGGCGGAGAGAACTGGGTTGAGGCCGAACGCCCGCCCGCGTTTCGCAAAGTGGAAGAAGGCGAGAAGGGACTCGTCCTCGATCACGTCTTCTGGCTCACGCCCGGACACGCGAGCGAGCCGGGTGTGTGGTACGCGGGCTCGTCGCCTCAGGGTTTGTTCAGATCGGAAGACGGCGGAAAGACGTGGAACGGCGTGGGCGGCTTTAACGAAAATCCAATGCGTCATCCATGGGTCGGTGGAGATCAGGACGGAACTCCGGATGGCCCTAAGCTTCACTCAATCCTGATCGATCCACGCGACCCGAATCATATCTACTTCGCTATGTCGTCGGGCGGCGTTTTCGAGAGCACGGACAAGGGGTCGAGCTGGAAGCCTCTAAACAAAGGTTGCGTTGCCGACTTTCTTCCGGACCAGAACGTCGAGTACGGCCACGACCCGCATTGCGTGCGGCTGCATCCGCTCAAGCCTGACCGGCTCTACCAGCAGAATCATTGCGGCATCTATCGAATGGAGCGGGATGCGGGTGAGTGGCTGCGCATCGGCGACAACATGCCCAGGGAGATCGGCGACATCGGCTTCCCGATGGTCATTCACCCTCGAGACCCGGATACCGCGTGGGTGTTTCCGATGGACGGGACTACGGTTTGGCCTCGCACAAGCCCTGCTGGGAAACCAGCGGCTTATGTGACGCGCGATGCGGGGGATAGTTGGAAACGACTCGATAAGGGTCTTCCAAAGCGAGACGCCTGGCTTACGGTAAAGCGTCAGGCAATGGCGGCTGACTGGCGCGATCCCGTGGGCATCTACTTTGGCACGACTAGCGGCGAAGTGTGGGGCAGCCGAAACGAAGGCAAGAGCTGGGAGTGCCTGGCGGGCTATCTGCCGCACATCTATTCGATCGAAATCGCGGAGTTGTAGGGATGAGGGTTCATATCCCGACAGCGCTGAGATCCTACACCGGCGGGCGCGAAGAAGTTAAGGCGGTAGGCGCGACGCTCGACGCGTTGCTTCGCGAGCTTGACCGGTGTTATCCCGGGTTCCGCTTCCGCATCATCGACGAGCAGGACGCGATCCGCTCGCATATTAAGATCTTCGTCAACAGAGAGCAGGCTCGCGACGTTGGCGTGGCGCTTCGAAACGAAGATGAAGTGTCGATCTTGTTAGCGCTCAGCGGGGGGTAGCTAACGACTGATCGAAGCACCCGGTACAGTACAGGTTCGAATGTTCTCTTTGCGCAAGCTCTGCGGCTCCGTGTCTCCGCGGTTAGTTAGCGTCGAACCCTGCTAACCGCAGAGGCGCCGAGGCGCTAAGACTACGCGGAGAATTGAAGTTAGGAACCACCAAGCACCGAATCATCGCTGCGAACAAAATGGCTCGAACAAGCACATTCGCCACCGTCGGCAAGCACAAGATCGAACTCTCGAATCTGAAGAAGGTTCTTTTTCCCTCCGGCGCAATCATCAAAGCCGAGCTGATCGAATATTACCTCAAGATCGCGCCCACCATTCTTCAACACATAAAGCGGCGGCCGTTGACTCTTGTTCGCTGGCCCGATGGTGTCGATCATCAGACCTTCTTTCAAAAGAACCG
>JBASRN010000092.1:0-30244 GCA_049273855.1 Blastocatellia bacterium
GAAGACCGGCGGCTTGATCAGGTTGCGGCAGATGTCGATAAGCTGATCCTCGACTTGTTCGGGATCGTCAAGTCCTTCAACCCGCCGCTGATCGCTTACGCCAAAAATAATCGCGCCGCCGCCGGCGGTTGCAAGCGCCACTATCTCGGCTACGACTTTCTCAGTGTTAACCAGCCTGATCTTGAACTCGAGATGAGTATCTTCGCCGCCTCGAATGAGACTGAGCAGATCAGTTCGGTCGAGAGTGCGCGTGTAGCGGCCAGTAATTTTTTGCTCGAACAGAGACCGTTCGCTGTCAGGAATGCGCCGCGTTGTTCTGAACTTTCTGCCGCGTGCCATGGTCAGTCCTCGCCTGTTGGGATTTGGATGCCGCTTGCTGAGAAACGAGCGAGTTCTCGAATCCGGCGCGCTCGGTAACCTGAGGTTGGGTTGCTTGTCTGACCCATCGCGCCCGCCTCGACCGAAGATGCTCTCGTGAAGATGCCCGGAGCCCATCGCTGCGTGGCTGCATCATATCACATCCGACTCAGACTTAAGCAACGCGAAGCGCGTCCGAGGAATTGACTAACGATCAGGACCGGTTCGTCACAAGATAAGGCCGGTTCGTCACTGATTTTGGTCAGTTCGTCACATAGCACATTGCGCCGATCGATTCGAACGTACAATCAGCGGGTTGTACCGGTATTTTGAGGTTGTCTCGGTAAGATGACGGGCGAGGACCGAATACTCGTCCGTTTTATCCAGGGCCATGTCGGGCGGAAACCGCAAGGTTGCTGTCTCATCCGCCGACAGCGCGCACGTAAAACTACCATCAGTTGGCAATATGACTTTCTGGCCTGAAGCGGCGCAGCCGTGTGGTATCGTTATGGAGACAGAGGTCCGGCTCCTGTCGCCCGGATTCAAGATGGAAACTGAGAAGCTGCTAGCGCGCCGCTGGGTTCGATTTGGGTTGACCGCAGGGTTATGGACGCTGTTCGGGCTCTTCCTTGGGAGCCAGATGTATCTAGCCTACAGCCGCGGGGAAACACAGATCGGATGGCATCGGATCTTTGGTCTTGAACTCGCGTACGCTTATGTGTGGGCGGCGCTTACGCCGGTGGTTTTGTACCTGGCCCATCGGTTTCCGATCGTGCGAGAGCGGTGGCTTCGAAACCTGCTGATTCACATTTTTGCATCGGTGGTGATCGGATTCGGGACAAGGGTCCTTCATGACTTCATGTTCATCCACTTCCTGGCTGACCCCAGACGAGCGTTCTCGCTGGTCAAGCTGCTGCTGAATGTCTATCTGATTTTTGATTACGGCGCGATGATTTACTGGCTGATCGTGCTGGTCACCTATGTGTTCGACTATTACCGCCGCTATCGCGGAGGCGAGATAAAGGCCACGCAGCTGGAAGCGCAACTGGCGCATTCACAGCTTCAAGCTCTCAAGATGCAGCTGCAGCCTCACTTCCTGTTCAACACTTTGCACTCAATATCGGCGCTTGTGTACAAGGACGCGGAGGCGGCGGAGAAGATGATCGCGCGGCTCGGCGACTTTTTGAGGTTAACACTAGAGAACGCGGGCACGCAGGAAGTTTCGCTCCAGCAGGAACTCGAGTTTCTTAAGTGCTACCTCGACATCGAACGGATTCGTTTTCGCGACCGTTTGACGGTGCGCTTCAAAATCGAACCGCAAGCGCTTGACGCGCGATTGCCTAACCTGATCCTGCAACCAATCGTCGAGAATGCGATCAAACACGGCATCGCTCCGCGAACTTCCGCTGGTCAGATTGAGATCGAAGCCATTCGACTTAACGGCTTTCTTCACGTCCAAGTGACGGACAACGGGCCTGGTCTCCCGGCGAATGGCAACAACGGAAAGATTCTGAAGGAAGGCGTGGGGCTGGCAAACACCCAGGCGCGATTGCAGCAGCTTTATGGAAGCGATCATCGGCTTGACCTCACCAACACCGCACGCGGCGGACTGTCAGTAATCCTCGAAATCCCATTTAAACGCGAAACACTTCCCGCAAAAACGAACTAACCGGGACGTTCTCTCGTTAAAGCGGCTAAGGAGTGGATCGTATGTCAAGCTCGAAGTGTATTCGTACATTGATAGTGGATGACGAATCGCTTGCACGCGAGCGAATTCGCGATATGCTGGCAACAGACCCGGAGATCAAGATCGTAGGGGACTGCGCAAACGGCAAAGAGGCTATCAAAGCGATCTCAAAACTGAAGCCCGATCTGATCTTCCTGGACGTCGAGATGCCCGGGATAGACGGTTTCGAGGTTCTGCAGTCGCTCGAACCTCAGCAGATGCCTGCGGTTATCTTTGTGACTGCCTATGATCAGTACGCGGTCCGCGCGTTTGAGATCTACGCGCTCGATTACCTCTTAAAACCCTTCGACCGCGAGCGCTTCGAAAGATCGGTGAGCCGTGCCAAAGAACAATTGCTGAGGACCGCCGACTCAATGAGCGAGCGAATCCTGAGCGCGCTTGAGCAAATCAAGACCCGCCCGGTTCACCTGGAACGGCTGGTCATCAAGATGAACGGACACGTCTTCTTCATCAAGGCCGAGGAAATCGACTGGCTCGAAGCCGAGGGCAACTATGTGCGGCTGCACGCGGGCAAAGAGTCCTACTTGCTGAGAGACACGATCAGCGCGCTCGAGAGCCAGCTCGATCCCAAGCAGTTCTTGCGCGTTCATCGCTCCGCGATCGTCAACATCGATCGAATACAGGAACTCCAGCCCTGGTTTCATGGCGAGTATCGCATCATCTTGCGCGAAGGCGTGCAACTCACACTGTCGCGAAGCTACAGAGAGAAGCTGCACGAGCTACTCGGAAGATCGGTATGAGCGAGCTTCACTCGTCACGGATTTCGGTCAGACTGTCACAAGCTCCCACTCCTTCATCCCAAAGTAGTATACCCGTTAAGTAACCCACTCTAGACTCGCCGGTAGCAAGTCAGCGCGTTCGGGCGGGAACGCGCTGGAGTTGCTCTACCGCACTCCAGCCGGCAGCCCAGCCGGCGCGGTAAGAATTCCAGTCATCGGAGCCGGCCATGAAAAGGAATCCGAGTCTGGTCTTGCTGGTTGCGTTCGTTGCGGCCTCGCTCTCTCCCGCGCACGGGCTTGGTCTTCATCCCACGATGTTCTTTGTCGCGCCTGGAGCGCCGCGACCCGAAGCTGAACGCGTCGAGCGCGTGGGTCGGACGCGCCTCGACCGGAGCGCTCCCTTCGTGGTCTCTACCTTTGACCGCGGGATGATCGATGCGTTCTCCATGGCTTGGAGCCGGGCCGGCGGCGGCTTAGACTCCACCGAAGGCGTGGTGTTAATACTCCGCATGGCGCACGGCGGCTACAGCGCAAGGTCGCTGGGGTTTTCAAACGAGTACAAGGCATTCACTTTTCCCTGGCACCCCGCCACAGTAGCGATAATCCACACTCATCCCAACAAATCCAGCGCCCGGCCCGAAGGCGAGGACCTGAATGTAGCGGACAGGTACGGCGTGCCCATCTTCACGATTACCAATCGCGGGATGTACGTGTATGACCCCGCCACCAGGAGGACTAGCAAGGTAAAGGACGGGCTTGATTGGCTAGACGCCTCAAAGTGGCCCGAGCGAATCGCGCAGAAGCGCTAGAACGACGGCCGATAGCGACTCGCGCGTCGGACTGAAAGCCGCCCTCGGGCGGCTTTACCCGTCTCTGAAGGTATCAGGCTTGCGGGCTTGTCATGCATTCAGGCCGTTTCATCACAACACACGGTAGGCTCATCCCAAAGTTATTTCACCATCCTGCCTGCAAACCTAAACTCGATGGCGTGGACCCCGGTGTCACGGCCCGTTGCTATTGGCTCGCGGTGCGACTTGACGCAACGTCGCTCACGTAAACAAGAGAACCTAAAGGCGAGAAGACTGATGTGGAAGGAGGCCAAGGTAACAGACAAATTCCCGGGTGGCCTTCTGCAGCAGGGCGTCCACTCGAAGCCAGAGCGGTTTGCTCGTTCCTGCCTTCGCGGAGAAACGCGATCCGCAGTCGGCTTCGGAGTTCAAGTTTCAAGGATGACCCTGCGGCGTGAGAGCGCTCAGAAGTAGGGCACGACTAACCTACTCACGCCGCCGGGTCTTTACTCTGCTCACTAACGATGTTTTCAGCCCGCTCTGGAAAAGTAAAACGACTCAGAAGTAAGGAGAAGACAAATGAGGCATCTTCGTAGATTTAAGTCAGTGGCATACGCGGCGGCGCTGCTCATGTTTTCAGCGTCATTTATGCCGTTGTTTAGCAGTTCGGTTCACGCGCAATCGAGCAAGGGAATTGTCGTTGGGACGATCAACGATCCTGCCGGCGCGGTGGTCGCAGGGGCTACGGTGAAGATCACCAACACAGCGACCAACGTCTCGCGCGAGACGCTTACGTCGTCAGAAGGAAACTTCCGCGTAGACGCGGTTGATCCCGGCGTATACACGATCGAGATCAAGGCTGCAGGCTTCAAGACGATCACGCTGGAGAACGTAACGGTGGTGGCGGCTCAGGCCACCACGACCGACGCCCAACTCGAAGTCGGCGCGCAAAGCGAAGTGGTCAACGTCAACGCCGACGCGGCGGTTATTTTACAGAAGCAGGACGGCGCTCGAGCCAGCACACTCGAAAGCCGCCAGATAGTTGATCTCCCGGTCGCGGGTCTGAACCCGGTGAATCTTGTATTCACGCTGCCTGGCGTCACCGACCCGGGCATTCTGACTGGCGGGTTCGTTCAGGGAACGGAGTTCAACATAAACGGGCTCAGAGCGCGCGCGAACAACCAGTTGATCGACGGCGCGGACAACAACGACAACTCAATCACCGGACAACAGATTCAGCCGATCTTGCGCGACGGCTACAAGGAAGTGACGGTGCTCGGCGGTGACAACTCGGCGGAATACGGCCGCGCGGGGGGCGCCGTGGTCAACGTGGTCACTCGCGGCGGGACAAACCAGTTTCACGGTTCCGTTTATGATGTGATCGACACGAGCGCACTTTCGTCGCTTAGCGCCGGCCAGAAGGCAAACGAGGGTCTGACCTCGGTGCCGGTTTATATTCAAAACAGCTTCGGCGGCTCGTTTGGCGGCCCGATCAAGAAAGACAAGCTATTCTTTTTCGGCACGTTTCAACCGACACTGACGCGCATTGGCGCCTCCTCCGCCTCCGCCGTCGTGCCAACTGCGCAAGGCTTCGACACGCTTCGTTCGCTGTTTCCGGCGGGCAGCAGCGCCAACCTCGATCGCTACCTCGGCGTCGTTGGCGGCCTTCGCGGGTCGACCAATCTGATCAATGTCCCGATAGGCGGAGGGCGCCCGGACATTCAGTTCGGTACGGTTACGACCTCCGCCCCGGGACCGGTAAACACATACGACGTCCTGGGTCGTGTCGACTGGACACCCACCGAAAGGGACAGCATCGCGGCTCGGTACCTTTTTAACAACCAGAGCGTGACGAATCAATTTCCCACACCGTTCGAGGGCTTCGCCGTAGACGTTCCAAGCCGCGTGCAGAACTTCTACGCGAACCACACTCGGCTTCTGTCGTCAAGAATGACAAATGAGTTCCGATTCTCGTACGGAAGATTTAATGTTCTGTTCGGCGCTCAAGATCCCGCGGCGCTCGACTTCGGGCCGCAGTTCCTGTTTGCCGGCATAACGGTAAGCCCGGTCGGCCCGCTGGGAGGGCTTGTAACGACGTTCTTTCCGCAAGGACGTATTTTTAACAACTACCAGTTCCAGGACACGATCACATACGCCACCGGCGCTCACACGATCCGAGCTGGAGTGGACATGGTGCGCCAGATAGCGAAGCAGTTTGTTCCTTTCAACAACCAGGGAACGCTGACCTTCTCCCCAGGCGGCGGATTCCCGGCATTCGGGAACTTCGTGGATGGATTCTCCGGCACGCAAGGCACCTTTGCAGCCAAGACGTTCGGAGATCCGGTGACTTTTCCGAACGCGTTCCAACAAGCGTACTTCATAAACGACTCGTGGCGGATCAAGCCGAACTTGAGCTTGAACCTGGGCCTGCGATATGAGAACTACGGCACGCCCTCCAACGTGGTGCCGTTCCCGGCGTTTGCCGGCTTTGACGTCCCGGTTGACACTCCGGCAAAACAGCAGGCCGACAACAACAACTTCGCGCCACGTTTTAGCTTCGCCTACACGCCGCACTTCGCAACCTGGCTGTTTGGCGAAGACAAGACAGTCATTCGCGGCGGGGTGGCAGCCGCTTATGATTTGTTCTTCAACAACATCCTGAGTAACACCGCGGCATCGCCACCCAACGCGTTTGGAGTCACACTCCGCGGAGACACGGTGGGCGGCCGGGGTTTTGCGAACGCAGGAGTTGGCTCGCTGCCGGCCTCAGGGGCTCTGAATCCGCTAGCCGCGGTGACGACGATTCTGCCTGGGTTGGTCAACCCTATGACCTGGACCTGGAACTTCGGCATCCAGCGCGAGTTGCCGGGCGGCATGATATTGGAGACCGCGTATGTCGGCACGCGCGCGCTTCGCCAGTTCATCAACGAGCAGTTGAATCCGGGAGTGGACGGGGTTCGCCTGCATCCGGATCGCGGATCGGTGGTCGCTCGTACCAATGGCGGCGATTCGATCTACCACTCTTTACAGACTCGCCTTGAGCGAGGGATGAAGAATGGTCTGCTCTTCCGCTTTGCTTACACCTACTCGAAGGCGATCGACAACGTAGCCAGCGAAGTGTTCGTCACCACCGGAGGCGCAAGCAGGGCATCCAATCCGTTCGACAGAAGCATAGACCGCAGCGTTGCTGGTTTCGATGTTCCGCATCGCGCGGTGTGGAGCTTCGTCTATGACCTTCCCGGACCCAAGGAAGGACTGGCGTCGCAAGTCGCGGGGTTTTGGACCGTCTCCGGCGTCTATCGCCTTCAGTCAGGAAACGTCGAGTCTCCGTTCGTAGGAGGCATCGATCTCAACGGCGATCTCGAGAACACCAATGATCGTCCGGCCATCGTGAACTTGAATGCGCCGGAGACTTCGATGGGAATCCTCGCGTCGGAGCTTGGCTTGGATTTACCCGGATATGTTGATGCGAACCTCAACCCCGTCGACCCCGGGCAAGTACGTTACCTGGTAGATCCTGCGGTGCGCACCAACATTGCAGGGCGTAACATCCTGCGCGGGAACAAGACGAATGCGTTCGACCTTAGCCTAAACAAAGGCTTCAGGCTTCCGTTCGAAGGTCACAGGCTCGATGTGCGATTCGAGTTCTTCAATGTTTTGAATCACCCGAACTTCACATGGGCAGGGGCGAGCGGCGCGGACAACAGCAACGGCGACGTGCTGAACCCGTTCTTCAACAATGTTCGCCTGAACGACGGCGGGATCCTCGGCCCGGTCGGCACCCAGGTGGGCCGCTACGGTCGCATACAGGCTCGGTATTCGTTCTAACGAATGTAACGGCGGTTTTGGGGATGCGTCGTGTGGCCGCCGTTATGAGTCTTTCCTCCTAACACGACGCGACGTTAATCTTCCTCGTGTGAACCTCCGGGAGCCTTCGGGCTCCCTTTTTTTCTTTCCAAGATTCGCGCAAGGTCAGTGGTCCGCAGTCCGTTGTCCGTTGTCAGTCCGTAGTTCGTAGTCAGTAGTCCGTAACTACGGACCATTGACACACCGGCCGGATTATTACTTCAACAAGGAAGCGGGCGTGGATTGTCACTTTCACTTTCCTGGACGCTCGGTAGTAATCTCTAAGCGGTATGTTCAATAATAAATAAGCGATGTAGTTGCGTGAGATGACTGGAGGCCCACCTTGATCGAACGGCGAAGCGGGAAAAGATTTCGCGTGAACTGGCCGGTTAGAGTAGAGGGCATTGACGACGGCGGCGCGAGTTTCACGGAGAACGGGGTTCTGGAGAACATAAGCTCGGAGGGGGCGTTGCTTTTGGTCGAACGATTCCTACCGCCGGGAGCCAGGCTGGACGTTTACATAAGTCTGCCGACAAAAGAACGAAAGTGGATGAGGTATTCGGCCAGCGTGGTTCGCGTTCAAAGCGAGGCTTCGTTGTTTGGCGCAGCAGTAAGATTCGACGCGCCGAAGCCTGAGTTCGCCGCCATCTGAAAGTTCAAGGCGACAGCCGCTCGATCAGCCATTCACCATCAGCTTGCTTCGTGTAGCGCAATCGGTCGTGCAAGCGGCTGGGCCGGCTCTGCCAGAACTCGATCGTCTCAGGAGCGAGACGATATCCTCCCCAGAACGATGGAAATGGTACATGCCCGCCCGCGTGTTTCTTCAAAAGCTCGTCCATCTTCGCTTCAAGCACTTCGCGGCTGGGTATAACTGCGCTTTGCCGCGACGCTAGCGCCCCCAACTGACTGTCCAGCGGGCGAGTGCGAAAGTACGCTTCGGATTCGGCTCGCGAAGTTCTGGTCACCCGGCCCGTGATCCTCACCTGACGCGCAAGCTCCGCCCAGTAAAACACAAGCGAGGCTGTGGGGTTCTCATCCAACTCTATGCCTTTCCGGCTTTCGTAATTTGTGTAGAACACAAAGCCCTGTTCATCAAAACTCTTCAACAGCACGACTCTCGCCGAAGGCACACCATCCCGCGTGGCTGTCGCAAGCGTCATCGCATTTGGCAGGATCGGAATCTCGGCTTCCGCTTCGCCGAACCATCTCTGGAATTGACGCAACGGGTTCGGGTCTGCGTCGCTTTCATTCAATGATAAATCGCGTGCAGACATCTGGTTGTCGCTCTCTTTTCTCGGCCGCCCCTCGAACTACGTGAGCGCGACGCTCACTTCCAGAATCGTCAACGCCTCCCGCAAGTCGCCGGGCGCGATCGATATAAGAAAGCCTCGCTTGCCGCCGTTGATATAGATCCTGGGCAAGTCGAAGATAGTCCTTTCCGCGTAGACCGGCAACTGTTTGCGAGTCCCGAGTGGACTTGTGCCGCCGACTAGATAACCGGTTTGCCTCTGCGCCGTCTCGCTCGCGCACGGTGTCACGCTTCTGACTCCGATCACACGAGCAAGCTCTTTGGTCGAGACTTCGCGGTCGCCGTGCATCAACACCAACAGCGGTTGGCGCGAGTCGGTTTCCATCACAAGCGTCTTGACCACCGCGTGCTCCTGCACCCCAAGCTCGGCCGCCGAGTGCGCGGTGCCTCCCCGCTCTTTGTAGTCGTAAAGGTGCGGCTCGAACGCGATCTTCTTCGCGCGCAGCAGTCGAACAGCCGAAGTCACCGGGTAGTTGATCTTGCTCATATCGGGCGTGATTTCAGCTTAGCGACAAGTATGGTCCGGGGGCTACTTGCATTGCGGGCCACCGGTCCCCGTTGACTGACCCATTGCCCAATGGTGACCAAAATTGACAGTGCCACGGCCAGCCGCTATCCTCTTTGAAGTTTGCCCGCGTAGCTCAGTGGATAGAGCGCTTGCCTCCGGAGCAAGAGGCCGCAGGTTCGAATCCCGCCGCGGGTACTTACTCTTGAGGGCCGCCGCCTTGGCGGCCTTCACTTATTGCTCGATCTCCGACGACATCCAGTAGACACTTCAGAGACCATCGAATATTCTGATATCCCGCCAGGGCGCCCGAGCGCGTGCACGTAGGATGGGATTAATTGCGCAAGAGGAAGTTGAGGCTATGGGTTGGGAATACAGAATAGCAGTGGCGAAAGTGCTGAAGGGCCAGGCCAAACTCAAGTTTGATACGGACGAGGCGGTCAGGCTACTGAATGAGATTGGTCGATCAGAATGGGAACTTATAGATGTTAGCCTTGTCGGGTCAGAAGCAATGTTTACTTTCAAGCGACCGAGGGAGCAACGCGATGAGGCTGAGCCGCTCTGGAAATGATCAACTGACAGGAGATCCCGCGTGAAGCTGGCTACCTGGAATGTCAATTCGATCGCTGCGAGACTGCCGCTCGTGTTGAAGTGGCTCGAAGCTGTCAAACCCGACGTGCTCTGCATGCAGGAGACCAAATGCATAGACGAGAAGTTTCCCGCTGAAGCCTTCGCAGAGATCGGGTACCTATCCGAAATGTTCGGCCAGGTCACGTACAACGGAGTCGCCATCGTCTCGCGGGCAAAATGCGAAGGCACCCAGCGCGGTTTCGCGGAGGACTTACCCGGCGCTCAATCGCGCTTGCTGGCCGCGACCATCGGTTCAGTCCGAGTCGTCAACGTTTACATTCCGAACGGACAGGCGGTTGGGACGGAGAAATACGCCTTTAAGCTCGAGTGGCTGCGCCGCCTTCGAGCGTTCCTTGATTCGATGTCCGCCGCCACCGATCGTGTTCTGCTGTGCGGCGACTTCAATGTAGCTCCCGAAGATCGCGACGTTCACGATCCAGACCTCTGGCGGGGAAAGATTCTGTGCAGCGAAGGCGAACGCGCCTCGCTCGAGCACGTGAAGCAGTGGGGATTCGTCGACGCGTTTCGGCTTCACAATGCGTCAAACAAGGAGTTCTCGTGGTGGGATTATCGAGCTGGAGCCTTTCGCCGAAACATGGGTTTGAGGATCGATCATGTCTGGGTGTCGAACGCGCTTGCGGCGTATGCCAAGTCGGTCGTGATCGATAAGGAACCGCGGGGCTGGGAGCGCCCATCGGACCACGCCCCGGTCGTTGCTGAACTCATGCTGGACTAATCTGGCTCGATCTAGCTGAAAATCAACTTATCGCCACTAAGCCACGAGGACACAAAGGAGCACAAAGCCAGCGAGGATTCATTGACCTGGTGCAGCTTCCTGTCTTTGGGTCTTGGTGGCGCTTCCGATTTTTCAGCAACCTGCTGGGTGAGGTTCGCGTTGTCAAGCGACGCCGCCGCGTACTAATCTCTCGGCTGAAATTGAAAAAGCCGGCACGCTGCCGGCTTCCCGTTTGAAACAAAAGGCGGAGAAGGAGGGATTCGAACCCTCGATAGGCCTTTACAGCCTATAGCGGTTTAGCAAACCGCCGCCCTCAGCCACTAGGCGACTTCTCCATCAAGAACTGGTCGAGTATACCGGACGCATCCGAAGGCTATCAAGCTGAGGCCTGAATAAGGCGTGACCTTCCCCTTTCTGTGAAGTTTATTTAGAAAGGATGGATGGGTTCGACTCAATTGGGAGGTGGACAATGCGAAGAGCTGATCGTTTCGTGCTCGTGCTTCTCTGGGCCGCCGGTACTTTGTTTCTGATGATGTCCGGCTCGGCAGCTCAGACGAAGTCGTCGTCAACTACCCGGAAGATCGTCGTTCCAAAGATCTGGGACGCAAAACAACTTGCCACGTGGGCAACTCCGGTCGCCGGTTTGAACACAACGGCGAACTTCTACACCGAGGAGGAGTACTACGCGGCGCCGGTGGATAACCTGCGCACGTATCCGGTTTACCACCCCGACTTTGAGCCAAAGGGTTACCGCGAGTGGATGTTCAAGCAAGGGACGCAGCCGATGATCGAACCGGCGAAGCTCGAAACCGAGAGCGACTGGATCGAAGCGGGCCGCCGCGTCTTCGAGGGGCTCGACTTCCCGGTTACTCGAACCGACGACCCTCGCATCTTCAAGTACCTCGGTGACCGCGTGGAAATTAAAAACGCCGAAGCAGAGATGACGAAGGAGGGCGTGCTGCTCGGGATGCGCTATCTCATCGACAAGGACGGCAAACTGAAGGTCAGTCTCGCGGATTGCGCCGGTTGTCACTCGCGGCTTATGCCTGACGGCAGCGTGCTGCTCGGAGCGGCGACTAAGACCTTCACCAATGGAGGCATCGGCATCCTGGTGGAAGGGTTTGGGCGGGATCTCGAAGCGCGGAAGATCACTCTTAACGAAGCGGAGTACGCATCTTACGGGACGCCGTGGGTCAAGGACGACATTCACGCTCGCTTCAAGACCATGAACCCCGGGGAGATTTTCGAGGTAGACGGTTTTCCGGTCAACGGGACGTTCGCCAGGTTTAATGGGAGCCCGTACTACGTCACCAGGATCCTGGATCTTAACGGGATCAAGGATCGCCGCTACATCGATCACACCGGGACTCACGTCAATCGCGGATCTGACGATATCGCTCGGTACGCGATCCTGGTGAACACTGCCGACGATGGTTCGATAGGGCCCTACAAGTTCTTCAACGAACAGCAGCGCAAGCTGAACTCTAGATTCACCGACGAAGCGTTGTACGCGCTGGGCAAGTTTGTCTACTCGCTTGAAGTGCCGCCGAGCCCAAACAAGATGGATGATGTTGCGCGACGAGGACAGGAAGTCTTCAAGCGGGAAGGCTGCGCGATGTGTCACACGCCTCCGCTGTACACAAACAATATGCTGATCCCTGCCGATGGATTCACTCCGCCCAAGGACGATCCGCGCACCCAGCGGCTTCACATAACGAAAGGCATGCGAGTCGGCACCGATCCGTCATTGGCGTTGAAGACTCGAAAGGGGACCGGCTACTACAAGGTGCCATCGCTGAAGGGGCTTTGGTATCGCGGGTTGCTTGAGCATTCGGGCTCGATATCTACGCTTGAGGAGTGGTTTGATGCCAAGAGGCTTCGGGAAGACTACGTGCCAAGCGCCTGGAAGGGCCCGGGCGTGAAGACTCGCGCCGTACGGGGTCACGAGTTTGGGCTCGAGCTTTTGGCTGAGGACAAGCGGGCACTGATCGCGTTCTTAAAGACGCTTTGAGTCGATGTCGCCGGTGAGGGGCGAGCAACTGAAAAAGCATTTTCAGGTCGGGAAAGAGAGCTTGCCCCCGCCGAGTTCCTTGTGAAAAGTAACGGAGGACTCGGCGGGGGCAAGCCCACCCGACCTGTGATTGCGCTGAGGCTCGACATCGGTCGTGGGTCTGATCATCAAGTCAGCAAGGTTCCTCTGAAGACTGTCACTTGTGATCCGTCGGCGAGAAACGCGGAGGCCGGTTGCGTCTGCAAGAACTCGACGAACGGGTCTCCGTAGAGCCCGGCTACGTCGCAGTCGAGCCGGGCTGTCATCGCGCGTCTAACGCGCCAGCGCGGGTGCTCGACCTGGTACTCCATCGAGCGCCCGCCTCGTCGCCGCGCGTAGCCCCAGTAGTGTTCCGTTATGAATTCCACGTCGCTTCCCTCGGGGGCTTTATCAGAGTTGCCGCCAACCGTCAGCTCCAATCGGTTCTCGCGCCCGCGAAACCGCCAGGAATACGACACGGTTCGCGGCCCTTCAGCGCCGGAACCCAATTCGATGTGGTGCCGCATTGGGGCGGCAACGTAGTTCTCTCCGTAAACGACCCTAGCAGTCAGCGCTATTGCGACGCGAGGGACGAGTTCCTTCACGAAGACCACGCCCCGCCGCCATCCGTCGCTCGCCTTCCTTCTTACATAGAAGCGCAAATTCACCTCTTCGAAGTTGCGGTGGAAAGGGATCGCTACGCCGAAGACTCGGGTGTTGAGGAACATGAATCCTACTACGCTTACAAAGGTTCGGCCTTGCCAGTCATCCAGTTCGGTTCCAACGGGCACCAGAGGCTGGAGCACTCTTGGATCAATCTCGTAATTGAGCATCGCCAGGTGACGCCATTCAGCGGTCAGGAATCTTCGCGCGTGCACGTTCATCGAGTGGCTCGGTATCCTTTGTTCTTCTATGGCGCCAGCTTCTTCCGTTCGTTCACTTTCTTCTCTTTTGCATCCTTTGTTATTACGCTGATGTGACCATCAGCTTCCATATAACTCTTCTTCACTTCTTCCACGGCCTCCACCCCTTGCTCACGTAGCTGGCCCATCAACTCTTCTTCTGTGATCATTTCCTGTCTCAGATTACGCCGCTGTATACGCCCGTCCTTGATGAGGAGTAGTGGAGGCGGACGCAATAAACGCCGAACCCCGGGGAATCTATAGCCAAGCCAGTCCAGAGAATAGTCCCAGAATGCGATTGTGGCCACCAGGGCTAATCCTTCGGTAATCGACTTGTATTCACTGGCCATTGCGTTTTGTGCTGCGTCGGCGATGAGTACAACGACGAGCAGATCTGAAATGCCAATGGCTCCTGCCTCACGCCTTACTACGCGTAATAGACCAAAGAGAAAAAGATAAACGACGGTTCCGCGAAGAAATATCTCCCAAAGGTTCAGCGAAGGAATGAACATCGAGTCCCAATCGATTTGTAAAAGCATGCTCATACGAATACCTCATCAAGCGCCTAACGATCACGGTGACCGAGCCAGGTTCCCCGCCAGCATTTCGTTCAGCGATCATCGGTCACTGATCCCATCCGTCTCGCGCGGCTCAGCAGGCCTTCGAACCCTCAACACCGTAGTGAACTTATCCTCATACACCTTCTCGAAGTCGCCGCTGTCTTCGGCTATCTGCATAAAGTCCGAGTGATCGTTGTCAGAAAAGACGTACTCCGCTCCGAAGCGGTCGCGAATCAACGGCGCGGGATCGCTCTCGTTGCCAAGCGTGATGTCTGCGTACAGCTTCCACAACCGCTGGTCGCGATCGTAAAGATAAGTCGGGTCGAGCCCGACAATGTAGGTGTTCCCAGGATTGTAGTAGAACAACATCGGGAAGTCGTCCCAGTCGGTGTTGAACACCATCGAGCCCCCGGGCGTGTTGTTTGCGAGCCATTCGCTCGCGCCTTTGTAGGCGAACGGGTCGGCTTCGGAGCGAACGTCGGCACGGGCTACAAAGACCGTCATGAACATCCCCACAATTGCAACCACCGTGACGACCGCCGCCGCAATCGCGGCGATTGCGCGGTCCCGCGTGCGAGCCATCCAGGCGAAGCTCATCGTTTCGAGCTGTGGGCTGATTGTGAATGCGGCAAATGCGACGGCGAACGGCGGCCAGTACTCGATAAAACGCCGGGACTTGAAAGCCATCACCACAAACATCGTCGAGATTAGCAGGAAGAACAGCGGCTTGGCATCGCGCGCGCGACTGCGATAGTCGAACGCCGCCAGCCCGGCGAAAAAAATGACGAACGCCAGCGCGCTTGACCCAGCGATCACCCAAGTGTCGTACGGATACCACTCGACTCCGACGTCTACCGAGTAAGTTCCGGCGGTCTTCATCAACAAGTGCTGGCCAAACAACGCAAGGTTCTTTGGGAAGTAAGGATTGATTACAAGCCCTCCGATTATTCCGATCGAGGTCGCCAGGATTGACCGCACCTCGAAGCGTCGTTCCGAAAGGTAGATCGCAATTGCGTGAGCGACGGCGAAGGCCATGATTAGCGGGAACAGACTGTACGACCAAACAAACACAAACGAAAGCAGAGCGAGCAAAGCCGGTTTCTGCTTGAGGATCAGGTATGCTCCGACGCCGAGCAGCGCAACCGACCACGCGGGCGCGCGAGTCATCGACATTCGGTAGAGGAATGGCTCGGAGCTTGCGATCAGCGGCGCAAGCCACAACCAGCGATACCTGACACGGCAACTCACCAACAGCCCGAAAACCGACACGATTCCAATACTCGAGAACACAACCGCTGCGAGCTTTGCGCCGACTCTCAGGTCGCCAAACGTGAACGGGATCAAGAGAAGATGATATAGATAGTGATGGTCGACGTAGTGTTGTTCGTCGAGCGTCGTCAACGGAAGTGCTTTGAAAGCCGGGAGGCGAGGGAAACTCTCAGCGAGCATCCTGGCCCAGCGAATGTGATAGTAACCATCGTTGTCGAGAATCGCCGGCCCGCCGAATTCGATCCAGCCCATCACGACAAGGATGATTGCGAACGCGGGGATGACCTGAAGAGCCCCACGGAGTCGGGAGGGCGGCACTATTGGGCGAAGGGGCGACGGTACGACGAAGCGATCAGCGTCGCGACTTGCGATTGACGGGGTGCCTCCATTCGCTGGCTCGGGTGCACGCGTCTCGTCGCCCGGTCGCCGCGTCTCCGTTTCTCCTACCCCGTCCGCGAGCGTCTCCATCCCGGCCTCTACTTTATGCGCGCTGTTATCTCATCGACCTTTTTGCTCAGCCCGTCGAGCTGCTCGCTCATCGTCTTCGCGTAGTCGGTGTTTAGGTCTCGAAGCTCGCCGGCGAGACTGGTAATGCGCTGGCGAAGCGAGTCGGCGTCGCGGCGCGCCTCGCTTTTGTTGAAGAAGCGATAGAAACCCGATCCGACCCGGCTGTCCAGACCGTCAACGCTCGCTCTCAGCTCGGAGAGGATCGCGGTGAGCGCGGCCCGTTGCAGGCGATCAAATCGTTCCTCTCGTTCTTTAAGTCCAGCAGTGCGTTCGCCAAGCTCTTCGGTGCGCGCTTCGATTTGCCGCGCGCGCCGCTCCAATTCTTTCTCCAGCGCTTCCGTTCGAGTCGCCAGCACCGACGCTTGATCTTCGACTTTGCCAACCTGTTCGGTTGCGCGCGCCGCACGGTTCTCTACTTCGATCAGCTTGGCGGTGATCTGCTTCTCGACACCTTCGGCGGTCATTTTTGCCGCGGTGGCTTCGTTGATGATCTGGCCTGCTCGAGCTTCGGCCGCGTTCGCTCGCGAACCAACTTCGCTGATCTGCTCAGGCAGAGCCGTAGTTGTCTGCTGAAGCTGCGCGGTGAGGCTTTTGAGGTACCCCACGTCCGAGCGTTGAGCGGCGTTGAGCTTGTATTGTTCCTTGAATCGCTTTTCGGTTTGATAGTCCGCTTCGTCGAGTGCTTGTTCCAGGTCTGCGGCGCGCGCGGCGGCCAAAGCTTCCGATCCGCCCCCGCGAGTACCGGACCTCCCGGTGCTCCCACTTGAATCCCTGGCGGCTATCGACAACGCATCACCGCTCCTTCCCTCTGCAGCCCCATCAAAGAGCAGGTGCGAGCGCATCAGCTCGACTTGCGAGCGCGGATTGGGACGCGCGGCTGAGAGATCGAACGCGTAAACCACGGCCCATAACGCGAAGACGAAAACACTGGTGAGCACTACGAGTCGAAGGAAGGAGCGGTGCACGCCAGCCAACAGCTTGAACGGCGCGTCGAAGAACGGCGGCGTCGTTATCTCGCTGCGTTCTGGGAACGAATCGAATCGATCGCGCCCTCGCTCGATTTGGCTATCCTGTAGGTGATCGGAATCCAGCGCGATCTTCTGGCTCGCCTTGACCCGGCCACGCGCGCTTCCAGAAACGCGATGCCACAAGCCGAGCATACGGTCAGCGAGGTAAGCTAACTGGAACGCAAGCGACATGAAGACGAGCCACGCTATACCCCACTTCAACATCCAGCGATCGATCGCGCCAAGGTAGGCGCGGTACAGACGCTGGTCGCGCTCGTTCAACAGAGGTTCAAGCTGCCACACTCCGAGGAATCGCTCGCTGGCGCTGCCCGTGAGCGTGGAAACCTCCTGGTCGATTCGGTCTTCGGAATAGATGCGGTTGCGGTCGAGATAGTACTTCAGCCATTCGCGAAATCCTTCTTCGTCTTCTCCACCGTCCAGATAGTCCTTCATCACCTGAAGCGAATCACTCCAGGCGGCGTCGTTGCTTGCATCGAAACGGGCCGTAATCCATCGCCCGGGTCCGTTACGCAAGTAAGCTTCGTAGTCGCGAGTCAGGCTCGCGTCCTTCATAAGCCAGTTAGCGTCCAGCCACTCGCGATAGTTTGACACGCTCAATTCAAGTTCTCTCGCGAATTGTTCGAGCGACGTCCTATGCCGAACCGGATTGGTCTGTTCCTTTCCTCTCACCACGAGGAACGCGCAAAGAACCGACAATGCGGTGATGACCAGCGTCGCCGCGAGCGTCTTGCGCCAGGAGCGAAGAAACCGTCCGCCGAACAACACCATCACCACGATCATCGGAGTCGCGAAAAAGAAGCAAAAGATGAACGCCCAGACGAACGCCGGCTGTTCGTGCGGGAGCACCGGGTTCCAGCGCTGCGGCACCGGCGCAAAACGAACAAACAACTTCGTCAAGAACCACACGAACGCAAGAACGAGCTGTTGGCCCAGCACGATAGCCAGAAGCACACACAACCTTGCGCCCCAGGGCCGGGCCAAAAAGCGGCGAGCGAGGCTGCGGTTGACTCGTTCGTCGATCTCGCGGTGAAGCGCGGCTAGATCCTCGTCCGTTCCGTCGATCCGCGCGGCGTCCAGATCACGCCTCAACTCCGAAAGCTTCACCGTCGCCTCGAGCCTCCCAAACGGCGAAAAGCCTCGCTCGCGCGAATCCAGCGCTACAAGGTATTCCCTCAAAACGTCCGTGTCTCTCGTTATGACAGTTTCCATGGTTTGGGTTGCGGGATCGGGGATGGGGATAGCGGTTGGCGGCCACGTGTCAAACCAACCTCCAAAAAACCCCCAACCTCAACCCCTATTCTCTACGTTTGAAAATTCTGAGTCACTCTCAGTTCCTGTCCGCTCATTGCGTCAACGTAGATCGTCCACGAGAGCTGCTTACCCGCGACGATCTCCCACGCGAGGTGCACCTCGGTTGAATCGGCTTTGTCGATTGGAAGCACCACCAACCGCTTGACCGTTACTTCGTCGAGCGTGCCGATCAGTGCGCGCTGCTCGTGGCCGGCGATGTCGGAATAAGAGAAGGTCCGACCGACCACTTTTTTTAAGGCTGAGTCACGATCGATCGAGGGTCGCGAAGGCAGCTCGACGACCGGGATTAGCCGCGAATCAAGCTGTAGAAGCCTTCCATCGCGGCTCACGACCGCGACCATTTCACCGGCGTTGCCGGCGATTGCAAACGCATAGTTTGCTTGCTTGTAAGTCAGCTTCTGGGTGTCACCGGAGTCATCGTTGCTGACGAGCGACACCGCCGCCGGCTCGGCGCCTAACAATTCGCGCCACCGATCAAGGAAGCGGCGAATTGCTTCGCGCAATGCGACGGCTTCAGAGCCCGGTTCGGGCGTGAACGATATCAGTTTGATTCCCCCGGTCACCCCCAACAGCGAGCGGGGTGTGTAGGTGATCGGGTAGAGATCGGGCGGCGTCTGAGGAATGCTGTAAGCATCGAGCATTCGCCGCCACTCGCGCTCCGCGCGCGCGCGCCGCTCGGTGGAGTCTTTGATGACCGCCGGGTAGTTCTGCTTCCCTCCGCTCGGGGCTTGAGCTGAAAGGTCGTAGCCGACCAAAAGCATGGCCGCAAGAAGGGAGCTCAGACGAAATAAGATCATACCGGTGCAGAAAGCACGACCGCGCGCCTTTGTGCCAGGCTTCCCGGCGCGCGAAAGAAAGTCGCACGTTTAATTATTCACGTTTTCAAATCGACAGGCAAGCTTGCGGACATGTGCAATGTGAGAGCTCCAGTTTGCGTTCTAACCAGCTTCTGACGGAGGACGGCCGGTTAGGAAGCAGCCGTCGCAGTGCCCAGAACCTGCTCTGGACGACGCTCGCGAGAGTACGGGATTGGTGTGCCTTTAATGCTTGTTTTGTTTATAGCCGCTGGCGGCTACCTCAGCGGAAAAAAGCGGGGACTGTCCATGTTGGACCTGCTCGAGATAGCAAGAAGACCGCTCCCGCTGAACCGACGGGCAACGATGTGTTCAAGCCTATCCGTCAAGAAAATTTGTCAGGGTTTGCATAAACTGTGCATCGCCCCATGGATTATCAATCGCATAGGAGTGGTATCGTCTCTTCGATATTGAGGGGAGAGCCGTCTTCAAAAGCTCGGTGGAACCGTCCCCGCCGATCAGCAGGGTGTTTCGGCCCAATGTGTCGGCAATTCCCAGTTCGAGGCAAACGTTCGGATTGAAACCGGTCAAGTCCACAGTTATGTGCGTCGCTCTTCCAATCTCCTCCCAGATCGACAAGATGATTTCTTGTCCAGGAGCCGTGTCGCCGCGAACAGGCGTTATTCGCTGAGGGCACGCGCGTGAAACCGTATTGAACGTTCTGTCCAGATCATTGCGAAAAGGCATTATGATGAAACAATGCTGATTGGCACGGTCAGGGTAGCAAACAGGCCACCGCGGATGAACCACTATATGTCCTAGCGAACCCAGGTGGGTATTCAGAAGCTTGAGCGCGTGGCGAAAGTCGTCAGGATCCTTGGCCGCAGTGCGCAAGCTTTCCAGCGCAACATGAAGCAGTCCAGCGTCGCCTGCCGCCTGCGCCAGTTGTTCCGCATAAGCCAGGCACGCCGGAATTGAAGACTTCAACCCACCCTGGTATTGCAAACCGTAAATAGAACTAGTCAGCTCTTCCGCCAGGAAACCCTGCATGTCTCCCGTGTCGGCATAAGAGCGGATGTTCAGAGAAACATCGAAAGGTTGCTTGGTTCCCTTGCCGGCAAGAAGCAGGAGTTGAGTGCCAAGCGCAAGCGCGCTCCCCAGTTCATAATAGACCTGCGGTTCTTCCTTAGAGAGATCGAATACTGCCAGGCTCGCAGCCTGTAAGTCGTCCCATCGCGACTGGCCTAAGTCCACGCCTTGATGACTGCGCGGGTTGACTTTAAAACCGAGTTCACCGGCGACCTGCTCGAGGCGGGTTCGTACATTATCGGGCCCCGAGAAAAAGAGAAGGTTAGGATTGAGCCGCACTACACGGTGAGACCACACCGGACGTGCGAGGCCAATAGTGTCGCGGCGCGCAAAGAGTCTAACTTCGTTTGCCAGATTGCGGCTCTCTTCGGTCTCGATGACGAACACCTTGCGGCCATCACCGCCAGAGTCCTTTAAGGCTGTGGTCAAATGCCCGAGCTTGATACTGAGCTGAAACGCGCGCCCACCCGGTGAAGTCATACCTTCCTTCATCGTGAATTCTTTCAATCCTTGCACACAGGCGTAGACACGTTCCGCGCGTGACCCTGGCGGAAACTCAGGTCGCTCAGCGCGCTCGACGGCATCCGCAGCCAGCGCTGCTAATTCTCCTTCGGCTCTTCCCATTTCCCGCAGTTGTTTCATCATATCTTCCCTCGTCCGCGCACCACCCGAGCGGCTAGTGGAGTCAAAAATTTCCGTGACTGATTTGAGTTGATCAATAGACCTATCGATACCGCCGAGGTGGGCCTCGTCAATGGACCCGTTACTCTTCTCCTGATCAATAAAGTCCTTGAACATACCGAACAACTGAGCGTAAGAACCCTCCTCCTCCACAACAGGGTTTGTATCGGAATAATCCTCCCCGGATTCGGTTTGGTACTGATTTTCGCCAACCAACACCTCTTCGTCTGCTGACTGCTCTTCCTCCGCCATGTCTGCTGGGTACACGTTTGCCTCTTCGTCCTCGGTTGCCGGTGCAACCTCCTGTGCAACAGCGCTACCCAGTGCCGTTCCCAAGAAATATGAAAGTTGTGCTAAATCTTGCGGGGAAACGCCGTGACTAAGCGACATGATAAAACCGCAGTTGCACTTGATAGAATTGAATTGAGCGCCACATAGTCGGCAAACACCGCCCGAAGCCCACGGAACCACCGTCGGTGCCGCCTGGTGATAGCCAAACCCGGGACACCATAAAAATTGCGGTTGACCGCATCCCTCGCAATTGACCTGAAGCTGTGGAGCGCCCAAAGGTGAGGTGAGTGAAATCTGCCGCCACCGACCTTGAATGTATCGGTCGAGTTCTTCAAGGACCTTGATCTTCCCCGCGACAATGCTGGCTGAAGGCATGTCAAACTTCAGTTGGCTCGCCACTCCCTTTTTTGCGTTTCTCAGAACCTCCAGGAACGTTTCATCGAGGGCGCCGAGATTTGCTTCAACTGTCATCTGAGCCGACATTGGGTCGGGTGCGGAAAAAATCTGCTTCACTATTTCAAATGCTAGTGTGGTATTCATTGAGTGACCTCCCGAGGACTGGCGCACCGGTTAGAACGGACACTGGCGGGGAAACCGGTCTGGATTTGTAATCAATAATCGTGAATCAAGCCCTTGCGACTCTGAGCTATAGACGCAAAACCGGTGGCGGTCAAATCTAATTCTCTTGCTTGAGCGGAAGCGGCGTCGAGACTCGAGCCCTCTCCCTACGGACCGGACCAGAGTGAATTCCGCCGTCCCGCAACCCTTTCACGGCTGCGGGCACGTGGCTCCGCATCTCTCCTCTGGTTCTGTTTTCACATCTCGCTATTGCGGCCCGATCGGGTCGTGAAGGATTCTCGAACCTTCAAAAGACGCGCTGAGAATCGCGCTGAGAATATGGCATGCGATACCCGGCATTGGCTTGAAGCCAACAGATCCGGCCCATAACATGCAGCCATGCGGCTGTTCGAATTAGTCAAACTGATGGCCCACGCCTTCGGACTACCTGGTTCCTCTCCGCCCGTTTCAGTCGAAGACGACAAGCCTTGGGACCCCGAGAACCCTTTTCCCGAAGTTGTAGCGATCGAGTTTCGAGACGTACTGGATCTGCACTCGATACCGCCGCGGCAAGTCCGTGCGGTTGTTGAAGACTATATTGCGGAAGCTCACCAGATCGGCGTCAGGTGGGTGCGCATCATTCATGGAAAAGGCACGGGAGTTCAACGCGAGATCGTTCGTTCGATTCTTGCCGTTTCGACTCACGTCGTCGAATACAAAGATGCGCCTCCGGAAGCCGGCGGTTGGGGCGCAACAGTGGTTATACTCAGAGTTGAACCGAATCACCGTACGCCTGAAGAGTCTTAGACCTGGATGCGCGGTTAGTCGATCTCTTATCGGCTTCTATTGCCCACGGGCCTCACAGTTGTGCTAGATTATTTCGCTATGGTGGACCACCAAAAATACTATTTCGTCCCAATCCTCTCGGCAGTACTGATGGCTGGCTGCTCGCCTGGGGCTAATCGGACAAGCTCGTCGGAGAATTCGCCGGCCAACGCCAACGCCACGCCCTCGATTGCCCGGAACGCTCCGGCGGCATCCAGCGCCCAGCCTCCTGCTGCGACACAGATGCCCGGGCAGCCGATACTCAAACCAGAGGTGCCAGCGGCTATCGGAGCCGACGCCAAGGCAGGCGGGAAGGCGAACATTAGCCAGCCCGCAACGGCTGCTATGGCTCACGCGCCAAAGCTGATGGTCTCTTTAACCGAAATCGACTTCGGCAAAGTGGCCCAGGGCAAGTCACTCACTCGCAACCTTGTGGTCAAGAACGCCGGCGAGGCCGACCTGAATATCGAATCGGTCGTGCCCAGCTGAGGGTGCACGGCAGTGGACTTCCCTAAAGTCCTCCGGCCTGGTAAGGCCGGCGTAATCAAGGTGAAAGTCGAAACTGGAAATGTGGCGGGTCCGAAAACAAAGTCAATAACGATCAAGTCCAACGATCCACAGCAACCGAACCATTTCGTGAACATCAAGCTGGTGGTTAAAGGCTGACAGGCGCCGACCGATGCTGAAAGTCGAAACTGAATACGACGAAATGTTCTCTCAATTGGGCCGCCGGATTCGTCCGAACGCAATCCGAAAATTGACGGCGTTGCTGGGAAACAAGGAAGTTATTTCGCTCGCGGCGGGCGCGCCCAGCGCCGAGACTTTTCCGATCGAGGAGTTGGCCGAGATCGCGTCGCGAGTGATACGCGAGCGAGGACCGGTCGCGCTTCAGTACGGACCGACCAAGGGCCAGCCGGCGTTGGTCGATGCAGTTGTCAGTATTCTTCAGGAGCGAGGCCTATCGGGCGCCTCAGCCGCCGAAGTCATAATGACTAGCGGCTCGCAGCAGGGGCTTGATCTGATCTCGCGCGTGATCATCGATCCGGGCGACGTAGCGCTGGTCGAACTGCCAAGCTACATAGGCGGAATCATCGCGCTCCACAACTCGCAAGCCGAAATGATTGGCGTACGGCAAGACGACGGCGGCATCGTAATCGGCGAACTACGCGAGAAACTCGATAGGGCGTTGCGCGAAGGCCGCCGCGTAAAATGCATCTACACGATTCCGAACTTTCAGAATCCTTCGGGCGTCACTCTTGCAACCGAGCGCCGGCATCAACTGGTCGAAATCGCCGATGAGCACGACCTGCTGATCATTGAGGACGATGCTTACTTCGATCTGTATTTCGATTCCGAAGGGGCGCGATTGATTCCGCTCGCGGCTCTCCGGCCGGAGCGGGTCGTTTACCTCGGCACTTTTTCAAAGGTGCTTGCGCCGGGGATCCGAACCGCCTACCTGCGCGCGCCTGAAGCGATCGCGAAGAAGATCGAGCTTGCCAAGGAAGGCGCCGACCTCTCCTCGAGCGTGCTCGATCAAACGATAGTCGCTGAAGCCATTCGCTCCGGCGTGATTACCAGGCGACTGCCCGAGCTGCGGCGTTTCTACGACGTTCGCTGCCGGGCGATGCTCGAAGCGCTGGAACGCCATGCGCCCGCGGGCTCACGATGGACGAAACCCATTGGCGGTTTCTTTATATTGTTGCAGCTTGCGGGCGGCGTCGATGCAGGTGAAGTCCTTCCACGGGCGATCGCAGGCGGCGTGGCTTATGTGCCGGGTCAGCCGTTCTTTGTAGACGACAGCGGAGCGAACACGTTAAGACTGGCTTACTCGAAAGAATCGCCGGAAGCTATCGCTGAGGGCATAAAACGCATATGTCAGGTGATCGCGCAGTGACGTGTGGCGGGAACTGGCGAATGCGGCCGTTGTCATCGGCCGGGTTCCGTGCGCCGATTGTCAATATCCTGGTGACCGCTCGGTCAATATAGCGTATACCGCCGAACCTCTTCTTTCACTCTGGATGAAGCTGTCAGATTGTCTAACCTGCCCAATTACCCTTCGTGAATGTTCCCGCGGACTTGAGCTGTCGAGCTCCGAGAAGATCTGTGGCATGCGAGTTGATACTGTGAAGTACAGCTCCCTCAAACCGGCGACTCTAATACGAAATTGATTTTGCGGTTGTCTGTCGCCCCGCCCCGAATCGAACTAACGCCCCCTAGTTTCGATCCCCCCTCGCCGCAGTGCCGACGAGTCGTTGAGCGTCCGCACCTTGAAGTTGGCACTGCGGCGAACCTTCTTACGTAAACCAATCACTTCTTAATCGCGTTTGTTTGCGGATCGGCGGGTTTGGTCGCGGTCGCGACAACCAGTCCCTGATTGGTTGGGAGCAAGAGCGTGTCTCGCGAAAAGATCGGCTCAGCCACAATCTCGAAGTCGGGATCCAATTGATAGAGGTTGACGCGGCGGCCATCGGCATTTGAGAAGACGGCGATGTAGTCACTGTGCAGCGGAGCTACGAGGTTGGCGTCGCCTTCGACAATGGGCGAGGCGCTGATACGGTTTTCAAGACGACGTTTCCAGATTCGGTCGCCGCTCGACCGCGCAAGAGCGTAGACGAAGTTGTCGTACGACGCTACGAGCAACCTATCGCCAACGATTACCGGTGACGCTTCGATGGCGGCGCCGGTGCGTGAGCGCCAGCGGAGCTTGCCCGTCGCGATGTCCAGCGAGTAGACGTAGCCGTCCGCTGATCCGAAATACAGGACCCGGTCATCGGCAGCGGGCTGGCCGATTATCCTCCCACCGGTCTGGTACTTCCAGATGAGCTGCCCGCGCTCCGGTTCGACTACGCGCAGAATACCGTCGTCGCTTCCGAAATAGACAGCCTTAGGGGTCACCAGCGCGCGACCGCGAACGATGTCTTGAGATTCAACTTTCCATATGACTGCGCCGTTCTTCGAATCAAGAGCATAGAAGGAACCGTCTGCGCTTCCGGTGTAGATGCGGCCGGGGCCAAGCTGGAGCGCGGACGACATCGCTCGCGGGTAGTCGCGCACCCAAACGGTCAATCCGGTCGCTTTATCCACTGCGCGCAACGAGCCGCCGGCTTCTGCGCCATCCTCACTTGTGTTGCGAGTGGCGATGTAGACCGAGTTTTCACCGGCCGCGACCGAGGCGGTGATCTGTCCGCCGGGTTCGCTCGACCAGAGCAACGAGCCGGTCTGCCGGTCGAGACAAGACACGCGGCCCCCTGTGAGCGGCAAGTAGATCCGCGCGTCGTCGAGCGTGGGCGAAAGCGAGGTCGCGCCGCCGGTCAGATGCTGCCAGGTTCGTTTGAATGGAAGCGCCAGCTTCGAAGTTGAAGTGGCTCCGGCTTCGGCTAGTGAGTCTTGTCCCGAAATTCCTTTGGATTGATCCTTAGTCGCTGACTTTGTTGCTTGCTCTCTCTGTACTGAGGCCGGGGTCTTCTGTCCGAGCGCGAATGGCGAAGTGAGAATCGCCACCAACAGCAGCGGAATAACAAAGGAATCGGTCATCTGGTGTGAATTCTATCCGAGCGAAAAGAACGCAGTCAAAGACGCCCCGAAGCAGGTCTGGAGCTAATGCAGTCGAAATGGACTTTTAGCTGGATGTGCTCTGCTTCATTTCAGATGCCCGGGGGTGCATCCTCAATTCCTTTTCGAGGGACAACCCCGCCGGGAGTTGAATGCGCTTAGAAGTGCCTGACTTCAAGTGAGTCGTGGTCAATTCTGCCGCGTAAGCACATAGAACCACCGAGGGCTGGCGGTCGTGCCGTCGCGCAGAAAGTTCGTGACCTCGAAGCCCGCGTCCATTGCAGCGAGAAAAGCTTCGCGGGTCGCTTCACGCCAAACAAATCCCACTTGAGGATCGTGTTCCTTCAGCGAGTTGATGTTGTGAGGAATCTCGATCGTGCAAAGGCCGGATGAGAGCCTGTTAGAGTCTTGGATGTGAGGACGGTCTCCGTCCCTGCTAACGAGAGCCGACTTCAGCAACTCGGAACTGCCCAAGTCAGAATCGCGGCTACCGACGGAAGCTGAGCGCGGATCGGGAGACGCAAGTCGTTTTACGCGCTCCGTGTTGAGAAGCCATCTCACCCACAGCCGGTCCGTCCCAAACCCTTGATGCAACGGGCTCGACGTAGCTTCGCCGTAGAAGTTGACGATGTACCGCTGGGAGATAACCCCCAGCTTCGCAAAGTTCAAATGCGCGTTTAAGCTTTGAAGCGGATCGTAGGTCCATGAGATCTCGTCGAGGCCTTTTTCCAGCACGCGTTCCCGCTGCGCCATTTTCAGATAGAAGCCGGTCTGGAAGTTTCTGTATGCAGGTCTGACCGCCAGCATATGCGAGTGGATCGATGCGCGGCCTTGTTCATACGCCGCGAAGCCGTACGCAAATCCGATCATCACGTCTCGGTCGAAAGCGCCCAGCACGACCCCGCCCGCGTGTTGTGTCGCCATCAGCGTCGCTGCCGGTACCGTGTCGAGATCGTTGAAGCCCCAGGCTTCCTTCTGTATGTCTTCGATCGCGTGATACTCGGCGTCGCTTTCAACGTCGCGAATCTGGAAACGGCGATCATCGATCTGCCACTCGAACATAGCGGTCATTTTCTGAATCGAACCTTGGTGATCTTTCGACGACTCGCTCAGTCTAGACCGCGCCCGAGGGCTTGCCAAGCGCGGCAACCCCTCGGAGCGCGGTGAATGCTATTCGAGCCATTCGCCGCCTCGAATGCCCGGGCTGACCGGCCGGGCCTCAAACAGTTGTCGGTGCAGCCGCCGGTCATGTAAGATCAGAGTTCTCGAACTGCCTTTGATTCTCTGAGGGCCGCTCCACTGCTCTCAATGCGGATTGAGGTCTTCCGCGATCCCGCTGACGAAATCTGAAAAGGAGCCTCTTAACTATGGCTGTCAGGACTCACGCACCGGAGATCATTCCTGCTGAGACTGGTGATCTCAAAAAACATCCAAAAGGGCTTTACGCTCTGTTCGCCACCGAGATGTGGGAGCGCTTCAGCTTCTACTCGATGCTCGCGCTCTTCACTCTGTATATGCAGGACGGCAAGGACGGCTTTAGCTGGACTCCCGGGCAAGCAACGAGCCTCTATGCGAACTATCTCATGTTCGTCTACGCGAGCCCGCTGATCGGGGGCTGGCTCGCCGACAAAGTTCTGGGTTACCGAAAAGCCGTAATGATCGGCGGCTTTTTCTTCATGGCGGGACACGGATTGCTCTCGATACCCTCGTTGTGGGCGGTCTACGCGGCGCTTACCTGCCTGGTCATCGGCAACGGGTTCTTCAAGCCGAACGTCTCGACGATGGTCGGCAACCTCTACCCTGAAGGCAGCCACCTGAAGGACCGCGCCTATAACATCTTCTACATGGGTATTAACGTCGGCGCGTTGGCCGCACCCATCTTAATGGAAATCATAAAGGCGCGATGGGGATTTCACCCGGCGTTCGCCGTCGCTGCTTTTGGGATGGTCATCTCAGTAACGATCCTGTGGCGCTTCAAGAAAATAGTCGAGGACCCGGCAGTTATCGAAGCGAAGAAGAGCGGTACGTCACTGCCCACGGTTGGGCGCGGCGGTGAGATGGAGAAAGTTTCCGACGCCACGCGCATCGGCGCGCTTATCGTTATCTTCCTCATCGTTATCGTCTTCTGGATGGTCTTCCATCAGAACGGCTCGACGCTGACGTATTGGGCGGACGACAACACGGACTGGGACGTAACCGGTACGATTTCAAACGCCATTAACCCGGGATTTGTTGTACTTCTCACCTTTCCAGTCGTTTGGTTCTGGAAGTGGATGGACAGCAAAGGCAAGGAGCCCTCGACGCCGACGAAGATGGCCATCGGCATGACTTTGACAGGGCTGTCGTTCTTCATCCTCTACGCCGGGGCGAAGCAAGGCGAAGCCAAAGAGGTTACCCAGGCGTTGATGGCAGAAGGATCATTCCGCATCAATGAGCGGGTGCTGGATTCTCTGCGCGTCAACGGAGTGCCGCCAGACATCCTGGAGAAACTAAAGACCCGCAAAAACGCGGAGGACAAGTTCATCGTCAACGACAAGAAATTCAGCGCCGATAAATCATTCAGCGCGGCCTTTGAAACCATCAAGTATGACTTGAAAGCTGACGGTTTGCCTGATGATGTTTGGAGGAAACTGAAGGATGGAGAGATTGGAAAGGGAGAGATTTCTGGAGACGGTCGTTTTGCTGCCGCACTTGAGGCCGCGATACAAAACCTAAAGGTTGCAGGTGTGCCGGACGACGTTCTGGAGAATATGCGTGGCTACAAAAACAAAACCTTTTCCGCTCAGGAAAAGCTCACGGATGCGATTAGGAAAGGTGTCGGTGGCAATCAGGCTGATGGTTCTCTGGCACCGATCATGCAGGCGGGATATCTATTTGTAGTCTCGCCGTTCTGGCTGTTTCTCGCCTATGGGGTGCTCACGCTTGGCGAGCTTATGCTCTCGCCGATGGGCCTGTCGCTTGTATCAAAGGTCGCGCCGCTCCGGTTCCGCGGCGTGATGATGGGAGGCTGGTTCGTCGCTACGGCAATCGGTAACAAGCTGACCGCGATAGGCGTCTACTGGTCAATCTGGAACCAGTCGTCGTTCTTCATCATCCTCGGCGCCATGGCGCTTGTGATGGCGGTTGTCTTGACGCTGCTGCTCAAGCCGCTCAAAAAGGCGATGCCGGGAGTCTGAGTTCACCCGGCAAGCGGTCTTTTTTGAAGAGGCGTGCTCCGAACGGTCCGCCTCAGTTCATGCATATCCCGCTCTGCTCAGGCTTACTTCAAGAATGAGAATTGGAGGACAAATGACTCGCCGTAAGACCCTGTCGCGTCACCTCATTTTTTTTGTGCTTGTAGTCTCTCTTTCTCCGCCGAATCTTTGGACCGCGACGGCCGCGCAGAAACCGGCGACTGCTCAAGCGGTCTCGCCGCACGGCGCAAAAACGTTTGACCTCACCATCGACAACATAATGCGCGGTTCTGAACTTGTCGGCTATGAGCCTCGCGCCGTGCGCTGGTCGCAAGACGGCCAGCGTATCTATTTCCAGTGGAAGCAAGCTAGCGAGCCACGGGAGAAAGACTTTGACACGTACATCGTCAACCGCGACGGCTCGGGGCTGAAGAAGTTGACCGACGAGGAGGCGCGCAACTCGCCGCCGGTCTTAGGCGAGCTTTCGAAAGACAAGAAGCTCACCGTGTTCGTAGACAACGGTGACGTGTTTCTTCACGATCACACGATCGGCCAGCGCCGTCAGATCACCGCGACCACCGACGTTGAAGCCAACGCTCACTTCACCCGAGACCAGCGGCGCCTCTACTTCACTCGAGCGAACAACCTGTTTGTCATGTCGCTCGACACCGGGTCACTGATTCAAATGACTGACATAAGAGTCGGCGGCGCGCCGCCTCCCCCTCCGGTCTCCGGCGGTGGCGGCGGGTTTGGGTTCGGCCAGGGGGGCGGTCGAGCGCGTGCCGACGCAACCGACGAGAAGAAGGGCACCGACAGCCAGGAGTACTTGAAGAAGGAAGAGCGCGACCTGCTTGAAGCAGTGAAACGCCGGGCCCGGAAACGCGAAGAGGACGAAGAGAAGCGAAAACGCGAGAACCCGCGCAAGCCGTTCAACCTGGGCTCGCGTCAGTCGGTCATCGCGCTTCAGCTCGCGCCCGACGAAAAGACAGTTATTGCGATGATCAACGAGCTGGGAGAAGGCGGGAAGAACACAATCGT
>JBASRN010000094.1:0-27669 GCA_049273855.1 Blastocatellia bacterium
GGCCAGCTCGCCCCTTCAAATCCACGATCTCAAATTCAAATGAGAGGGGTATCCTGATGTCTGTTCGCCTTTTCGTTGGCAACCTCCCCTATGATGCGACAGAGGCCGATCTGCGTGAGCATTTCTCCGCCGTTGCGCCGCTATCTTATATTTATCTCCCGCTCGACCGCGAGACTGGCAAGCCTCGCGGGTTTGCGTTTATCGAATACAGCGAGCGATCGCACGCTCTGGAAGCTATTCGCCGATTCGACAGCCAGATGTTCAAGGGCAGACCCCTTGCGGTTAACGAAGCGCGAGCCAAGGAGGACCGCCCGGCGCCCGGCTCCCAAAGCTACACGCCTCGGCCGTCGTTTTCTCCGGGCAGCTCGACGCCGCCCACCGGCGCCGGCGGAGGCAAGAATTTCGGTCCGGACGCCGCGCCTCGCGGAAGACGAAAACCCTCGCGGGGCGGATCGAAATCCGAGCGCGGACCAAAAGGCCCTATCCGTGAAAAGCCAGGCGGGCAACTCGTCTTTGGAGGCGACGACGAAGAAATCCACGATGATGATCTTAGCAGCGACAACTTCGCCAGCCGTGTAGAAGAGTCGGACGAGCCAGATACCGAGTAGACGGTTGGCGCGCGGCAAACTATCTAGATTAAATACTGAGCCCCAGGAGCCATCATGGCAAAGAAATCGAGACCGACATTTCAGAAGCGACACAAGGAAAAGGCCCGCCAGGAAAAGCGGAAAGACAAAGAACAGCGACGGTTGGAGTCTAAGGATCGGAAAGATCTGGAGCCGCGCATCGAAGGTGAAGACCCGGACATCGCCGGAATTCGCCCGGGCCCCCAGCCTTTGCCCGAGCAGTGGGAGTACGCGAAGCCGACGGAGTGATAGTGAGGGCTGCTCAACAGATTTACCGCCGGTGCTGTTGGTCTATCACCAACTCCACCGCAACAGAAACGTGGACTGCCGATGGCATCATCGCTCAGCCCTAGCGGGTCATTGCTCCAGCGCTAGAACGCTGCTTCTTTTCTCGCGCCCCTGATCCTCGATCTAACGCCACATTCCTCTGCTCCCTTCTTTTCGAAGATGCTACAATTGCGCAATTGTGAGAGGTTGAATGATGGCGAGCCGGATTGAACTGAAACTGAATGGAACAGATCGCGCGATTGAGATCGAAGACGGGGCTTCGCTGCTCGAGCTCCTGCGAGACGACTGCGGGTTGATCTCACCCAAGGACGGCTGTAGCCCTCAAGGCCAGTGCGGCTGCTGCACGGTCATCGTTGACGGTCGCGCAGTTGTTTCGTGTGTGACACCCGCTGCACGTGCTGCCGGCAAAAGCGTGACGACGCTGGAAGGCTTCAGCGAGCTTGAACGCGAGACGTTCGCCGATTCGTTTATCGCCGCGGGCGGACTCCAGTGCGGCTTCTGCACTCCCGGCATCGTCGCCCGAGCCAAACACCTCATCGACAAAACTCCAGACCCGAACGACGACCAGATCAATCGCATGCTCAGCATGCATCACTGTCGTTGCACGGGCTACGTCAAGATCGTTGACTCGATCAAGCTCGCGGCCAAGGCCTTGAGAGGGGAAGCCGTTCCCGTGCTTAATCGCGGCGGCCGGGTTGGAACAAACACGCCTCGCTATCAAGCTCGCGAGCTTGCGCTGGGTGATCGCCCCTTTATCGACGATATGTCGTTCCCGGACATGCTCCATGGAGCTACATTGTTGTCTGAACACCCGCGCGCCCTCGTGCGACGGATCGATACCAGCAAGGCCAAAGAGATTGCCGGCGTTGTCGCGATAGTCACCGCTGCTGACACACCGGGCGAACGCAGCCAGGGGTTGATCTACAAAGACTGGCCGATGTTCGTAGCCGAGGGCGAAGAGACGCGCTACGTCGGCGACATCATCGCAGCCGTCGCAGCCATCGATCGCCGCACCGCGCGCAAGGCGGCCGCGGCAATCGTCGTCGACTATGAAGTTCGCGAGCCGATAACAAACCCTGAAGACGCGCTCAAACCCGACGCCCCGAAGCTTCACAAGAAGGGCAACTTGCTCAGCAAGTCCGAGATCAACCGGGGCAATACCGAGCAGGCCCTTCGGAATTCCGTGCACGTCGCATCGCACACGTTTCAGACTCAGTTCATTGAGCACATGTTCCTCGAACCCGAGGCGTGCATCGCGATCCCAGAGGGCGACGGGCTGCGCGTCTACACTCAGGGCCAGGGCGTGTTCGACGATCGGCGTCAGATCGCATCGTTTCTCGGACTGGCCGAAGAGAAGGTCTACGTCGAACTGGTTACAAACGGCGGCGCGTTCGGCGGCAAAGAGGACATGAGCATTCAAGCTCAGACCGCGCTGCTGGCTCGAGTCGCCGGCAAGCCGGTCAAGCTCACGCTCAGCCGCGAGGAAAGTCTTCGGCTTCATCCGAAGCGCCACCCGATCAAGATGACTTACACGGTAGGCTGCGACGCCGAAGGACGGCTGACCGCGGTGCAGGCTTTCATGGTCGGCGACAAGGGAGCTTATGCGTCCGTCGGAACAAAAGTTCTTGAACGGGCCGCCGGTCACTGCACCGGACCATACAAAGTGGATAACGTACATGTCGAGTCGCTCGCGGTCTACACCAACAATCCGCCTTGTGGAGCGATGCGCGGCTTTGGCGCGAATCAAGCGGCATTTGGCATTGAGTCCATGCTCGATATCCTTGCCGAGCGAGTCGGCATTGATGGATGGGAGATTCGCTACCGCAACGCGCTCCAGGCAGGTGACAAGTTCTGCACGGGTCAACGGCTCGAATGCAGCGTTGGCTTGAAGAAGACCCTTGAGGCAGTGAAGGAACGTTACAGGAGCGCAAAGTATGCCGGAATCGCCTGCGGCATTAAGAACGTTGGCATAGGCAACGGGCTTCCGGAGTATGGCAAGGCTATGCTCGAAGTGCGCGATGACGGGTCGGTTGCGATTTACACCGGCTTCACTGAAATGGGTCAGGGCCTGTTCACCGTGCTTCAGCAAACTGCATGCGAAGAGACCGGGCTACCACCCTCGGTTTTCTCCCACGTCTCGGCCGACACAAAGTACGCCCTGGACTGTGGGCAGACGACGGCTTCGCGCGGAACATTCCTTGGCTGTCGCGGCGTGCAAGAAGCGGCCCGCAAGCTCAAAGTTGATCTCGACACCAGCAAGACGGTGCGCGACCTTGCGGGGCGGACTTACTACGGCGAAGTGCTGATCGACGACACAACATCGCTCGAAGCGAACGCGGCACGGCCGAAGACGCATTTCGCTTACGGATTCGCTACTCAGGTTGTGATACTCGACGACGACGGTCGAGTCACGAAAGTCATCGCCGCTCACGACGTCGGTAAGGTGATGAACCCCGCGCTGCTCGAAGGTCAGCTCGAAGGCTCGATCCACATGGGACTCGGGTACGCATTGACTGAAGAGTTCAGAGTCGAGGGCGGCGTGCCTCAGACGATGACCGTGAACTCGCAAGGATTGCTGCGGGCGCGCCACATGCCTGAAGTAGAGCTGTTTATGATCGAAGAAGGACACCCGGATGGTCCTTACGGGGCAAAAGGAGTAGGTGAGATCGGGCTGGTGCCGACGGCGCCCGCAGTGGCCGGAGCCTTGTACAAGTTTGATGGCATTCGACGCTTCAGCTTGCCGATGAAGGATTCGCCCGCAGCTCGTTTCATTCGCGGCGGCGCGGCAGCCAAACGAGAATAGTCAGCCAGTTGGTTTGCTCTATCAAAGGAGAATCTATGGACAAAGAGAAGGTTCTGGAAACACTAAACGAGCTGCTGGAACGCGAACTGGCGGGACTGGTTCGCTACACTCATTACTCCTTCATGGTATTTGGCCACACCCGGATTCCGATCATCAGTTGGCTGCGAGGACTTGCCCGCGAGTCTCTTGATCACGCCGAACAGATCGGCGAGCACATAACTGCGCTCGGGGGCCATCCCTCGCTCAAGATTGCGAGCCTGCTTGAAACTCACAAACATTCGATCAACGACATCCTCCAGGAGAGCATCGAGCACGAACGCGAGCAGGTCGAACTCTTCAAGAAACTACTTGGCCAGGTTCAGGGTCATAGCGTCTTCCTCGAAGAGTTCGCTCGTCAGTTGACCTCCGACGAGGAAACGCACATCTTCGAAGTCGAGAAGATGCTTCACCAACCGAAATAGCGCGGCTTGTGCAGCCAGACTGGCGCAACCCCGGTTACGCGAGAGACTGTGTGTCGCTGCTTACTCGCTTGTTATCAATCCTCGCCGCCGCTGGCGAGAAACAGCCGCGCTCGCGGACCGCGTTTTCTACAGGGCCACCTCACCTGTCCGGGTCAGCTCGTAGTCCATTCCCGCCGACAACACCGTTGACAAATCCTCGAACCCGTCCATAATGGCCACATCCTCCGATTGAGTTTGCTTCTACCCCCAGGAAAAAAGAGTTTCACACTCGCATCTACATCCGAGAAGCGCCATGAGAAAATCCGGCTCATTGTCCAGTCAGGGGAAAACCAACGACGGAACCACAGGCAAGCTCATAAGCGCGTATTTTCTCGAAGTGGAATATCTCCTCGAGCGAATCGAAGGCGCAACTAATCACTACCAAGCCCTTGGGATTGAGCGGACAGCCAATCACGAGGAAACCGTAGAAGCCTACCAGCAGACGGTCTCGGTGCTGCATCCTCCATATCACAAAGTCCGCGCGGCTTTGCCGGACGAGATAATGGTCAGGGTCGACAAAGCCTTCAAGCAGGTCTCAGAAGCCTTCGGTTTTCTGGCCAATCAGAAGAAAAGAGTCGACTACGATAAGTCTCTCAAGCGCAACGCTCGCGCGCAGGTTCCGATCGGAACGCCCGGCAAGGCGCTCAGCCCACCAAGACACGGCGTGGACAAACACCAAAGTCAATCGCGCGCAGACGCATCCGCTACAAGAAGAGGGGACCGCGCGACCGCTGTCGACACGATCGACATCAGGGTAAGCAGCGGACAAGATCCGATCTTCACCAAGATCACCGACAAGGCGGCAGCTGAGAATCGCCGGCGCTGCGAGCGATTCAAACTCACCGTTCCAGCTCTCGTCGCCGGTTATGACCACGAGAACAAGCGCTGGCAAGAGGTCGGGAAAACCCTGGACGTCGGCCGCATGGGTGTTGCCGTTCGCATACAGCGCCGAGTCCGGAACGGCGCGATTGTGCACATAACGTTGCCGCTGCCCACCAAGCTTCGCAATCACGGGTTCTCTGACCCGGGCTACAACATGTATGCTATCGTACGGCGAACCGAACCCCTTGAAGACGGGTTGAGACTGGTCGGGCTCGAGTTCATCGGCAACCATCCGCCGGCCGGCTACCTGGATAAACCGTGGGCGACGTTCCGCACACAGAAATGGACCGGACTCGATCGTCGAAGAGAAGTACGAGTCGATCACATCGAACCTGTGTTTATCGAATACCTCGACGAAAACAAGAAGCCCATGGGTGACGACTCGGCCGTCACAGAAAACATCAGCCCAGGCGGCGCGCGTGTGTGCAGCAGATCTATTCCTGTCGAGTGCGAATTCGTGCGAATCGCAAACAAGGACCGCTCGTTTGAAAGTCTCGCGCTGGTCCGCAACCAGTACACGGGGAAAGATGGCTTCGAGCGGCTGTGCCTTCAGTTCCTGGATCACAGGTGGCCGTTCTAGCCGCCTTTCGCTTCCAATCCTCGCAACGCATCAGTACAATCAATCAACGGTGTTCAAGCCAGCGGCGATTCTTTCTGCCGCAGACTGACCCAATAAACATTGATCGAAGGCGACTACCTGCGAGCTATGAGCGACACGCTTCTTATCAAGGGCGCGACCGTCATCACCGTCACCGCGAAGAATCACATCTTCGAAGGCGATGTGTTGATCGAGGGATCGCGCATCGCCGCGCTCGGGGCCTCGCTTGCATCGCGGGGCGTTGAAGTCATCGACGCCAGCGGACAGGTGCTGTTGCCTGGCTTCGTTCAAACTCACGTTCACCTCTGCCAAACGTTGTTTCGCGGAGCCGCCGACGATCTCGCGCTGATCGACTGGCTCAAGAAGCGTATCTGGCCGATGGAAGCCGGTCACAATCCCGAATCCATTTTTGCTTCAGCGCGACTCGGAATAGCCGAGCTGATTCGTGGCGGCACCACTTGCGCGCTGACGATGGAGACGGTTAATCACACGGAACACGTCTTCCGCGCGGTCGAAGGGTCGGGGTTTCGAGCCACGGTCGGCAAGTGCATGATGGACCGCGGCGACGAAGTGCCCGAAGCCTTGCGGGAAAAGGCTGAAGCGTCAATAACAGAGTCGCTTGAGCTTCTCGAACGCTGGCACGGCGCGGCCGATGGGCGAATCCGTTATTGCTTTGCCCCGAGATTCGCGGTTAGCTGCAGCCGCGAGTTGTTGGTGCGAGTGGCGGGGCTCGCACGCGAACGCGGGGTGCTGATCCATACTCACGCGTCGGAGAACATAGATGAGATTGAGATCGTCGAACGGGAGACCGGCCGGCGCAATATCGAGTACCTCAACGAAGTCGGGCTTGCAGCGCCGCATGTCGTGCTGGCTCATTGCGTTCATCTCAACGACGAGGAACTGGAGATTCTCGGGCGAACGGGGACTCACGTCGCGCACTGCCCCTCTTCAAATCTCAAGCTCGGGTCCGGGATTGCTCGGGTAACGGAGATGATCGACAGCGGCATATCCGTTTCGCTGGGGGCGGACGGCGCAGCGTGCAACAACCGGCTGGATATGCTGACCGAGATGCGCACAGCGGCGCTCACTCAAAAAGCGTTGCACGGACCTGAGGTGTTGCCGGCGCTTCGAGTGTTGAGGATGGGAACGATTGACGGCGCCCGCGCAGTCGGACTTGAAGGCGAGATCGGGAGCATTGAGGTCGGCAAACGCGCCGACCTGACTCTCTTCGATCTGCGCGAGTTACGCACAACGCCCTGCCCCGATCCGGTGTCCGCGATCGTCTACGCGGCAGAAGCAGCCAACATCACGACGGTCATCATCGACGGCCGGATAGTGCTGCGAGACCGCAAACTTACCACGATGAACGAGCAGGAGGTCATCCGCGACGCCCGAGAAATGTCCGCCCTTATTTACCAACGGCTACGGGATGTGAGGCTGTAGAAGCCAAGCAAGCAGCAATTGTACTAATTTAGTTGTTAGTCGGGAGTTGATCGCAACAAGATCAGACACCGTGCGATTGGCGGCTCATCCCTTGCTGGACTTAAGCGCCATCCACGCAGCGAGAGTGGCCGTCTTTTCGTCCGCGCGCCAGGAACCCGCGACCGCGCGACCAAGCTCAGAGGCTGCGCGTTTCAATTCGTCTTCCGATCTCCCGAGCGCTGCAGCGCCCTTTGAATACACATCTCGCTCGGGAATCGCCAAGCTCGACATCCCTTTCGCTCGCAGCGCATCTTCGACCGCCGTGCGGAACAACTGACCCTCGAGCGCGTGCGCACGGATGTGATCGTTCCTAATCGAAGCCGGATCGACCAGGCTGCCGACCACGAGACCTGCGCAGCCGACCTCGTAGCCAGGGGCGCGCCACTCATTGAGCAGCGCTTTTACTGAAGCTTGAGTCGCACGCTGCACCACTTTCAAGAGCCCCTCGATCACCTTCGACGCTTTCCGTTTGGGCAACTCAAGCGCAGCGTGGTAAGGCTGGATCGAGTCAGGCACAGCCGGGTCGCAAAGTGAGATCTCTCGTCGCGCGAGAACCTGTGGCGAGCCCGACGGACCGGCGAGCACTACCGCAATCGCGCGGCCGGACTTGACTCGAAACCCGACCGCGACTTGAACGGTTTTGATTGACCGCAAGCTGGCAGCTTGCGTTACTTCCTGGTTATGAGAACTCTTGCGCCGAGTCTTTGGCCCTTTGATCTCAGCCATTGTCGATTTCTTGTTCATCGCCGTTGTCCTTCGTTTGCGCATAACCTCCGCGGCTCTGTGCTCTGCGGTTAGATAGGTTGGAAACCTGCTAACCGCAGAGGCGCCGAGACGCAGAGCCTACGCCGAGAATTGAAGTTAGGACCCACCGGGTCACCCCGTCTATTTCCTTAGCGGAGTCTTTGGGCGGTCTTTCACACGAATCACAAACTTCAACCCCGACCAGACGTCATTGACCGCGCAGACCTTTGTGTCAACAAGCCCTGCGTCGAGACCTATCTGCCGCACGATACCGTCAGACAAGTCGGTCGGAACTCCTGATGCCTTCTTAGGCCAAGCGATCCACAGCATACCCGCGGGCGCGAGCGTCGCTGCCAGCCTCGAGAAGTTGCCTAGCAGATCTGATCTGCTAACAGTGAAAAACACGATCAAGTCGAGTGACGTCTCGAGGCTTGTGACGAACTCAACTCTTTTCGGCAAGCCTTCCAGCTCGCTCCGAAAGCCCTTCGGCGCGCCGACCAACGCGACGCGAAAGGCTTCCTTGATCCCGAGCTTCTTTGCCAGAGGGGTTTCTGAATAACCAGCCATTCTCTCCTCCGACCGAACGTTACTGGAACGCAGAGTCGTCGATCCTGACATTGAAATGCTCGCGCAACACCGCAATGTACTCCTTAATATCGGCTAGCTCTCTTTCGTTACGCTGTCCTCGCACGGTCGTGATCAGCCGCATTCCTGTCACCGTGATTCGACCTTCGGGAGTAGCGCGGCTGCAGGTGCGCCTCTGGGTGAACGGCGATTCCGGCGACGTTTGATGATACCGGCACATCTCGCCGAAGTCCGAGAGCCCGTACGGCTGGAGTGCGAATCGGTACTGCGGCTTCCATGACTCCGCTTCGCGACGTTCAAGAATAAGGTGCTCGTCGGCTTCGTCCACAAGCCTATAACCTTCTCCGTTCTGTTTCTGCTCCTCTCGAACATCAAGCAGAAGCGGCTCGCGAAACGAATCGCCAAAGCCGACATCAGCAAGCCAACGCCGTTCAAGCCGCACCATCAGCGTCATATGATCGAACGGCGGATCGAACCCCCCTTCTTCTCGCGCCACGCCTGCGGATAACGTCGTGACATCGAACCTCAGCTCGCGAAGCAGCGATGCAAACGCCCCGTTCAACTCGTAACAGATTCCGCCGCGTTGCTCGTCTACGATCTTCGAGACCAACTTGTCTTCATCCAAAATGATTTCGCGGCCGAGGTGATTGTCGAGATTCTCAAACGGCACATTGAGCAAATGTGCGAGGTGCAGCTCACGAAGCGTACGCGCACTCGGCTCGGTACTCCCGGTGTAGTTGATCCGCCGAAGGTAAGCTTCGATGTCCACGCGTCCTTCCTTCTTCGAGCTTTGCGGTGCTGGTTCCGCCTCCGCATCCTCGCACCCAAGTTCTTGTACCTGTTCACCCCGCGATGTTCAAGCAGCGCGCGTCCGCGGGAAGAGGGGAGTCCGCCACAAAGACACAAAGACACAAAGCCGCACAGAGGCTTTGCTGCATTGTGTCTTCGCGACTTGTGGCGAGGATGGGTTTCATCAGCCTGCCAGGGTGCCAGCTTGTGCGAGTTAACCCTCGCGAGTAAACTAACCCAAATCTTTCGGGGGCTTCAATGGCAGTCGGGCAAAATGTTCTACGCAAAGAAGGCTACGAGAAGCTCACCGGCGCCGCGCGATACATTGACGACATCGCGCTGGATGGGATGCTGTTCGGCAAGACGATTCGTAGCCGGGTAGCTCGCGGACGCATCAAATCCATCTCGTTTGACACCAATCTGGACTGGTCCAACATCGTCGTAGCCCAGTACCGCGACATACCCGGCGCAAACTACGTCGCATTGATCGAGAACGATCAGCCGTTGCTTGTCGAAGAAGATGTTCGCCACCACGATGAACCGATTCTGCTGATCGCCGCCGAAACCAAACTTCTCGCAGAACACGCCGCGCGAGCCATCCACATCGAGTACGACGAAATCGAGCCGGTACTGTCAATCGACGATGCACTTGCGGCCTCCGAGCCAATCCACGGGTCGGACAACGTCTTCAAGCGGTTTCTTATCGCGCGGGGTGATGTGACTGAGGGTTTCGAGCTTGCCGATCACATCATCGAAGGCGCTTACCGTGTGCCGCATCAGGAGCAGCTCTATATCGAGCCCCAGGGCATGATCGCGATTCCCGGCGACGGGCAGATGACCGTGATGGGCTCGATGCAGTGCCCGTATTACATTCATAAAGCGCTCAAGCAACTCTTCAATCTGAGCGACGAACAAGCGGTTGTGGTTCAGACGACGACGGGCGGAGGTTTCGGCGGAAAGGAAGAATATCCGTCGATGCTTGCGGCTCATGCAGCGCTGCTTGCGCATAAAGCCGGACGTCCGGTGAAGATGATCTACGACCGCGCTGAAGACATCGCCGCAACTACTAAACGTCACCCTGGTGTGATTCGTCATCGCACCGGCGTGACGAGCGATGGCCGGCTGGTCGCAAGCGAGATCGACATCGTGCTCGATGGGGGGGCTTATGTGACGTTGACGCCGGTCGTGCTGTCGCGCGGAGCGATTCACGCCCTCGGGCCGTATCGCTGCGACAACGTGCGAATCACGGCTCGCGCGGTCGCTACGAATACGCCGCCCAACGGAGCGTTTCGCGGGTTTGGAGCACCACAGGTGGCGTTCGCTTCCGAGATGCAGATGGAGAAGATCGCTGCGACGCTCGGAATTGATCCGCTCGAGCTGCGGAGAGTCAACATGCTTCGCGAAGGCGACATCACCGCAACCGGTCAGCGCCTGGCGACGAGCGTTGGGTCGGAAGACGTGTTGAACGCCGCAGTCGAGCGCTCGGGTTACGTGTCGAAGAGGAACGAGGCCCGATTGCACAACGAGCACGCTGGGAGCCTTCGCTCTCAGCGTCGCGGGGTCGGGCTGTCGTTTTTCTTCCACGGAGCGGGCTTCACCGGGAGCGGCGAGGCCAGGATGAAGGCTCAGGCAGGCGTCGAGATCACGGCGGACGGTCGCGCGCGAGTTCTTGCCGGCTCGACTGAGATAGGCCAGGGCACGCGAACGATTTTCTCTCAGATAGTAGCCGAAGAACTTAGCCTCGAATTCGATCAAGTCGAGGTCGAAGAGGCCGACACCTCGCGTGTGCCGGACAGCGGTCCGACCGTCGCGTCGCGCACAACGATGGTGGTGGGCCGGGTCGTTCAACTCGCCGCGCGCGACCTGAAGGAGCGGCTGACTCGGTTCGTCGCGGAGCGATTCGGCGCGGCCGAAGCGGTCCTGATTGACGGTCGATTTGTTGCCGGCGGGAAAGAGCTTGCAAGCTTTGTTGAGATGGCTCGGGAGTACATTGCTCAGCACGTCGAGCTTCGCGTTTACGCTCGATACGCGAGCCCCCCTGAAATCGAGTGGGACGACGACTCATACTCAGGCGACGCGTATCCGGTTTACTCGTGGGGTGCGGACGTCGCTGAAATCGAAGTCGATATGGATACGTTCGAAGTGACCTGCACCAAGATCACCACGGCCCAGGACATCGGCCGCGCGATTCATCCAGTGCTTGCTGCCGGTCAAATCGAAGGCGGGACCTTGCAGGCGGTCGGCTACGGCTTGCTGGAAGAGTTGGTGTGGGACAAGGGACGAATCGTCAACGACCGGCTGACGAACTACATCATCCCAACTTCGCTGGACGCACCGGAGATGGAGACGATCATCATCGAGAAGGAGTATCCACACGGGCCGTTCGGCGCGAAAGGCGTAGGCGAGCTGCCGATGGACGGAGCAGCTCCGGCAATCGCTGCTGCGGTGTTCAACGCAACCGGCGCCTTTGTTGCTGAAATACCGATAACACCCGAACGCCTTCAATCCGTGCTAGAGAACAGCCGATGAAGGGACTTATGAAATGGCATTCTTTTCTTTGTTTAATCTGTGTTCATTTGTGGTTGCATTATGACTTTCGCTTTTACTGTTAATGAAGTCGCACGAAGCATCGAAGTCTCGCCCTTGAAACGGGTGCTCGACGTCCTCCGCGAAGACTTGAGGCTTACCGGCACCAAAGAAGGATGCGGCGAAGGTGAGTGCGGCGCATGCTCGATCATTCTCGACGGCGAAGTGATCAATTCGTGCCTCGTTCCCATCTGCCAGGTGCAGGGCTCAACGATCCTGACGGTAGAAGGCCTCGCGCAAGACGGGCGACTCGATCCGCTGCAACAGGCGTTTTTCGAATGCGGAGGCGCGCAGTGCGGGATCTGCACGCCGGGAATGCTGATCGCGGCCCGCGTGTTGCTCGACTCGAACTCTCATCCCAAACGCGACGAGATCAAGGAAGCAATCGCAGGCAATCTTTGCCGCTGCACAGGTTACGTTAAGATCATCGATGCCATCGAACAAGCTGCCAGGCGATGCGAGGGCTAGTCCGGCAGGTGTCACCGGATCCGCTCGACACCTGACAGTGAAGAGGCCAAATGGAAGACGAGACCAGAGAACTCAAAGAACGCATCACGAACATGACTAACGAAGAGTTGCTCAAGATCGTCACCGTCGAGCGCAACGACTATCGAAGAGAGGCGATCGATTTCGCCACAAGCGAATTGCAAACTCGCGGTGTTCGATTCGACCCGGCCGCCGACATCGAGGACGACGACGAAGAGGAGAGCGACGCTGCGGACGCGACCATCTCGGGAAAGACCCTCCTGCCTTGCGAACTTTGCGGCGGCGCAATGCGAGTTGGTCAGATGTTCGCCGACAGAGAACTAACGATCTTCTTTCCGGATGACGACGAAGAGCGATTCGTTCAAGCGGTCGCTTGCAACGACTGCGGTTACCTGAGACTGCTTGTAGATTTCGAAACCGAGATTGAGGAAGAACGATAGAGCTTCACCGATGGGCCAGACATCCAGTCAGACTGTTCCAACGGCGTACTCGCCCCGGACGCTCGCTGAAGCTTATGCGGCTGTGGCTGAGCGCGGCGCGGCGTTGAAGATCATCGCAGGCGGGACTGACTTGATGGTGCTCATGAACGCTCATCAACTCGACGCGAGCGAGTTCCTCGACATCTGGCGGGTGAACGAGCTCCGCGGCATCAGCGATGAAGGCGACTCGATCAGAATAGGCGCGCTGACGACCTACACGGAGATGATTCGCTCCGCGCTCGTGCAGCGGGGCGCCCCGGCGCTTGTGGCGGCGTCTCGCACAATTGGAGCGGTTCAGATTCAGAATCGAGGGACGCTTGGCGGCAACGTGGTGAATGCCTCGCCGGCTGGCGACAGCCTGCCGGTTCTTGCGGCGTACGATGCGGTTGTCGAGATCGGAAGCGCGCGCGGCTTGCGGACCGTTGGATTCAACGCGTTCTACACCGGTTATCGATGCTCTGTCCTCGAACCGGATGAGTTAGTGCTTGCGGTTCGAATCCCAAAGCTGGAAAGCGACGAGCGCGATTTCTTTTGGAAGGTTGGAACGCGACGCGCGCAGGCGATCTCAAAGACGGTACTGGCGGCCAAAGCGAGAACGAGGAACGGCGTCATCGAATCAATCCGCATCGGCGTAGGAAGTGTCGCGCCAACCGTGATTCGAGCAAGGAAGACAGAGCACCTTCTAACTGGCGCAAGGCTAACGAATGATCTAATTGACCAGGCCCGCGGGACTATCACCGAAGAGATCGCACCGATAACCGACCTTCGCTCAACCGAACACTACCGTCGAACAGTAACGGGCAACGTACTGGCGAAGTTTCTGCGCCGGCTCGCAACCGAACAAAGGTAAACCCACCGGGCGGTCTCCCCACCATTCGCTGGCGAGGCATCCCGTCGCAGACGCACTCCCCTCACTTGCGCTGCACTCCGCGTACTTGGCGGTTCAATTCTCGACGTGTAGAATCATTAGTTCGTAACGGTCCCCAAAAGCTCTCTGTGCGGGTTCACTCGCACGCGGACCCTTGGAGGCGCGATGGATTTTGAGTTAAGCGAAGAACAACAGCAGATCAAACAAACGATTCGTGAGTTCGCCGAAGCCGAGCTTGCGCCGCACGTCTCCGAGTGGGACGAGGCGCAGCACTTCCCCGTCGAGCTTCGGCCCAAGTTCGCAGAACTTGGAATCATGGGCGTCCTCGTCCCCGAAGAGTACGGCGGGGCCGGAATGGGTTACATCGAATACGCCACGATCATCGAAGAACTCGCGCGTGTTGATCCTTCCATCTCACTCGCGATAGCCGGTCACAACTCGCTCGGCGCCGGACACATTCAGATTGCCGGAAGCGAAAACCAAAAGCAGAAGTATCTCGTCCCACTCGCCCGCGGCGAACACTTTGCAGCCTGGGGGCTGACCGAGCCGAGTTCGGGTTCCGACGCAAGCTCGATGCGCACGACCGCAGTGCGGCGCGACGGGGGCTGGGTGCTGAACGGCTCGAAGAACTTCATCACCAACGCGACGTTCGCCGAGACGACGGTTGTGCTTGCGATCACCGACCGCGCGACCGGGTCGCACGGCATCTCCGCTTTTATCATCGAGCGGGGCACGAAAGGTTTTGTTGTAGCAAAGAAAGAGAACAAGCTTGGCATGCGCGCCAGCGACACCGCCTCCCTGATTTTCGACGATTGCTTCGTGCCTGGCGCCAACTTGATTGGTGAAGTTGGCCAGGGATTCGTTCAAGCGATGAAGGTGCTGGACGGCGGAAGGATCTCAATCGCCGCGCTCGGGGTCGGGATCGCGCAGGGCGCTTACGAAGCGGCGCTTAGGTACGCGAAGGAGCGCACCCAGTTTGGACGCCCGATCTCGGAGTTTCAGGCCATTCAGTTTAAGCTTGCGGACATGGCGACTCAGATCGACGCGGCGCGGCTGTTGACGTACCGGGCGGCGGTTTTGAAGAGCCAGGGCAAGACCACGACCCGCGAGTCGTCGATGGCAAAGCTCTACGCGAGCGAGGTCGCTGTGCGCGTCGCCGAAGAGTCGGTTCAAATACACGGCGGCTACGGCTACATCAAAGACTATCCGGCTGAGAAATACTGGCGCGATTCGAAACTGTGTACGATCGGCGAAGGCACCAGCGAAATACAGCGGACCGTAATCGCGCGCCAGATACTGAAAAGCTAGAAGCCACGAACAGGGATTGGAACGGTGCTGTTGAACTGGTTGACGCAGAGACACCGTTTTTCTCTGCGCTATCTCGGACGATTTGCGCCGTCTCTTGCAAGTCGGATTGATGCGCGGGTATGACAGAGACCAAAGGAATATTGCGTGGCGAAAAGCTGGCAATAGCTCGCGCGATCAGCGCTGTGGAAGATGCTCGCCCGGAGTCAACGGAGCTGCTCAAGGAGATCTTTCCACACACCGGCAAAGCCCTCATAGTTGGCGTAACCGGCGCGCCGGGCGCGGGCAAGAGCACGCTTGTCGACAAGCTGGCCGCTCGCTATCGCGCAGACGGTGAGACTGTCGGCATCATAGCCGTCGATCCCTCAAGCCCGTTTACAGGGGGCGCAATTCTCGGCGACCGCATCCGGATGCAGAGCATGGCGACCGATCCCGGCATCTTCATTCGAAGCATGGCGGCGCGCGGACACCTCGGCGGACTGGCGCGCGCTACGGTCGACGCCGTGGCGATACTGGATGCCGCCGGATATGATAAGCTCATCATCGAAACGGTCGGCGTCGGCCAGGATGAGATTGATATCGTCAAGACAGCTACGGTAACCGTGGTTGTACTCGTCCCGGGTATGGGCGACGACATTCAGGCCATCAAAGCAGGAATAATGGAAATCGGCGACGTGTTCGCGATCAACAAGGCCGACCGCGAAGGCGTTTTGCGAACCGAGCGAGAGCTTGAATCGCTGCTCTCGATCTCGGAGCGGCCCGACGGCTGGACGCCCCTCATAGTCAAGACCGTAGCAACTGAGGACAAGGGGATTGACGCGCTTTCGCAAGCGATCGCGAGCTACGCTGAGTTTGTTGGTTCAAGCAGCCAATCGTCCGAGAACAGACGCGCCGCCGTGGCCGAGCACCGCATCATAGAACTTCTGCGCGACCGGCTTTTGAGAGCCGCTCTGGAAAACAGCGTTAGCCAGACAGAGTTGCGCGCGATGGCTGAATCAGTCGCGGATCGCCGGCGCGACCCGTATTCGGTTGTTGATGAAATTATGGCGAGGCTAGGTCTCTAGTTTATGGTTTCTGGTTGAGCACCGAGCCGCAGCGCCGGGTTACCAACTAGAAGCTAAGAAACAGAAACTAGAAACCAGAAACCAATAACTATGAGTTATGAAGATTGATCACCTGGGGATCGCAGTTCGCTCGATAACGGATTCGCTGGGGTTCTATCGCGAAGCTCTCGGAATGGAACTCGCGGGTACCGAGACAATCGAAGACCAGGGCGTGCGCGTAGCGCTGCTTCCTGTCGGCGAGTCACGAATCGAGCTTCTGGAACCGTTTTCAGACGACACACCGGTAGGGCGCTTTATCGCCAAACGTGGTGAGGGGCTTCATCACATCTGCTATGAAGTCCAGGATCTGGAGTCCAAGATTGAAGACCTCAAATCGCGCGGCCTGCGGGTGCTCGATGGTTACCCGCGCCGCGGAGCCGAGGGAAAACTAGTTGCCTTTCTACATCCAGCGAGCGCAGGCGGTGTTCTCGTTGAACTGGTTGAGAAGGCGAGAATATCGGAGGAACACTGAATGAAACTCCCAGTAAAAGTCATCGTAGCAATCCTTGTTGTCTTTGCGGTCGCGGGCGGAGGGCTTTGGAACCAGAGCTGTACGTCGGGACCCAAAGCCGTCAAGCTCACCGCGCACGATATGGAACTCGTCTTCCACGAGATGCTGCCGCCGGCCAAGCAGCAGGAAATCGCCGCCAGTCCGGAGGAGAAAAAGAAACTCGTGGGCGAGCTAAAGAAGCTTCTGGCCCTGGCTCAAGTTGCCGAGCAGGAGGGCTATCTTCAACGCCCCGAAGTCGCCACCCAGGTCGCCTTTCAGAGCGACATGGCGCTCTATCGGGCTTACCGAAAGAACAATCCCGAAGCGAAAGTGGCCGACGACGAGATCAATGCCTATCACACCGCGCACCCACAGGACTTCGAGCAGTTCGTTCAGGCAACCCCGCGCTTGCAGCAACAGGCGCAGGGAGCGCAGCGCGACGAGATCAAGAAGCAGTACGGTGAGTTCAAGGTGCTGGCCGAACGGGCCCGCAACGAGAAGATCGACCAGCAAGACTTGACCCGGATTCAGGTGCTGATCGATCGCAGTCAGGCGCTGGCCGGAGCTTACATGACCGAGCTTCAAAAGAACGCGGACAAACTCGTCAGCGACGCGGACATCGAGCAGTACTTTATCGATCATCCGTCCGAGTTCGACGAGGTGCGGGTGCGTCATATTCTTATCAGCACCCAACCGAAAGAGGCCGGCGAAGAAGAAGCCGCGGGAGACGTCAAGAAAGAGGCAGCCAAGCCGCTGACAAAAGATGAAGCGAAGAAAAAGGCGGAGGGGCTTTTGGAGCGGCTGCGGAAGGGTGAAGACTTCGCCAAGCTGGCAAAAGAAAACTCCGACGATCCTGGCTCGAAGGACAAGGGCGGCGAGTACGACTTCTTTGGAAAGGGAAGGATGGTGGCCGAGTTCGAGGAAGCGGCTTTCAGGCTTAAACCGGGAGAAATTAGCGAGCCGGTCGAGACTCAGTTTGGCTATCACATAATCAAGACCGAGGAGCGCCGCTCGGCCTCCTCGGCGACTGATCCCAAAATCCGCCAGCAGATCACCGACAAGCTCAAGCAGGAAAAGCTTGACGCGCGGATCGAGGAAATAACGGCCGCGAGCAGGGTCGAGGTGGCGGAGAATTTCGACACCACTCCGAAACCGGCCTCACCCCAGGCGGGCCCTTCGAGCGCGCCGGCTGAAAATTAGGCAGTGGTCAGTAGTCAGTAGTCCGTAGTCCGTAGCTCGTGTGCCGAGGATTCAATCGAACCGCGGGACACGAGCTACGGACTACGGACTACGGACCAACATGGAGGGCCCTTGTCACAGGCAAAAATCGGCGTCATCGGGGGAAGCGGTCTTTATCAGATGCAAGCGCTCACCGATGTCGAAGAGATACCGGTAGCGACTCCTTTCGGCAATCCGTCCGACGCATTCATGGTTGGAACATTGGCCGGGCAGCGCGTCGCGTTCCTGCCGCGCCACGGCCGCGGTCATCGCCTTCTGCCGACCGAGATTCCCTTCCGCGCCAACATCTATGCCATGAAGCTGCTCGGCGTCGAACGAATCATCTCGGCCAGCGCGGTAGGCTCCCTCCGCGAAGAACTGAAGCCGATGGACATAGTCTTCCCGGACCAGTTCTTCGATCGCACGCGCCAGCGAGCCTCAACGTTTTTCGGCGACGGCATCGCGGCTCACGTGACCTTCGCCGACCCGGTTTGTCACGATCTGGTAAACACCTTGGAACAGGCCGCCAGAGCCGATCTACAGGGCATCCATCTTCATCGCGGCGGAACGTATCTGTGCATGGAAGGTCCCGCGTTTTCGACAAGAGCCGAATCCGAAACCTATCGCTCGTGGGGGATGTCAGTCATAGGAATGACCAACCTGCAGGAAGCCAAGCTCTCCCGCGAAGCCGAGATCTGCTACGCGACGATGGCATTGGTGACCGACTACGATTGCTGGCATCCGGATCACGACTCGGTCACGGTTGAGATGGTGATCGAATACCTGAATCGCAACGCCGAGAATGCGCAGAAGCTCATTGCGGGGGCTGTCGCGCGACTCGCCGGCACCGAGCGATCCTGCAAGTGCGGCCGCTCTTTGCGACATGCTATCATTACCGCGCCGGACAAGATCACATCAGAGGCCAAAGGTCGGCTGAAGGCGATCATCGGTAAATACCTGGATTGAAGTTGAGGTACGAGCGATGTCAGGCTTGAAGTTCATTGCCACATGTCTTGTTTGTACGCTGATTGCAGTCGCGCTGTCCGCAGCGAGCCTCGCAGCGCAAGGCCCTACGCGCGGACCAGTCGAGCCGGCCCGCGACCCAGTGATGGAGATCAGCGCCAAGCACAACCTGGAAACAGCCCGCTGGTACATAACCAAGCGCAAGGCCTACGACGGCGCGCTCGACAGGCTTCAAGAAATCATCGACACTTATCCGGAGTTCTCGAGAATGGATGAAGTGTTGTTCTGGATGGGTGAAGCGAACTTGAGGCTCAAGAAAAATGACACGGCAGAAGACTTCTACAACAAGATGTTGAAGGCCTATCCATCGAGTGAGTTTGCGAAGAAAGCTCGCCAGCGTCTGGACGAGTTGAAAACAAAGGCCAAGTGAGCGGAGGAGAAGAGGAGTTGAGGAGAAGAGGAGCCACACCTCTTGCCCTCTTGCGCTCTTCCCCTCTTCTCCCTCCGCTCCTCCTCCGGGGAAACTGAGGTGATCTCGTAGATGCCAATTCTTGTCGTAGGCTCCGTGGCGTTTGATTCGGTCAAGACGCCTTTCGGAGAGAGAGAACATATTCTCGGGGGATCGGCGACGTACTTCAGCGTCGCCGCTTCGTTTTTTACCGAGGTGCGAGTCGTGGCGGTCGTGGGTGATGACTTCGGCACCGAGCAAGAAGCCGTGTTCCAGGAATGCCGCGTGGACATATCGGACCTCGAACGGGTTTCCGGCCAGCGAAGCTTTCATTGGAGCGGCGAGTACGGCTTCGATCTAAATGTCGCTCACACGCGCGACACCCAGTTGAACGTGTTCGCTGACTTTAAGCCGAAGCTGTCTGCTGCGGCGCGCGAAACGCCCTATTTGTTCCTGGGGAACATTCAACCCGACTTGCAGGTCGAGGTCCGCAAGCAGGTGAGCGCGAAGCTGGTCGCCGCCGACACCATGAACTACTGGATCAACAACACACCGGATGCGCTGAAGAACATGCTCAAGCATATCGACGTGTTGATCATCAACGATTCGGAAGCGCGCGAGATGGCCGGCGAAGCCAACCTGGTGCGCGCGGCCCGCCGCATACTTGAATTGGGGCCGCGCCGCCTGATCGTTAAGCGCGGTGAGTACGGTGCGGCGATGTTCACCTTGCAGTCGTATTTCGCAACGCCCGCTTATCCGCTCGAAGAAGTGTTCGACCCGACCGGGGCGGGCGACAGCTTCGCTGGCGGGCTGTTGGGCTATCTTGCCGGCACGAACACGGAGGACGAGGCTGCGATGCGGCGCGCGATCATCTACGGCTCGGTGATGGCGTCGTTCAATGTCGAGGAGTTCGGCTGCGAGCGAATGCGCCGGCTCACCCACAACGAGATCAACGCCCGCTTCCGCGAGCTACTGGCTTATTCGCATTTTGAAGAAGCGCAGATGCCGCCGTTTTGATTGCGGAATGTGGAATTGCAGATCGCAGAACCAGTTCCCGGTTGGTTGATCAAAATCGCATTTGGCGAGCCGGCCCCGGCAATCGCCATTTCATTGGGGCAGGCAAACGAGGCAACGCTTCAGGCCGCGTCGAGCAGCGGCTTCCTCGCTGAGACCCGTGCGCCCGCAGTTGGACGGCAGGTGCGCCTGGGTGTGATAGAACTCGGCTTCGCCTCCGCACCAGTAAACCAGCCGCAGCGGCGGTTTCAATTCGGCGCCGGTCGCTTCGCTCTTTTCGAGAGAGGCGGGCCTTGGCGAACTGGAGAGCTCGTTGCCTGCTGGACGACCATGCCTTTGGTCAGCCAGCTCAGCCCTGAGGTAGGAGACGGCCATCCACCCCGCGGCAAGCAAGACCATCAGCGCGGTAAGAGAGACTAGCTTATTCAGAAACAACAGCAGGTGGGCACTGCGTAATGGGCTACGAGCATGAAGGCTTGCCATAGCTTACGCTCCTTTCGGACCAGCCATTGACTTTATGAGGAAGCGGGAAAGTATCATAGCCAGCAGCGTCAGTCAAGGATGCGTGGATGCCGGTGTGCGAGTCCCGTTTTCGCCCTCGATCTGCTGCTGGCGGTGTGAACGCTGGTTGAACGGCATTTCGCGAGACTGCAAGGGTGGCAACTAAGTTAGGAGTTGAATGTCTATGGAATCTATCCGTCTTTGAATCTGTCGAATCAGCGTCATCCGTGATGGTCCATCTGGCTCGATCCGGGATAGACCGCGAATGACACGGCTTTTGACGGATTTTCACGGATCCAGGCCGGCGAGAGCGCCGCCGCCAGCGCTGCAGGTCAGGTTCTCATCGAGGGTCAAATTGAGCGATAACACATTCACCAAACTGCAGGGAATGGGCAATGACTTTCTGGTAGTCGAGATCGACGACGTCGCTTCACTAATTCCTGATGGTGCGCGGGTCCCGGCCGCCGAACTGGCTATCAAGATGTGCAGCCGCAACTACGGCGCGGGTGCTGACGGCCTGGTCTTCGTGTCGCGCTCAAAGGGAGATCAATCCGATTTCACGTCGCGAATCTTCAACTCCGACGGAAGCGAGGCCAGCGTGTCTGGAAACGGGACCCGGTGTCTCGCGGCTTATCTTTACCACGCGGGTCTCTGGAGCGCTCCCGAAATCAGAATCGCCACCGCGGCGGGCGTGAAGCAGGGGCGGTTAGTCTCACGGCAAGGCGTGCGCTTCGAGTTCGAGTTCGATATGGGTAAACCGGATCTGTCCAGCCTTGCAGTGCCGATGGCTCTCGATCGCCCGCTCGATCAAGTAGTGCGCTACCCGCTCCATCTGGGCGGAGACATGCTCGAAGTGACTTGCCTGTCGATGGGTAATCCGCAGTGTGTGATCTTCGTGCGCGACCTCGACAGCGTCAACCTTTCGGAGATCGGGCCGCTGATCGAGCATCACCCGGTCTTTCCCGATCGAGCCAACGTCGAGTTCGCGCGAGTGCTTTCGCGCGACCAGATCGAGATTCGAATTTGGGAGCGAGGCGCCGGCCACACACTTTCATCGGGGACAGGCTCGTGTGCCTCGGCAGTAGCGGCAGCGTTGAACGGATTTACAAATCGGAGCGTGACCGTCCAAACCGAAGGCGGCGCGCTGTTGGTCGTCTGGCGCGATGATGGCACGGTTGCGCTTACTGCTTCAGCGGAAGTCATCTACGAGGGCCGCTGGCTGATGAAGTAGAGTGACTTGAGAATAGTCGATGTTTGCCGAGAATCAAAGTGGCCGGGTTTAGATCCCGAGCGCGACCAAGTCCAATTTCCTTTGTACTTCTGCAGGCCGGTCTTACTTGCCCATCACACCGTACAAAAACCGCGGCTTTAGTTCCGATCAACGCTCGTACAGCGCGAACAGAATAGAGTAGACTCTCGCGTATTGCGCGCGGCGAAATACGACACTTCCGAGGCAGAAAAATGAATCCGAGTGACTGGTTGAAGCTTGGCGGAATCGCAATCGTGATAGTCGGGCTTGCGTTCAAGCTCCGCACCACCCTTGTCATAGTAACGGCGGCGTTAGTGACGGGACTGGCCGCGGGGCTGCCACTGTTCTCGAGCGAGGGAGTCTTCGAGGGGCTTCCCTTTCTCACCAAGCCACCAAACGAAGGAATCATCAACATGCTTGGCCGCGCGTTCTCTGAGAACCGGCTCGTCACGTTGTTCCTCATCACGCTTCCGGCGATCGGGCTCGCCGAACGATACGGACTCCAAGAACAGGCCGCTGCGCTCATTCGTCGAATTGCTGCCGCGACAGTTGGGCGATTACTCATCGTTTATCAACTCTTTCGCGTGCTGATCGGCATGCTGGGGCTCAGGATTGCCGGTCATCCGGCTTTCGTGCGCCCGTTGATCTTTCCTATGTCGGTAGGCGCGGCGGAAGCAATCATAGACGCTGCGAGCGCGGAAGATGTGGAGCCGGAAATCCTCGAGAAGATCAAAGCCGCCGACGCCGCGAGCGAGAACTACGGCAACTTCTATGGCCAGAACCTGAATCCGGTCCAGGCGGGAATTCTTCTGGTGGCGGGCGTGATGAACGGACTCGGGTACGCGGTCAGCGTCTGGAGCCTGGTGTTGTTTGCCATTCCGATCACTACGTTGTCGATCATCCTTCCGGCGGTTCAGTTCTGGCTGCTCGACAAGTGGATTCTGAGAAAGGCGGCGAGTTCGCAATGCCGGGCTTCTTGATTTCGTTCTCTTCAATTTCCAACGCGATCCTCAGCCTGAGCGCCGTCTACGCTCTGACTGGCATAGTTCTGCTGATCTTCGCGGTGATGACGTTTGCTGATCGGAGCAATCGGCGGCGTATTGGCAGCGGGATGTTCTGGCTGATCCTCGGGATTATCTTCATCTTTGGAGCGGACCGAAACGGAGGGCTGCTGCCGCACTGGGTTACAGGGTTGCTCGTCCTGGTCATGGTTGCGCTCGACGGCGCCGGACGGGTGACTCGCGGAGATCACAACGAAGCGACCAAAGGCGAGCAAGCGGAGCACGCCAGCAACCTCAAGAACAGGATCTTCCTGCCGGTGCTGGTTATCCCGCTGGTCACGTTTGTGGTGGCACTGTACTTTCGCGCCCGGGGACTGAACCCAACTGAGGGCGCTCTGGTAGGGCTGGGGTTCGGCGGCGTCGCGGCGATGATTGTTGGCTTGCGACTGACGGGCGCGAAAGCGCGCGTGATGTGGAATGAGGGCCGGAGGCTCAACGACGCGATGGGAACGGTGAGCATTCTGCCCCAGTTGCTCGCGTCGCTGGGCGTGATCTTCACAGCGGCAAAGGTTGGCGAGCTGGTCGCGGAAGGGATCTACAAGATCGTTCCCGCAGACCATCTTTTCCTGCTGGTCCTGGCAAACTGCTTCGGGATGGCGCTGTTTACGATCGTGATGGGGAACTCGTTTGCGGCCTTTCCTGTAATTGCTACGGGTGTGCTTGTGCCGTTGATTATCAAGCCTTTCGGCGTGAACCCGGAGATGGCCGCGATCATCACGCTTACAGCCGGTTCCAGCGGGACGCTGATCACTCCGATGGCAGCCAACTTCAACATCGTGCCCGCCGCTTTATTGAACATGCGCGACCAGTACGGGGTGATCAAGTACCAATTGCCGGTTGCGGTGACGATCTGGTCGCTGCACGTGGTGCTGATGTGGGCGCTGATCAGGCTTGGTTTCTAGTTTCGGGTTTGTGGTTTCTAGTTTATGGTCCTCATGTACGGGCGGCCCTCCGTGGCCGCCCCTCATTGATGATCGGGTCAATCCGCTGCGAGGGGCGGCCACGGAGGGCCGCCCGTACATGAGGATTAGATCCCGGAAGCCCGAAACCGCCCAGGACGGCGCTTTTTGTTTGATTACTTCCGGCCCGTGCTGTATAAGTGAGCTGTCACATCTAACGTTCTTGGATCCCGATAATCTGGTTCTGATTGACGCGACCGCCACGCCCGAGCGAGACTCGGACAGCCGCAGTCGAACTGCTTCAGCTACAACTTAACCACTAGCGCTACATTTGGAACGACAGGCGTTTGCCGCCAAAACAGGAGAATAAATGGATAGAAAATACAAACAGCGCGGCTATCAAAACGAAGAGAAAGAGCAACAAAAGCCGCGCCCAGCTCAACAAAGGAACGACGTCCGTGCCCCCAAGATGCCCGCTTTCCGCGAAGTTACCCGGTGTTCTTTGTGCGGGACCTTCGTTAACGTTGACGTGGGAGGCATCGGCTTGGATGCCAAGTGCCCGAAGTGCCACAGCGACCTTCATACCTGCAAGAACTGTGTGAGCTTTGATCCCGGCGCCCGATTCCAATGCCGCAAGCCGATCACCGAACGCATCCCTAAGAAGGATCTGCGCAACGAGTGTACGCTGTTCGAACCTCGCAAGACCATCGAGCGTGAAACGACCGCAGCTGCCGCTGAGTCTAAAGACCCCCGATCCGCATTCGATAAACTGTTTAAGTAGGTTGCACGCGTAGGCGAACCACGACTCCTCCCACTTAAGTCTAATCGGCGACCAGAGCTGTCAGTCATTCCACACGAGGCGGGAGAAATCTCCTTACGAGCACGCGGTAGACTGCGGCCCCAATCAGTCCGCCAACGATCGGCGCCACGATGTACAGCCACCACTCGTTGCCGCGGGGACCGGGAAACGCGATTTCCCCAAACCCGATCACATACGCGAACAGCCGCGGTCCAAAATCCCGAACCGGATTCACCGCGTCCATAGTCAGCGAGCCTCCAACGCCGACGATAGCGGTGACCGTCAGCCCGATAAAGAACGGACCAAGTCCCGCTTGCGGCATGCCTGGATTGTCGGGCTCGGTTAGCGCGAAGATCATCAGCAGCAGAAACATCGTCAGCAGAACTTCAATAAAGAACGCCCCCGAAAGCGAGACCGTAGCCATTGCGGCGTCATCTACTCCGATCCCACCCGGGTTCGGATAAAAACAAGAGAAGATCGACATAAGCTTCTGACTGCCGGGCGCGCCCACTTCGACGCCGAGCTTCTCCAGCGCGCGCGGCCAGTACCCGCGCCACATCCAGTAGACTGCTGCTGCGCCGACGAAAGCGCCTGCGATCTGGCTGAGGATGAACGGCAGGATTCTGCTTCGAGGAAAGTCTCTGAAGACGGCCATCGTGATAGTGACCGCCGGATTGAAGTGGGCGCCCGAAACCGGCCCAGCCACGTAGATTCCAAACGTCACCGCCAGCCCCCACATCATCGCGACGCCCTAGCCGTCGAGCTGGTTTGTCATCACCGCGGCGGCCACTGCTCCATCACCGATGAGTATTACGATGAACGTGCCCACGAACTCGGCCAGGCATTGACCGGCAAGACTTGGAGTGTACACGTTGTTAATTGCGTCGGCCGCTTGTTCGACTTCGGCGATTGCCGCTCTCGACATTCTTCACCTATAGACGTGCCGCGGATAAACGCAGAAAAACGCGGATCGAACCCCCGGTGACTAACTCTGTACGCAAGTCCCCAGGATGAGGGGTCTCTTTATCGGCGTTCATCTGCGTTTATCGGCGGCCGCCTCCGTGTCACAAGTACTTCTGCATGAACTGGAGCACACGCCAATGCGCGCGACGAGCAAACTCCGGCCACCGAGCGCGTAGCAGCGGCGTCGCCTGGGTCGCGCCAGTCTCTTGCCAGCGGTTAGACCAGCCGCTCAGATCCCAGACGAGATCGGCACCCTTCAGTCCGGCCCTGACAAGCGCGCCCGCCGGGTTGCGGCCGTTATCCGAATAGGTGTTACCGTGAATGAATGTGTCCTCAGGCGTTGGGCCTACGTCGAAAGCGGTGCCCTTGGGGAAGCTGACTTCGAGACTAAAAACCCCCACGCCGTAGCAGTCGTTCCCCCGAATCTCGTTTCCGATTACTTCGGTGTTCTTTGCGGCCATCACCAGCACGCCCGTGCCTGGAGGAACATTCGATACGATCGAGTTCGGGTTGGCAAAGTTTGGGTGATTGTTGTTGATAACCCGGTTGTTTCTGACTATGCAGTCGCGTCCGACCTTTGAGACGTTGTTCGGAAGAACGAAGACCAGGATGCCGCCGGTGTTATCGTGGACGTAGTTGTTTTCGACCACGGCGTTGATCGAGTTTTCGATCTCGATTCCGGTGACGTTATTGTAAGCTTCCGAGTCGCGAACTACTATGTCGCGCGATTGCCCTACGTAGAGCGCGGCGTCGGCGATGCCGGTCGCAACGCATTTCTCAATCGTGACTCGGGTGCAGCTCACAGGATAGACGCCGTACAATCCGGTGTCGTCGATCTTTAAGTTGCGGAAGGTCACGTTGCGTGCGTGTTGTACAACTACGCCGTTCGCGATGTAGTGTTGAATGTCGAAATTCTCGATGACGAAGTTGCTGCCGGTTGCGATTACTCCGTCCGATAGCTTCTTTTCTCCCTCCAGCACCGGCCGCGGCACGCCTACAGAACCAATGCCTACCTCTATCTCCTCTGTTTTCACGCCGCGCAGAGTGATGTTATCAAGGTCGATCTTGACTTCTTCTTTGTATACACCGGGCATCACTTCAATGGTATCGCCCGGCCGAGCGCGATCTACCGCTGCTTGAATCGTCTCGCCCGCCTTGACGGTTATCGTCTGCGGTGGGCGCGCGGCTACCGTTTCGTTGGAAGAGCCGGTGTTGTGCTTCGCGACCAGCTCGCGTGCGGGATTCGTCAGACGCTGCACGACCGGCAACCCCGACGGCACGCGCTCTGGGAACTGCGGCAGGTTTGACTCGTCGGTTAGCGAAAAGAGAAATGCGGCCAGGTCCTGCTTTTCCTCGGGCGTGATCGTATACGAGTGAATCTTGTCGTCGACTTTCGGCTCTTTGAATCCCACTCCCGGCCCGCCGCCCGCCGCGTAGAAGTCCAGCACCTCTTCCAGCGTCTTGAACTTTCCGTTGTGCATGTAAGGCGCATTCAGCACGACGTTGCGAAGCGTCGGGACCTTGAAGCCGTACTTGTTCCCTTCTCCCTTTGTCACATCGAAGCGGCCGTAATCGGGATTCGCCGGATCGACCTCGGGCACGCCGATTATCTTGAAGTCGCGATTTGCAAACGTCGGCAGCCCATGGCACTCGAAGCATCGAGTGCGGCCCGATCGAAACAAGTTGAAACCTCGAATCTGCGATGCGCTCAGCGCGTTGCGATCGCCCGCGACGTAGCGATCGAACGGCGTGTTGTTCGCTGTGAGCTTTCGCTCAAATGCGGCAATAGCTTTGACGACATTGTCGATGGTTACCGCCGAGGCTTCGCTGCCGCCAAACGCCGAATCGAATGCCTTGACGTACTCGGGGAAAGCCTTCAACTCATTCACCAGCGTCTCGACGTTTTGATTCATCTCGATGTCGCTGGTAATCGGTCCCTT
>JBASRN010000108.1:0-7716 GCA_049273855.1 Blastocatellia bacterium
GAAGCCCACCGCGATCGGAAGCTGAAGGAGATCGGCGAGAGTTATGTCCCCAGTTGTGAAGGAGGCCGGCAGCGGGATGGTGAACGCCGGTCTGAACGGGGCGGGAATGAACGCCTGGACCGCAGCGTTAACCGCCGTAACATCGTTGGGGTTGTGCAGGAAGAGAACGGCTGGTTGAGCGAACCCGAACGTACCGTGCCCGTAGTTGTGCTCCCACTCCCCGCCAAAACGGAATCGATGCGAGCCCTTAACCCAGTTGATGTTGTCGGTAGTTTGGTACCGGTCAAGAAATCGGCTCTGCGGCGCTGCACTGTTGTTTCCAATGAGAAAGTTCGTGCTCACAATGTTGATCGCTGGGCCCCCCCGGCCGATGCAAGCCGGATTGCTGTCAGGGCAGTCAGCCTCGGAAGGTGGATCGCTCTCGTTGGTTATGCGCTGATAGTTGAAACGCACGTCGTTGACCAGGTTCTGGGTCAGGATGGTCGTGAGCCCGCCCTGGATGTTGGGATCGCGGTTCTTGTTATTCCGCCAGGCCGACGGCAAATCATTTGTACCCGTCGGAGCGAACGCGTGGTTGTTGTCATAGCTAAAGCGCGCGAACATATTGTTCTTATCGCTGATCTTCACGTCGGTTCGCACATTGAACAACCATCCCTTGTACGGGCTCGTAAACGTGGTGTTGAACGAACTGGCGAAGGCTGGGCCGAATAAAGCACCCAGACCGCTGCCGCTGATAAACGAGCCGATGGCCGCGGTTTGATCCAGCCGTTCGATGTTGGTGAAGAAAAACGCTTTGTCTTTCTTTATCGGCCCGCCGGCTGCCCCTCCCCACTGATAACGCCGGAAGAACGGGTCAAAGCTCGAGTTCGGGCGGCCAAATGTCGGAAGCGCAGCAAAGGCGTGGTCGCGGAAGTACAGAAATGCATTGCCGTGGAACTCGTTGGTCCCGGTCCGCGACACGATATTGATCGCTCCCACCGAAGTAACGCCGGTGGAGAGGTCGAAGTTAAACGTCGAAATCTGGAATTCTTGAATCGTTTCGGTCGAGAAGTTCTGCCCCGCGTTGCCGGTCACCGGATCCAGGATGCTGCCCCCGTCAACCGTGAGCCGCGTAAGAGCGGCAGACCCGCCGCCGATTGAAACGCTGAACAAAACGTTTGCGTTTCCGACGTTGCCAGTGTTGACCGCCACACCCGGCTCGAGCACCGCGAGCTGAAGGAAGTTGCGTCCATTTAGCGGCAGCGCGTCGATCTTCTGCCGGTTGATGACGCCATCGATCTTGAAGTTCTGCTTGTCGATGATCGACGCTTCGGCAACAACGTCAACCACTTCCCCGGCCCCCCCCGCGCGCATCTGAGCATCGCCCGAGGTGGTGCCGCCAACCTGGACCGTCGCGGCGATCACGCTCGTCGCGAAGCCCGGAGCTTCGATCTTTATCTCGTAATCAGCCGGCAGCAAATTCTCAAATGCATAGATCCCATCGTCGCCGGTGCTCACTTTTCTGGAGTCGGCGGTCGCCTTGTTTGTTATGGTGACATTGGCGTTTGGAATAACGGCGCCCTGCTGGTCCGTCACCGTGCCTCGGACCGAACCAGTTGGATTCTGCGCCAGGACTGGCAGGCTCATCCTTGCGGCCAGCGTCAACACCGTGACCGCCAGCAACAAGCACTTAAACTTGGTATGCATGCTTCTTCTCCTTTCAACTCTGTGAGCGGGTAAGGTTGCCTTCTCAAGCGCTGATCCTTCAAGCGTGGGCTACAACCTGAACTTGCGCATGACCGTCAAGATAGACTCGATGTCAGCCGCAAAAATCAGCAGAGCGTATTAGGCCGAGTACGGCAAGGAAACCCTGGGGGCCGGTCTTTGCTCCCTCCAGGTCACTCAAAAAGCGCAATGAAAAAGTCACTTAGAATTACGGCTGAATTAAAGCTTGGAAGACCCCGAACGCGCTAATAATTGTTTTTTTCCGAAGCCTTGTCAAGCTCTTTTCGGCGGCCCGGCGCCCGGCGGTCCGGGCCTGAACCCGTCGCCGATCAATCCTGGCTTCTCGGCTAATTGCCTTGAGTCAGTTAGCGTCGGCGGCTATGATGTGCGCTGCTCGTCAACCAGTGACCCCAAACCGCGACGGAGAGCAAGTGGCCAGAAAACATATTGCACTTCTGGGTGGGGTGCTTCTCGCAGCCAGCCTCGCCGTGTCGGACACAACAGCCGCTCGCCTGGGCCTCAAGGTCGGGGCGGCCTCCGTTGCCATCACACCCTTTGGACCTAATGCCGGCTGGGACGGCGGTATCACCGAGTCGGGCGTTTGGGGCGAGAAGTTCACCGATTCAAATCATAGCGGACGCTGGGATGCGGGCGAGCCCTTCGAGGACGATCCTGGAAACACCGCCCTCGACCAGAGTTCCAAAGGTAAGTACGACGGCATTTATCTGGCAGGCTTCGGGCAAAATCGTCCGGCTACAGACAAACACGATGACCTCTGGGCGCGGGCAATCGTGATCGAGTACGAGACTACGAGGATCGCGATCGTCTCCATCGACCTGATCGGATATTACTCGAAAGCGAACTATTACGGCCTGGGGGAGATTCAAAAGCTCCTCGATCCGAAGCTCGGCATAAGCGAAATCCTGATCGCCAGCACACACAATCACGAAGCGCCGGATACCATAGGACCCTGGGGCGTTAACTCGCTGAGCGACGGCAAATATCCCAAGTACCTCCGATTCGTTGATCGTCAGATTGCCAAAGCAATCACCAAAGCCGCCGCTTCAACCGTGCGCGCAGTCATGAAGCTCGGACGTACCGACCCCCAAACCTCGACCTCAATCAAGGGTATGCAAACGCGCACTCACGGCCGCCCGCCGCACTTCTACGATGACGAGCTGCGCGTGATTCAGTTCTTCGAAGCCAGGCGTCCAACCCCCGCTCGGGTCATCGCGACTGTGATCAACTGGAACACTCACCCTGAGTCGATGGAGAACCGCAACACCGCTATCACCTCGGACTTCCCCCATGCCCTGCGCGAAACGGTCGAGAAAAAATACGGCGGCACGGCGATCTATATCAGCGGCGATCTTGGCGCGGTCGAAATCATCGGCGACTCGAACAACAAGCAAACCGATCGCACCCGATTCGACGGCAGAGAATATCCGCTGAAGCCTGAAAACAATCGTCCGGATTACACCTTCGAGCGAACCGAAGCGATCGGGCGCGATGTCGCCAGGGCCGTGGTCGACGCACTCGACCGAGGCGAATGGAGCACTGTGAATGGGATCGACCTGCGGAAAGCAGTTTTGCGGGCCCAGATGGACAACGCCGGCTACGCCTATCTCGCGAGCAAAGGAGTGCTCGATACGATGCCGTCACCGCGAGGCGACCAGCCCGAGATAGAAACGATAGTCTATGCAATCACGATAGGCGACGCGCAGATCGTGACGGTTCCCGGCGAACTTTTTCCCGAAGTCTTCTACGGCGTGGACAAGCATAAGCGGAACGATTGCCCGGAAGCTGATACCAATCGCCCCTCGGAGCCGTCGGTGCGAGACCGGATGAAAAAGAAGTACAGGTTCGTGTTCGGGCTTTGCCCCGACGAATTCGGCTACATCGTGCCCGGGTACGATTATTGGGCGCCGGCCCCGGATCCGGCTCGGGGGCTTCGCGAAGCCGGGGACCCATGCAAGTCCAAAGGCGTGCCCAACCACTATCACGAGACTAACTCAGCCAGTTCCGTGCTCGCCGCGCGCTGGGCTTGCGTCGCCGCGGCGCTGTTAGAGGGGAAGACGCCCGACTCCGCTGCGTGTCAAAGGTAGACGAGGAATGCTAACCGCCATCACCCGTCAGGTCAGCCCGAGCATCAACAATTGCGAGCTGTCGTTTCACAAAAGGCAGCCGATCGATGTAGCCAAAGCGATCGCTCAGCATAAAGCTTATCAGCAGTGTCTCGATGAACTCGGCGTTCGCATCGTATCTCTTCCAGCCGAACCCGATCTTCCGGATTGTGTCTTTGTTGAAGACCCGGCTGTTGTGGTTGACGAGATCGCGGTCATCTCAGTCATGGGAGCAGCCAGCCGGCGGCCCGAGGGGGAGAGCCTGGCCGCCGCGCTTTCGGGTTATCGCAAGCTCGAGTTTCTTCGCGAGCCGGCGACTTTGGATGGCGGGGACGTGATGCGGGTAAGCCGAACCTTGTTCGTCGGCGTGTCCAAACGAACCAATCGCGAAGCCGTGACTCAGTTGAGCGATATACTTCGGCAGCACGCCTACAGAGTGAGACCGGTCGAGGTCACTGGCTGTTTGCATCTCAAGAGCGCGTGCTCATACATTGGCAAGAACGCGGTTCTTGTGAATCGGGCCTGGCTAGACGCCGAAGAACTGAGGCTGTTTGACCTGATCGACGTGCCGGCAGAGGAACCGAACGCCGCGAACGCACTCCTGGTCAACGACACCGTTATCGTTCCTTCGTCGTTCCCACAAACAAGCGCGCTGCTAGACCGGCGAGGGTTTCGCGTGCGCACGATCGACGTGTCCGAGTTGCAAAAGGCTGAATCCGGGGTGACGTGTATGAGCTTGATCTTCGATCACGAAGAACAGGCGGAACCGCCGAGCCAGTGTTAGTCTCGCATTGAGCTTCAACGCTCGACGGCCATTGCTACGGCGTTACCTCCACCGAGACATAAAGCCACAAGCCCGCGCTTCACGTCTCGCCGCTCCATCTCGTGCAGCAAAGTCACAAGCAACCGCGCGCCGCTCGCGCCTATCGGATGACCGAGGGCAACTGCGCCGCCGTTCACGTTCAGCTTCGTAGGATCGAGACGCATCTCACGGGTGATGGCGACGGCCTGAACGGCGAACGCTTCGTTCAATTCGATCAGATCAACATCAGCAAGGTCCCATCCCGCGCGCTCGAGCGTCTTCTGAATCGCCGTGACCGGCGCCATCATCACCAGCTTTGGCTCGACGCCGCTTGTTGCCTGCGCAACGATTCGCGCCATCGGCTTGCGGCCTGACTTTTGAGCAAACTCATCCGACGCGACGATGAGAGCGGCTGCGCCGTCGTTCACACCCGGCGCGTTGCCGGCTGTTACTGTCCCGCCTTCTTTCTTGAACGCCGGCTTCAACTTCGCGAGCGCTTCCACCGACGTATCCTCTCGCGGGCCCTCGTCGCGGCTGATCACCAGCGGCTGACCTTTCCTTTGAGCAATCTCGACGGCGACAATCTCCCTATCGAAGCGTCCTTCGGTCATGGCCGCGACGGCTTTGCGATGCGAATTCACCGCGTACTCGTCTTGTTGCTCGCGAGTGACGTTGTAGCGCTCGGCCACAACCTCGCCGGTGCAGCCCATGTGCCAGTCGTCGAACGCGCACCACAAGCCGTCGTTGATCATCGAGTCGATCAACTCGCCGTTGCCCAACCGGTAACCTTCCCGTGCGCGCTTCAACAGGTAAGGCGCGTTGGTCATCGATTCCATCCCGCCCGCAACCGCGACCTCGATCTCGCCTGTTCTTATGCCGTTCGCCGCAAGCATCACGGCCTTCAAGCCTGATCCGCAAACCTTGTTGATCGTCAGCGCCGCAACCGAATTGGGCACGCCGGCTTTGAGCGCGACCTGCCGAGCAGGATTCTGCCCGTTGCCCGCTTGAACGACGTTGCCCATTATGACTTCGTCGACCGATGTAGCGTCGATGCCCGCGCGTTCGATCGCGGCACGAGCGGTTATGACGCCAAGCTCGACCGCGCTAAAACTCTTGAGAGCGCCCAGAAGTTTCCCGACCGGCGTCCTGGCTCCTGAAAGAATCAGTGCATCCGTCATCATCAACCCTCAACCTTCCGCGTCCAACCAATGCGGTTTCGCGAGCGAATTCATCGATGCCAAAGTTTGCTCAGCTTCAAAGTGAACCCTGGAAGCAAAGGCTCGCAGCTCACTTCTTGAGGTTGAAGCAAACACTCGACCGTAGTGCCCGCGCGATAGACGTACACCTTCCTTTCGAACGGATCAATCAGCAAACCGAGCCCGGCTCCATTTTCGATGTACTCTTCCATCTTAGCTTGAAGTGTTTTCAGCCGGTCCGACCGCGAGCGCAACTCGATCACAAAATCGGGGCAAAGCGGCGCGCATCCGTCTTGTTCTTCTTCGCTGAGCTGATCCCAGCGCGCGCGCCGGATCCATGCCACATCTGGAGAGCGCCGCGCGCCGTTTGGAAGCTTGAACATCGTAGACGAATCAAAACCCACTCCAGTACCGTCCTCCTCGACCCACGCGCCAAATTGTACGGTCAACGAGAAATTGCGTTCACCGGTCTTCGATCCAGTCGGTGACATAACGATCAAGTCTCCGTCGCTGTTCATCTCAATGCGAAATTCTTCATTGCGGTTGCAAAGCTCAAGAAACGCCTCGTCGGTCATTTCCTTCATTCCATCCTCGAGGCGCAGCACTAACGGCTCAATCTCAGTCAGGTTTCGCACTGTGCTCATAAGACATCCGCCTTTCTAGTTCGCAAACCGGATCTTATCACAAGGTCGGAACTGTCCGCAGCTTTGTCAGTCTCGGCGTGGCGGTGATAGACTTCAGCTTAATTCGAACGCGCGGCACATCATCTACAGGAGCTGTCGTCTCAGATGCAGGCACTCATACTGGCTGGGGGAAAGGGCACTCGATTGCGCCCGCTCACAATGCACACCCCCAAACCCATAGTTCCAATAGCCGGCCGCCCCTTCCTTCTTTATCAACTCGAACTGCTGAAGCGCGCCGACGTGCGCGACGTGATCCTCTCGCTCTCATATCAGCCGCACAAGATCGAAGACCGGTTGGGAGACGGAACGGATTTCAACGTCCGAATCAGCTACGCGGTCGAAGTTACGCCGCTGGGCACAGCAGGCGCTTATCGCAACGCTGCCGCGCTGATAACCGAGACAACCGTGGTTTTCAACGGCGACGTCTTGACCGATATCGACATGAATGAGGTGATTCGCTTTCATCGCGAGCGCCGGGCCGTGGCCACCATTGTGCTGACGCCTGTTCCTAACCCAACCGCTTACGGCCTGGTTGAGACCGAGCCGGATGGACGAGTGCGCCGTTTCATCGAAAAGCCCAAACCCGAAGAGATCACTTGCGACACCATCAACGCGGGTATCTACATTCTCGAGCCTCGCGTGCTGGATTACGTGCCCGAAGGCGAACCGTTCATGTTCGAGTACGGGGTATTCCCGCAACTGCTCGAGCGCGGCGAGCCGTTTTATGCTTACACTTGGCGGGGTTACTGGCGCGACATCGGGACAGCGGCTAGCTACCTTCAGGCAAACATGGATGTGCTGGCCGGCCAGGTAAAGCTCCTGGCGCGTCCCCCGGCCGAGCGCGGCGACAAGTTCGATTCGGCCGCCGAGATTGACAACACCTCAGTCGTCGATCCGAGCTGCACCGTAAAAGCGGGCGCCCAAATCATCAACTCAGTCGTGAGCCGCAACTGCCTGATCGAAGAACGCACTCGAATAGAAAACTCCGTCGTACGCGGCGGATCGCGCATCGGCGCAGGGTCGATCATCACCGGCTCGATTGTCGGCAAGGGCTGTCACATCGGTCGCGCGGTCACAGTCGCACGCGGTGCCGTGCTGGGCGACAAAACAGTGCTGACAGACTACAGCACTGTTGGGAATGGGAGTTAGAGCATGGCGCGCATCCGTGGCGACCTGTACGGGCGTCCCTCCGTGGGCGCCCCTCCTCG